>MGWS01000008.1:145274-155656 GCA_001801105.1 Gallionellales bacterium GWA2_60_18
CTTTGGCTTTCACCGCCGCCGCGATATAGGCCGACACCAGCCCCGCCGCGCCGCCGCCGATGACGATCAGGTTGCGGTCGAATCTGGCGGGGCGTTGCCACTTGGCATACACGCGGCGGCGTTGCAGCCAGCGGATGAATTTATTGGCGATCATGGGAAATACTCCGAGCAAGACAAACGAGAACAGCAGACCCGGCGAGAGGATGCCGGACAGACTTTGCAACTGTGCCAGTTGCGTGCCCGCATTCACGAACACAAGCGTGCCCGCCAGCATACCGACCTGGCTCACCCAGTAGAAGGTGCGCGCGCGCATCGGCGTCAGCCCCATCAGCAGGTTGATGAGGAAGAACGGGAACGCCGGCACCAACCGCAGCATGAACAGATACAGCACACCATCTTTCGCGATGCCGTCGTTGATGGCTTTCAGTTTGTCGCCGAAGCGCTGCTGCACGGCATCGCGCAACAGGTAGCGCGAGACCAGAAACGCCAGCGTCGCGCCGATGCTGGAGGCGAACGACACCAGCAACGTGCCCCATAGCAACCCGAACAGCGCGCCTATCGCCAGCGACATCACTGCGGCACCCGGCAGCGACAGCGCGGTGACCAGCACATAACCGGCGAAGGCGACGCCCGCGACCAGCCAGGGCGACTGCGCTTTCAGCGCGGCAAATTCCTCGCGTTTTTCCTGCAAGGCTTCCAGCGTCAGGTAGTGGTGCAGATCGAAGGCGAAGAACGCCGCCGCCAGCACGGCTATCAGCAGCAGGAGCGCGGCGCGTTTCATGATAGCGCACCGCCGCAACTGCTGCCCTGCCCGGCGGTGCAGCCGTAGCAATGATCCGCGACGCGAATGGCTTGCCCTTCGATGTCCTGTTGCAACAGATCGCGCAGATGTGGTCGTCCTGCTCCAGGCAACGCCAACCCGAGTTGCTGATTGAAATCGCAGTCGTACAAATAACCCTGCCAGTCCACGCTGACCAGATTGCGGCACATCACTGTAGCGAGATTGGTGGCGGTAAAATTCTCGTGCAGCAGGCGCATGTAGTCGTTGAACTGGTTCTTGGAGATCAGCATCGAACCGAAGCGCTGGATCGGCATATTCGCTATCACCAGCAACTGGTTGAAGCGGATGCCGAAATGATCGAACAGCTCGCGCCGGTAATCCGCTTGCAGCGCGGACTGGTCCGGCGGCAGCGCAGCGCCCTGCGGGTTAAACACCAGATTCAGCGTCAGCCCGCTGTCCGGCTGGCCATAGCCCAGCGCATTGAGTTTTTGCAAGGCGAGGATGCTCTTGTCGAATGCGCCTTTGCCGCGCTGCTTATCCACATTGTCCAGCGAATAGCACGGCAATGAGGCGACGATCTCTACCTGTTGCGCAGCGAGAAACTCCGCCAAATCTTCCTGTCCCGGCTCGAACAAGACCGTCAGATTGCAGCGGTCGATCACCCTGCATCCCTGCGCCAGCGCGGCGCGCACCAGCTCGCGGAAACCCTCGTGCAGTTCCGGCGCGCCGCCGGTCAAATCCAGCGTGTGCAGCTTGCGCGCCGCCAGCACCTGCGGGATCAGCGCCAGCGTTTCGGCATCCATCATCTCGGTGCGGTTCGGCCCCGCATTGACGTGGCAATGCAGGCATGTCTGGTTGCAGCGATAGCCCAGGTTGACTTGCAGGATTTCCAGCGCGCCACGGCGGATGGCGGGGAATTCGGTAGCCTGGAGCAATGGTAATGTGGCGTGCATGGCGTTCCTCTGGATTTTGATGCCTCTGATACATAGGTCGGCACATGGAACGGATTCTTACAAAAACATGGCGGATTGTGTCGTTCTTCTGCGAGATACCTGGAATGGAAGCGCCAACAATTTTACTCGACCACCAACCGATAGTCCGGTGTCGGATTGAGCGGACAGGAATAGACGTATTCGCCCGGCTTCAGGTCGATGATGTAGTCCTGCGTCTTGCCGGTGGATAGACCGCCGCCGGAAACACTCGGCAACGTGGTGCGGCTGATGAGCGTTGCGCCACGCAGCCAGAAGCCTAGTTCGTAGGGGACATTCCTGTTGGTGACGCGGAACACGGTCTTGCCCGGTTTCAATTTGAGCACCACCGCGCGCGCCAGCCGCTCATCGCCGGTCCTGGCGTTGATCGCTTCGCAATCCTGTATCTTCGCGGACTTGAAGCCCTGATCGATGCCATGTTCGCTCTCGAGGAACTGGCACGGCACCTGGGTCAGTTCGACCATCTGCGGTGCGGCCTGCACGAACGGCGCGGCAAACAGCGCGAGCACCATGATGATGAACCGGCTGAGATGTTTCGCTTCCATTTCACACTCCTTCATCTGCACTGTGCGCAGGTTCGAACAACGACTCAATGCCCGTCGCCCCACAGCGATTTCACCCGCGCATCGCGTCCGCAACCGTAGCGGTAGTAGTTGTAGCGGACCGGGTTCTTCTTGTAGTAGTCCTGATGATATTCCTCGGCAGGATAGAACACCCCGGCAGCTTCGATCTCGGTATGGATGCGGGCGAAGCGGCCGCTCTTTTCCAGCGCTGCCTTGCTGGCGCGCGCCTGTTTCTCTTCCTCGGCATCCTGATAATAGATGCCGCTGCGGTATTGCGACCCGGCATCGCAGAACTGCCGGTCTTTCACCGTCGGATCGATGTGCCGCCAGAAGTAGTCCAACAACTTGTCGTAGCCGACCCGTTGCGGGTCATATTGCACGCGCACCGCTTCCGTATGTCCCGTCCCGCCCCGGCTCACCTGCTCGTAAGTCGGGTCGGGCGACTTACCGCCGATGTATCCCGACTCGACCGCGATCACGCCGGACAGCTTCTCGAAGTCCGCCTCGATGCACCAGAAACAGCCGCCGGCGAAGATCGCCGTTTTCGTTTCGGCATTGGCCGCTGCCGCGCACAGCAACAACACCCCCGCTAACAATAGCCGCTTCATGATCGCAGCTCCGGCAAGGCCGTTCCCTGCGGCACGAATTCCAGCGCCAGCCCGTTGTTGCAATAGCGCAAACCGGTCGGCTTCGGGCCATCATCAAATATATGACCCTGATGCCCGCCGCAACGGACGCAGTGGTATTCGGTGCGCGGCCAGATCAGCTTGTAATCGGTCCTGGTGGCGACGGCCTCCGGCAGGGGTTGCCAGAAACTCGGCCAGCCCGTGCCGCTGTCGTATTTGTGCGCCGAGGAGAACAGCGGCAGGAAACAGGCGGCACAAACGAAGGTGCCGTTGCGTTTCTCCTGATCCAGCGGGCTGCTGTGCGCGCGCTCGGTACCCTCCTCGAACAGGATGGCATAACGGTCGGCAGGCAACAGCGCGCGCCATTCCGAACGGGTTTTGGTCAGCGTCTTCATCATGCGCTCTCCTTTTGCCAAGGCCGGCATCAGCAGCAACAGCGACACACCAGCCAGTCGATTTAGAAATGTGCGACGTTTCATGATCGTTCTCCTTGTCTGCTATGCGGTGATGTGGATTAGTCGCAGACCGCATGTCATTTCTTACATCCCACCCGGCTTTGCCGCGCGCTGACCGGCTGCCCACACCTGTCACGCCAGCGCCGCCGCATCCGCTTTCACAGCACCAGCGGTGCAATGTCTGCAACCATGGCGCCGATCAGGTCGGTATCGCTGTCCGGCGCGAGCGCAGCGGCATCCCCCCTTACTCCGGTCATCTCCAGTTGCAGACCGTCCGCTTGCCTGTGCAGGCGCGCTTCGCCGCCGCAGGCGCGGCAGTACACATGGTCTCCGTCATGCTGTGCGCTGCGCACGACTATGGGCGCCGCGCACGCGGGACAAGGCAGCAGCGGGATACCCGGCTCGCTGTGCCCGACGATGTGCGCCACCTGTTCGGAAGCGCCCAACAACAGGAATTGCCGTCCCAGTTGCGCATCGAATTGCCGGCCCAGTTCGTCCCCGATAATGGTGATCGCCGTGCCGATGGGCATGCCCTTCCGGTAGGGGCGCGTGCTGGTCATGGCATCGAAAGCATCGGCGATGCTGACGATGCGCGCGACTTCGGGAATGACTTCGCCCGCGATGCCGTTCGGATAGCCTTTGCCGTCGGGCCGCTCGTGATGCCCGGTCACCGCTTCCATCGCCAGTTCCGCAAGCGGATGATTGGCCAGCAGATGCCCGCCCACCGATGGGTGGGTCTTGATCACGTCATACTCGGCATCCGTCAAACGGCCCGGTTTGTTGAGGACGGCATCGGGCACACCGACCTTGCCGAGATCGTGCAGAAAACCGCCGATCTCGCACAGCGCACCATCGCGGCGCGACAACCCGGCCTCGTTCGCGAGCAATCTGGCAAATTGCGAAACGCGCCACAGGTGTCCGCCGGTGTAGGGATCGCGCGCCTCGACGATCATCGCCAGACCGAGCAGGGTATTCAACAAGGATTCTTTTTCAGCCATGATCGCCTCCTAAACCTATCCGCCATGTAACCATGTTAGTTAGTCGCAATCCTGATACGTTCCTTACATGACCCGGCTCACCCGCATACCTGTCACAGTGCTACTATCCGCCACAACAAAACCCGATGCAAACGGAGCTGGAATGTCAGGCGGCGCGATCGACCCGGAAGAATTGCAGCAGCACCGCAGCTATCTGCTGCGCTATGCCATCCTGCAACTGCGCGACCCGCATCTGGCGGAGGATGTGGTGCAGGAAACCCTGGTCGCCGCAATCGAGGGGCGCGCCAAGTTCTCCGCGCAATCTTCCCCGCGCACCTGGCTGGTCGGCATCCTCAAGCACAAAATACTGGACGTCCTGCGCAAGCGCTCGCGCGAAGCGGAACTGCCGGTCGCCGAGGGCGAAGATCCCGATGAGCTGCTGGACAGTCTGTTCCAGCAAGACGGCCACTGGGCGACACCGCCGCGCGAATGGGGCGACCCGGAAAAATCCCTGGAGAACGCGCGTTTCTGGGAGATATTCGAACAATGCTGCCAGCGCATGCCGGTCAAGACGGCGCGCGCCTTCATGATGCGCGAGTTCATGGACATGTCCTCCGCAGAAATCTGTCAGGAACTGGTTATTTCCACGACTAACTGCTGGGTGCTGCTGCACCGCGCCCGGCTCGCGCTGCGCGAATGCCTCGACCTCAACTGGTTTGGAAAGGCCGGATGACCATGCTGAACTGCAAACAGAACACCGAACTGCTCTCCCAGGTGCTCGACCGCCCGGCCACGCTGCGCGAAAGGCTGGCGGTGCGCCTGCATCTGATGATGTGCCGTGGCTGCCGCAATTTCGATAAACAGCTCGCCTTCCTGCGCAAGGCCGGGCAGGAATGGGCGCGCAAGCTGTAACGATGCACCAGTCCATCCCCGCGCAGCATCTCAACGATTTCCTGCGCCGCATCCATCTCGGCGCGGAAGTCTATTACGTCGGCCAGTTGTGCGACGCCTGGCACATGTCCACGCCCGGTGGCAGCGATGCCATCACCTTCCATCTGGTCTGCAACGGCGAGGCTTGGGTGCATATGCCGAATCAGGCCGATCCGATACGGATGCAGACCGGGGATATCGCGTTCTTCCCGCACGATGCGGCGCATGCGTTCAGCGGGCAGCCGCAGATTCCGCCTACCCCTTTCGATTACAGCCGTCCCGCCCCCTTGAATGCCGAGGCTCCCGGAACCGGCCTGCTATGCGGGCATCTGAAACTGCCCGCGCATATCCGCCGCCTGCTGCTCGCCTCGTTCCCCGACTTCATGCTGATCCGTCCCGGACAAAGCCCGGTCGGGCTAGCGATGCGGAACCTGATCGAACGCATGACCGAAGAAGCCAGCCGTAACGAACTCGGCGTGACGGCAGTCCTCGACCGGATGTCCGACATCCTGTTCCTCTACATCATCCGCCATGCCCTGCATTTCGAACCGAAGCTGTCGCCCCTGCTGACCGCTTTATCGGACCAACATTTGCGCAGCGCCGTCTCGGCTTTCATCGACGCGCCTGCCGAAGCCTGGACGGTGGAACGCATGGCCGGTCTCGCCTGCCAGTCGCGCTCCGCATTCTCGGAGCGTTTCACCGGGATGGTCAAAATGCCGCCGATGGAGTTCGTGACGGCGTGGCGCATGCAACTGGCCGTCGGCCTGCTCGCCGACGATAATGCCAACATGCTGGACGTGGCCTTGCGTTGCGGTTACGAGTCGGAGGCCGCGTTCCGTAAGGCGTTCAAGCGGGTCGTCGGCATTCCCCCGGGGAAACTTCGCGGCAATTGATTGTGCGCCCCCATTGCACCGGCATACCGGCGCAGGCCGGAATGACAGCATTTGAGTGTCTGGACAATCGAACATAAATTGCGGCTCCGCAATCATGGAGGCAAGAGGCTCTGTTCCTGACAATGCGTTGAGGCAACATTCCCGTTGCCCCAACCACTCAGGAGCCATCATGAAATCCAAATCGTTTACCGCAGCGGGGTCGCTCGCGGCCATCGCCTTGCTGACCACCCTTTCCCTCAACGCATGGGCAGACCTGCCGAATCCCGGCATGACCATCGACCTGGAACGCACCGCACTGGTGATCACCGATCCGCAGAACGACTTCCTCAGCCCCAAAGGCGTGGCTTGGGGCGTGGTCGGCAAGAGCGTGGAGAAAAACGGGACGGTCGAGCACATCGAGCAACTGTTCAAGGCGGCCAAAGCCAAGGGTATGCCGGTATTCGTATCGCCGCACTATTACTACGAGCACGACCATCAATGGAAATTCGAAGGCGCGCTGGAAGCGCTGATGCACAAGATAGGCATGTTCGACCGCAAGGGCGAGTTGACCACGGAAGGCTTCAAGGATTCCGGCGCGGACTGGCTGAAGCAATACAAGCCGTATATCGAAGACGGCAAGACTGTGGTGACCAGCCCGCACAAACTCTACGGCCCCGAGACCAACGATCTGGTGCTGCAACTGCGCAAGCGCGGCATCGACAAGGTCATCCTGGCCGGCATGTCAGCCAATCTTTGCACCGAATCTCACCTGCGCGAATTGATGGAACAGGGATTCGAGGTCACAGTGGTAACGGATGCCACGGCGGCGGCTCAAGTACCCGAAGGCGACGGGTATCAGGCAGCGCTGGTTAACTTCCGTTACATCGCCAACGCCAACTGGAGCACCCGGCAGGCCGTGGAAAAGATCGGTAGCAGCAAGTGATTTGCCTGATCTGATTGCAAGCCGGGAACGTCATGGTTCCCGGCTTTTTTAATTTCCATTCCGCGTTAATCGACGTTCCGGACAATTGGATATACATCCCGACCATCAAGGCATGGCGAGCCCGGGCAAGGCACTTCTGGACGATTGAGCACAAATTCCGTGCTATCGGTCATGGAGGCAAATCACCCATCGCCCAAGAATGAATCCCCGCAACACTTCCAGTTGCTTACAACCGGAAAATATTTCAGAAAGGTAGCCTCATGAAAAACATCAATCACGCTACGGCCTTGATCATAGGCGGATCAAGCGGAATGGGTCTTGCAACCGCGAGGCTATTGCTGGAACGCGACATTGCAACCGTCATTGTCGGCAGTTCATTGGAAAAGCTGGCATCGGCAAAGCGTGAGCTTGCCGCATCCGGCAGTGTTGAAACCATTCAAGCCAACCTGTACGAACAGGATGATGTGCAGCGTATTGTCACGCTCGCCAAAAACCATGGCCGTCATATCAAATACCTGGTTAACGCAGCGGGCTACTTCAAGCCGACCTCATTTCTTGAGCATACCCATCGGGACTATGACACCTACCTGGGTTTGAATCGCGCCGCCTTCTTCATTTCGCAGGCAGTGGCAAAAAACATGAAGGCAAACGGCGGCGGTTCGATCGTGCATATAGGATCGATGTGGGCCAAGCAAGCGATCAAGGCCACGCCATCCTCTGCATACTCGATGGCGAAAGCCGGATTACACGCGCTCACGCAGCACATGGCGATGGAGTTGGCCGACCACAAAATTCGTGTGAACGCAGTTTCGCCGGCGGTGGTAAATACGCCTATTTACAACTCATTCATTGATCCGGGCAAGATTGACGAAACACTTGCTTCGTTCAACGGCTTCCACCCGATTGGAAGGATAGGCACGCCCGAAGACGTGGCAAAAACCATCGACTTCCTGCTCGGTGATGATGCAAGTTGGGTGACTGGTGCAATCTGGGATGTCGACGGCGGTGTGATTGCCGGTCGCAATTGAACGCTAGGCAGATTCGCGCGCCTTGCTCACGGTGACAAGCGTTGCGGATTGCAACGGGAAAGGAAAACATATGTTCATATTCTTGCGAAAGTTGCGGGGAGACGACATGCCGTTGCCGCCGAGAGCCGGTCTGCAAGCTGTCGCCCTTGCGTGGCTGGGTGGTTTTCTGGCGATCGCCGTCCTAGCCGTATCTTCGGACGTGTACGCCGCCACATTGCTGCTCGGTTCGTTCGGCGCATCATGTGTTCTGGTATTCGGCTATCCGGAGGTGCCGTTCTCGCAGCCCAGGAATGTGCTGTTCGGCCACCTGATCAGTTCCGCAACAGGGTTGGCGTTCATGGCGCTGCTGGGCCCGCACTGGTGGACGGTGGCAGGTGCCGTCGGCACCGCCATTGCGCTCATGATGCTCACCCGCACCGTCCATCCGCCCGCCGGCTCGAATCCCGTAATCATCTTTCTGGCCCAGCCAGAGTGGGGATTCCTGCTGTTCCCAACGCTGGCCGGAGCATGTCTGCTGATTGCCGTCGCACTGCTTTACAACAATGCGACGCGTGCAAGCCGCTACCCGAAATACTGGTAAGCGACCTTGCCGCCTGTGAACGGCTGCCACAAAATAAACGGCCCTAGTTCAGCGCCTTGTCCGCACGCAGTCGCACGACCGCGAGATCGACGAAACCGCGAATCTTCGCTGACCTGTGACGCCCTTCATTGTGAATGACATGCACCGGCAGGTCGGCCCCTTCGTAGTCTCCGAGAACGGTTTTCAGTTCACCCGAATCGAGTTGCGGCGCCACTTGATAGGACAGCAGGCGCGTCAATCCATAGCCTTGACGCGCGGCCTCCAGCGCTCCGTCATTGGTATTCACAACAATGCGCGGCTGGATGCGCAGTGTTTGTTTTTCGCCGGCCGACTGAAAAATCCAGTCGTTCGTCGGCGAGAGTCCGCTCGACGCAACGAGGCGATGTTGTGCCAAATCATCCGGTGTCTGGGGAATTCCATGTTTTTCGAGATAGGCTGATGCACCGACCACGACCCGACGCACACGCCCGACGCGGATGGCGCGCAGTGACGAATCCGGCAGATGGCCGATGCGAATGCCAACATCCATGCCCTCATCAACCAAGTTCACGACACGATCAACAAACAGAGCCGACACCGTCGTCTGCTCGAAGGCCGATTGATACTCGGTAATGATCGGCATCACGCACAGCTTGCCAAACAGCACCGGTGCCGTGACCGCCAACTGCCCGCGCGGTGTCGCATTGATGCCCGCTGCGGCAGCATCGGCCTCTTCCATCTCGATCATGATGCGGCGCACGTCCTCAAGGTAGCGCGCCCCGGCTTCGGTCACGCGCACGACGCGCGTGGTGCGCGTGAGCAAACGCACCCCCAGCCGTTCTTCCAGTGCCACCACGGCACGCGTCACTGCGGGCGGCGACATCTTCAGGCGCCGTGCCCCGCCGGCAAAACTTTCGGCTTCGGCAACGGCGACAAAGACGTTCATCAGGTGGAAGCGGTTCATGATTATTGCGCCAATCGAAATAATGAATTGCATTGTACGAGTATTCTTGTTTTGAATCATCTTCGGCAAAGTGGCGACCGTCGGCAACACAGCGACCCCAACCCCGACATCACACTAAGGAGAAATATCATGGCCCGCATCAACGTCGTCACCCACGAAACCGCTAACGCCGAACAAAAGGCGCTTTTCGACGCGATCCAGTCGCAGCTCGGCATCGTCCCGAACTTTCTCAAGGTGTTCGCCAACTCGCCGGATGCCCTCAAGGCATTCCTCGGCCTGCACGGCATCGCCAACGGCGGCAGCCTCGACCAGCAGACCCGCGAACGCATCGCCCTTGCGCTGGCACAACGGAACGCCTGCGAATACTGCCTGTCGGCCCACACCGCGATCGGTCGCAAGGCCGGCCTCAACGGCGACGAGATCGAAGCCAACCGTGCCGGCACCAGCCAGGATGCCAGGGCCGCTGCCGCCGTGAAGTTCGCCCGGGCCATCAATGAACACACCGGCGACGTCACTACCGCCGAACTGGACGAAGTCCGCAGCGCCGGCTACAGCGAGGCGGAAATCGTCGAAATCATCACCCACGTCGGCATGAACATCCTGACCAACCTCATCGGCAAGGCCAGCCGCGTCGAAATCGACTTTCCGAAAGTCGACCTGAAACTCGCCGCCTGAGAACGAGGCAATGGCGGAAG
>MGWS01000009.1 GCA_001801105.1 Gallionellales bacterium GWA2_60_18
ACTGGCTGCGCGCCGACACCGACAGCGCCAGCCGGAAGCGGTCCAGCAGCAGGCGCCGGTTGGGCAGGCGGGTCAGCGGGTCGTAGAACGCCAGATTGCGGATTTCCTCTTCGGCCTGTTTGCGCACGGTGATGTCGCTGAAAATGCCGACATACTTGATCGTCTTACCCTGTTCGTTTTTGATGGCGGTGATGGTCAGCCACTTCGGATAGACCTGCCCGTTCTTGCGCCGGTCCCACATCTCGCCGGTCCACGAACCGGTATCAAGCAACTGCCGCCACATCTCATCGTAGAACGCCTGGTCTTGGCGGCCTGAGCTGAGGATGTTCGGGCTCTTGCCCAGCACCTCTTCGGCGCTATAGCCGGTAATATCCTGGAACGCCCGGTTGACGCGGATGATATTCGCGTTGGCATCGGTAATCAGGATGGCGTCATGGGTTTCGAAGGTTGCCGCTGCGACACGCAATTGCTCTTCCGCTATTTTGCGCTCGGTAATGTCGGTGCGTATCGAAATGTATTTGGCCGGTTTGCCGTGGTCATTCAAAAACGGCACGATGGTAGTCGCCACCCAGTACAGTCTGCCGTCCCTGGCACGGTTGCAAAAATCGCCGTGCCATACTTTACCTGCCGTGATGGCGCGAAACATCTCATGGAAAAATTCTTTCGGGTGTCTCCCGGAATTGAGCATGCGGTGATTTTGCCCGAGCAACTCCTGCCGCGAGTAACCGCTGATCTCGCAGAATTTATCGTTGACGTAAGTAATCGTGCCGCGCACATCGGTAATGGCCACGATGGAGTGCTGATCCAGCGCATATTTCTGATACTCCAGCTTCCTCAATGCATGCTTGTACGCTTGTTCGAGTTGCGCCAGTTCCTGCGCGTTCTGCAACGCCATGCGCCGATCGAACAACACGGCGAAGATGCCGCCGCCGAACCAGATCGAGGAGATCAGCGTCACCAGCATGGCGAGCATAGCCGGGGCGATCTCCGTTGCGCCAACCATGCACACGCTGTCGGGTTGAATGTTGGCTCCGAGCATGGCGGTGTAATGCATGCCGGAAATCGCCAAACCCATGATTACACCGCCCAGTGCAAAGCGCTGCAGCAAGGAAAGCTTGACGCGCCCGCCCTGGTACACCATCAGCAACGCACCCCATGAAGCGATGACGGCGATGGCCACGGACAAGGCAAAGATCAGCGGGTCGTAACTGATCGGGGGCGACATCTCGAGCGCTGCCATGCCGGTGTAGTGCATGCCGCTGATGCCAACCCCCATCAACAGGCCGCTCACGATAATGCGCGCGGTGCTGATGTCCGGCTCGCGCAGCACGTAAAAACCGAGCAGGGCTGCGGCAATCGCGGGCAAAACCGAGAGCAGGGTAAGTGTCAGGTCGTAGCCGATGGGAATGGGCAAATGAAAGGCCAGCATGCCGATGAAGTGCATGGACCAGATCGCCAGACCCAATGTAATGCCGCCGACGATCATCCACACCCGCGCCGAGCGACCGCTGCTTTCGCGCATGCGCTGCGCATGCATGAGCGCCGTGAACGAGCCTGCCATCGCGATCAGCACGGATAACAATACCAGCGTGATATTCCAGGTAATTAACAATTGATCCCTTGCCCTTTCTAGGTTCTCTCGCTCTAACGCAACTGGCGGATTCAGGAATGCAGTGCGATTTTTAAGTCGCGCTGGAAGGCACCCTATGCCAGATCAACGGTCTTCGCCGAGGCGCTTCCACCCTGTTTGACCGGCAGCCACACCCGGAAGGTGGCACCATTACCGGCTTCGCTTTTCACTTCGATGCGCCCATGGTGTTTTTCGATGATGCCAAAAGACAGCGACAAACCCAAACCTGTCCCTTTGCCCACTGGTTTGGTGGTGAAGAAGGGATCAAAAATACGGTTCAGATTTTCCGGTGCAATGCCCTTGCCGGTATCGGAAAATTCGACCCAAGCCATATCATTCTCCGCCCCGGTGCGAATGGTAATTTTTCCGTGGTTATCCTCACCGATGGCATGGGAGGCATTGACCAGCATATTCATGAATACCTGGTTGAGCTGGGATGCCATGCATTCCACCGGCGGGATAACGCCGTATTCCTTGATTACCTCCGCGTTGTACTTGATTTCGCTGTGAACAATATTGAGGGTGCTGTCGATCCCCTGATGCAGATCGACACATAACCATCCCGCCTGATCGACATGGGAGAAGTCCTTGAGATCCTGCACGATTTGCTTCACCCGCGTTATCCCCTCGGCAGATTCCTTGAGCAGTTCGCGGGCATCCCCCTTGAGATAACCCCAATCCGCTTCCTGCTTCAGCGAACGGATTTCATCCAGCAACGGGGAAGCGGACATGTCGGGCTCGGCGCGCTCGTAAGCTTCAATCACCCCGATCAATTTTTCCACGTATTGCCCCAGGCTGCCAAGATTGGAATTGACGTAACCGATGGGGTTGTTAATCTCGTGCGCCACGCCCGCCGCCAACTGGCCGATGGAAGCCATTTTTTCCGATTGCAGCAATTGGTTATGCGCGGTTTCCAGTTTCCTGATGAGCGCCTGCTGTTCCTCTTTCTCACGGAGTAACGCCTTCTCGGCGCACTTGCGCTCGGTGATGTCGCGGAAACTCAATATCCTTCCCACACTGTCCACGCCGAGAGGCTGCGGGAGCGAATAACACTCGATGATCCTGCCGTCCAGGCATTCCAGAACATCATTGCTTTCCAACTCGGAATGCTGCTGCAAATACGCTATTTTTTCCCGCATGCTGCCGGGATCCTTCAACCGGCTCAGTACATGCTCCATCACTTTCTGGTGTTCCCAGAACGCCATGATTTCGTCAGGAATGCTCCACATTTCCACGAAACGCTGGTTAAAACGCACAATTCTGCCGTCTCGGTTGAGCGCCAGCATACCGTCGGTGGTGGATTCCAGAATGGCGCCGAGCAGTGACAACAGGCGCTCCAACTGCGCCTCGGCAAGCTGCCGTTCCGCCAGATCGGCGCGCAACCCGGACAACTCATTCGACATCAGTTCCAGTGAGCGTTCAAGCCCCTGCCGGCCGGTGGCGGCACCGGAATAAGCATTCTCCACCGCCGCCAGAAACATACCCCACCCCGGAGGAAGTGCCGCATTGTTGCGCAAGAATCGTTTGGTTTGCTGCTCCAGCAGGCGGTGCATGATCAGTCCTCAGAAAAAATAATGATCCTGTGGGAGCGGCGCCCTCGCCGCGATACCCTTCGATCGGCCCGAGGCGGGCCTCCTACAGAAGCGTCGCACTGTAGGAGCGGCGCCCTCGCCGCGATAAATCGGCCCGGGGGCGGGCCTCCTACAACAACCAGATTGCATCCCAATGGGGATAGGCGCCAACATTTGACACCAGCCCCTTTCTCAATGGATTGGCTACCACATAGCGTGCCGTGGCCGCCAAATCCTCATCCTTGCGCAAAGCGTGGTCGTGAAACCCCGGTTGCCAGACGCCGCCGCCCAGCCGGTGCGCAGCCACGGATTTCATCCTCCCGACGACACGGGACAGGCTAACGCCCGCCCCCAACTCCATCAACCAATGCAAATGATCCGGCATCACCACAAAAGCCAGCGTCTTCGCGCAACCTGTTTCATGCTCCGCACGGAGGACATGGATCAAATTGCGCGCCGCGTGGAAATCAGAAAAAACCGGCTTCCTGCCCAGCGCCACGGTAGTAATAAGATAGATTTGCCCCGTCTCTGAAACACGCCCCTTGCGCAAATCCTTCGCATGCGGCTTCATCGTTTTCCCTTTCCGTTTTCGCGGTGCCCCAATCGGCCCGGGGCGGGCCTCCTACAGAGCGTTACCCAGTCAATATCGCCCTGGGAATGTCCTGCAACCCCATCACCCGGTCGACACCGCCAAATTTGATCGCCTCCTTGGGCATGCCGAACACCACACAGGTTGCCTCGTCCTGGGCGACCGTCGGGGCGCCCGCGTCGTGCATTTCCTTCAGCCCTCTTGCGCCATCGTCGCCCATGCCGGTCATGATGATGCCGGTGGCATTTTTGCCGGCGAATTTCGCCACCGAGCGGAACAGCACATCCACCGAGGGGCGATGGCGGTTGACCACCGGGCCGTCCAGCACTTCGACATGGTAATAGGCGCCGCTGCGCTTGAGCAGCATGTGCCTGCCGCCCGGCGCGATCAGCGCCAGCCCGGGGATCACCCGGTCGTTATTCCGCGCCTCCCTGACCTCGATTTCGCACAGGCTGTCGAGGCGCGCGGCAAAGGAAGCAGTGAATTTTTCCGGCATGTGCTGCACCACAACGATGCCGGGGCAGACGCGCGGCAGGGCGGTGAGCACGGCTTCGAGCGCCTGCGTCCCGCCGGTGGAAGTACCGATGGCGACGATGCGCTCGGTGGTCTGGGCCATCGCCTGCGCCCCGGCAGCGGGCATGATGGCATCGGCAGTCAGCTTGGGTTCAACTCTTGCCGTCCTCACCGGCGCCGGTTTCAGGCGGCTGACACTGACCTGCGAAGCTTCCTTGACCGCGTTGATCAGGTCGGCTGCCGAATCGCTGAGAAATTGCTTGAGGCCGACCTTCGGCTTGGTGACGATGGTCACCGCGCCGGCCTCCATTGCCTGAACGGTAGTGGCTGCGCCGCGCTCGGTGAGGGTCGAGCAGATCACCACCGGCGTCGGATGTTCCGCCATGATCTTCTTCAGGAAGGTGATGCCGTCCATGCGCGGCATCTCGACGTCCAGCACGATGACATCCGGCCATTCGCGATTCATGCGGTCCAGCGCAAAAATGGGATCGGATGCCGCGCCAATCACGCAAATAGCGGGGTCAGTTTCGAGAATAGCCTGAAGTACCTGACGCACCACAGCGGAATCATCCACGATCAGCACTTTTATTTTATGCACTAAAACACCTTTCAGGCGGGAGTGCGGCGCGCCGCGCCCATATGGGTGCCGTCAGGGTAGACCGGAATCTTTTCATGTTTGACCGACACGCTGCCGTCGCGCAGGTCGAAAATGACGCTGCGGTGGCCGCTACCGCCCACATGCTCGGCATGAATGTTGAAGCCTCCGGCTTCCAGCAGCGCCCGCGCCGCTTCGATATTGCTTCCGGCAATATTGAAAGGCTTTTCTGCAAGGGGCTGCCGGAACATGTGGCCGCCGCCGGCCAGCTTGACCTGATACTCACCGGGGCGGGTGTTGCGCTTGCCGATTTCGCGCAGCAGCAACTCGATCGCCTCGTCGGCATAATGCCCATCGAGCGGGGTGATGATGCCCGGATTGCCCCGGCTCGGCAGCATGGAATGGCACATGCCGCCGATATGCAACAGCGGATGCCACACTGTGATCGAGACGCACGAACCCAGCACGGTGCGGATGCGAGTGTTCTCATTGCCGAAATGGCAATCCCCCGGCAGAAGGTAAACTTCGACGGGTTCGGCAGCCTGTAATAGGGCTTGGTTCATGGTTTGCGATAAATGGATGGCGCCAGCGTGCGTAGCGTATCGGCCACACCGTTCAGGCTCTCTGAATGGCCGATCAGGAAATGGCCACCCGGTTTGAGCAGCGGCAGCATACGCTGCACTATCTGGCGCTTGGTTTCCTGATTGAAATAAATCATCACATTGCGCAGAAAAATGACATCGAACTCGCCCAGCCCCGGCAGTTGCTGGTTCAGGTTGATCTGCATGAAGTTCACCCGGGCGCGCAGCTTTTTATCCACCAGCAGGGTGTGTTCCTGCGCGCCCACTCCTTTCAGACAGTAGCGCGACAGATGTTCTCTGGAAATGCCGTCGATACGATCCATCGGGTAATGTCCGCTACGCGCCTTGTCCAGCACCCGCGTGCAAATATCCGAGGCCACCACTTCCCACGGGCCATCACCGAGATGGTCGGCGAGCACCATGGCGATGCTGTAGGGTTCTTCGCCGCTGGAACAGGCCGCGCTCCACACCCGAAAATTGCGGCCCGGCTTATGGCCGGACAACACCTTGTCACGCAAAAAATCGAAATGTTTGGGTTCGCGGAAAAAATAGGTCTCGTTGGTGGTGAGCAAATCCACCGCCACCTGTAGCTCATCCGCGTTGGAGTTGGCGGTAAGCAGCTTGAAGTAATCGCCATAGGTGTCGAGGTGATGCTGGGTCAGGCGCTTGGCCAGCCGCCCGCCCACCAGGGGTTTTTTCGCCGGCGACAGGCTGATACCGGCAAGCTGGTATATCAGCTTCTGAAACTGGCTGAACTCCTGGTCGTTGATAGCGGTCACGGTCATTGTCATTCCTTGATACCGCAGCCCACATCCAATGCGGCGAACCAGTCGATAAAGCGCTTTACATCCTCGCCCCGGTAGATTGCGCCATGCTGCGGGCAGAGCATATCGATGTCGAGGCGGCTGACGCGCTCGCACCAGTTCAGCTTGGCCGCGTTCGACCCCATCCAGCGGCGATGAAAATCACGGGCATGGCGGATGTGGCGGTCGAAATTCTCCACGAATAGACCCTCCTCACCCGGTGGCAGCAAGGCTGCGCCAACGTCGCCGGAAAACAGGATTTTGGCCTTGCGGTCATAGAGATTGAAATTGCCCGAGGAATGCAGGTAATGCGCCGGCACCGCTTCCAGCGCCAGATTACCGAGCGCCATGCTCATGCCTTCGTCGGGGATGGCGATAAAAGTCTCCGCCGTGCCGCCGAAGTGCGGAATGAACGAACTCCACAGCCAGCTCGAATAGCACTTGAGTTCGGGGTTGAAGTCCAGCCACAGCGCCAGCGACGAAATGATGTCCGGATCCTGATGCGAGGCGAATAAATGGCGGATGGAGTAGGGATCGACTTCGGCACTGATGGCGGAGAACACCGCAGAAAATATTTCCATGCCGCCCGGGTCGGCAAGCAACGCCTCGCTGCCGTTGATCACCAGATATTCGTTGGTGTCGATTAAAAAGCCGGGTTTTTCCGGATCGCGCGCCACCGCAGCCCATTTGTGGGAACCGTCTTCGTAGATGAATTCAAGTTTTTTCATGGTTAGTCCAAAGTTTTCAACCGGCATGTAGGAGGCCCGCCCTCGGGCCGATTAAGGGTATCGCGGCGAGGGCGCCGCTCCCACAGGGCGCCGCTCCAACAATTTCATTCGTTTAGTTGCGATCTGAGCAGTTTCAAAGTGGAAAAAATCTCGTTCACCGTTTCCTCGATCTGGTTTGCCACCTGCTTCAGGGTGACGCTCATATCTCCGCCGTACACCGCTTCGATCTTGGCGCTGCGTGACAGTGAACCACCGGCTTCACATAGTTGCAGGACACGGTTGAGCTGAAGCTGGAGCTTGTGCCAATCCCTTCCGATTTCTCCCCCTGTATCGTGCATACGCTCATCCATGCGTGCGAGCACCGGCCCCACCAGTTCACGCATCGGCTGTTTTTGCGTATGGATATTGAGCAGATGACGTCGCTCGTGATGCTGCTTCCGCATCGCGGCGGCATCCTTGACCAGCTCGAAGATCAGCGCGCCCAGGCCGGTCATCGCCGCTTCCAGCTTGTGGCTGAACACCCGCAACTCCGACGACACCACCGCGAAACCGCGCGATCTCTCGCCGGAACGCTTGGCGACCAGCATGGCATTGAGCGCGACCAGGTTGACCCCGGATGAAATCCGGATCACCTTCTTGATATCCTCGTTGGCCTTCACCACGCGGTGCAGGTCACTGGTCTGGCTGGCGGTACTACCCCTGATTTCTTCCATGCCTGTCTCCTTGTTTCCGGCTCCGGCCTTCAAGCCGGCACAAGGGCTTCCGGCTCTACGCTGCCCGCTTGTCCCAGTATCGCCATTTCGTCAATTGAAAGCACCTGATTGACGGCCAGGATAATGACAAACTTGCCGTTGATCTTGCCCATGCCACGGATGAAGTCAGCGCGAATTTTGGCGCCGAAGGAAGGCGCCTGCTCAATCTCATTGCGGGGAATTTCCAGCACCTCGCTGACGCTATCCACCACCACACCGACATCCTGCTTTTCATCCCCCGATTCGATTTCGATAATCACGATGCAGGTACGCTTGGTAAGCGCAGCCTTTTCCCTGCCAAAACGCACGGAAAGGTCCACCACCGGCACCACGCTGCCGCGCAGGTTGATCACACCGCGAATGAAGGCAGGCATCATCGGCACTGGTGTGAGGCTGCCGTATTCAATAATTTCTTTGATATTGAGAATGGGGATGGCAAACATCTCCCCGCCCAGCAGGAAAGTCAGATATTGGTTCTGTTCTTCCTCGTCGCCGACGGCTTCGGCATGCTGCCCTACCTGTACAATCGCACCCATGGCAGCCTCCTAGAACCGGACGAAATCATGTTCGCCCGGCTCCCCCTCAGCGACCTTCCGTGCCGTCTTGTCCGGTTGCCTTGCGGATGCAGGCGGGGCGATCTGCCGCGCCGTGGCGATGACTGCTGCTGCGGTTGCAGCGGCGCCATTGAGCTTGAAGAACGCCATCAGTTGCTGCAACTTCTCGGCTTGGCCGCTCATCTCCTCCGAGGTGGCAGCCAGCTCTTCCGAGGCGGAAGCATTCTGCTGCGTGGTCTGGCTGAGTTGATTCATGGCACCATTGATCTGGCCGATGCCGGTGGATTGCTCATTCGAGGCGGCGGTGATTTCCTGAACCAGATCGGAAGTCTTGTTGATCGACGGCACCATCTCGTCGAGCAGTTTTCCGGCACGTTCCGCCAGTTCCACGCTGGACCCGGCCACTTCGGAAATTTCCTGCGCCGCCACCTGGCTGCGCTCCGCCAGCTTGCGCACTTCCGCCGCCACCACAGCGAAGCCCTTGCCGTGTTCGCCGGCGCGCGCCGCCTCGATTGCGGCATTGAGCGCAAGCAGATTGGTCTGGTAGGCGATATCATCGATGATGCCGATCTTGGCGGCGATCTGCTTCATCGCCGTGACCGTGGATTTGACCGCCGCGCCACCCTCGGTGGCTTCCTTGGCGGCTTTGGATGCCATGCCGTCGGTCACCTTGGCGTTTTCCGAGTTCTGCCCGACCGAGGCCGACATTTGCTCGATCGAAGCGCTGGTTTCTTCCACGCTGGCCGCCTGCTCGCTCGCCCCCTGGCTCAGGCTCTGCGCCGTCGCGCTGATTTCTTCGGCGGCGCTGGTCAGCGAATCGGCGGCCATACGAACATCGGCGATGGTTTCGGCTAGTTTATGTACCGTGCCATTGGTTGCCTCCTTGAGCCGCTTGAACATGCCCTGGAACTCGCACGCTATGGTATGTGTCAGGTCTCCCTGAGAAACGCTTTCGATCACCTGCACCGTTTCGGTTATCACATTCTCGGCCACCCCGGTAAGCTCGTTGATTCCCTCGCCCAACACCTTCATGAAACCATCCTTGCCTTCCATCTCGATGCGTTGCGATAAATCGCCGGCGACTGCGGCCTGCACGATCCCTTTGATTTCGTCCTCGATCCTCACTTCATCGGTCGCGTCTATCCATTCCACCGAAGCGCCCAAACGCTGCCCTGCCGCATTGAACACCGGGTTGGCGGAAAGACGGAAAGTGCGTCCGCCGATCTTGATCGCCGTCTTGAAAGTCGTGGTAAAAGTCTTCAGCATCTGCCGCTGGTGCTCCGGTTTCTTATGGAAACCGTCGATATTGGTGCCCAGCAGATTATCGGCGCTGAAATTCGGCAGATCCTTTTTGATGTCCGGCTCGGCGTTCTTCAGCATCGCCTGCACCGATTTGTTCATATAAATGATGTTGAGATCGGTATCCGCAATCATCACGCCGGTGGAAGCGTTGTCGAGCGCATTAGTGATGCGCAGCGACTCATCGGCGCGCCGCTGGGCATCGTTGATATCGAAGCCGAGCTTGATCTGCGTGGCTTTCAATCCGTACATGAGCTTGCCGATCTCGTCCTCGCTCTCCGACTCGATCTGATTGTGATAATTGCCTTGGCCCATTCTGTCGAAGGTGCCGATCGCGCTATTGAGCGGCCTGACAATGGCGCGACTCAGCAGGAAGGTCAGCAGCATCCCCACCAGCACCACCGCGATGCCTGCGCCTATCACCTGCTGCCGGCCGGCCCCAAGCAAATCTGCGAGGGCCTGCGACTGTGCCGGGGTCAGGTTCGTGCCGACCTGCATCAGCGAATAAATATTTTCCATCTGACTCAATGCCAGCCAGCCGATCCCAACCGCCATCAGCACGACCATGCCGAAACTCAATCCCAGCTTGACGCCAAGCTTCAGGTTCCTGATCCGATCCAGAAAATCGAATAAGCCGGGTTTGACGGCTTTGCCTTCCCTGACTTTGTATGTGCTTTTTCCCTCCCTGATTTCCTGATATATCCTGGCGGTTGCCTCGACCACGGCACGGGCGGGTTTGCTGCGCACCGACATATAGCCCACCAGTTGGCCGTTCTCGCGCATCGGCGTGGCGTTGGCTTCAACCCAGTAATAATCGCCGTTCTTGCAGCGGTTTTTCACTATCCCGGTCCAGGGCTTGCCTTGCTTGAGCGTGTTCCACAGATCGGCAAAGGCCTCTTCCGGCATATCGGGGTGACGGATGTAATTGTGCGGTTGGCCGATGGATTCCTGTTCGGAGTAACCGCTCATTTCGCAGTAATAAGGGTTGACATAGGTAATCACACCCTTCAGGTCGGTTTTGGAAACGATCGTCTCCCCGTCACGGAATTCACGTTCCACATTGGATACCGGCATATTGGTTCTCATCGCTTTACTCCTCTCAATTTAATAACTTCCAAACCTGCACTCGCTTCATCCATCCCGAAACATTGCCCGACTGTGGGAGCGTCGCCCTCGCCGCGATAAATCGGCCCGGGGGCGGGCCTCCTACAGAGCGGCGCCCTCGCCGCGATAAATCGGCCCGGGGCGGGCCTCCTACATGCCATATGCCAACTGTTGCGATTCCTTGTTTACCGCGCGCTGGATCAGCGCCGGCACGTCCAGGATCAGCGCCACCTCGCCGCTGCCGAGGATGGTCGAACCGCTGACCCCTTTGAGGTTGCCGAACAGCTTGCCCAGCGGTTTGATCACGGTCTGGAATTCCCCCATCAGTTCATCCACCACCAACCCTGCTTTTTGCCCGGCGTATTGCACCACCACGATGTTCTCGCGCCGGCTTGCCTTGCCCCGTTCGCGGAATTGGTCGCGCAGGCGGATGAACGGCAGCACCGTGCCGCGCAGGTTGATGTAATTGTTTTCGCGGGTTTCCTGACGCTCGGCCTCGCTAAGCTCGATGCATTCCATCACCATGTCGAGCGGTACGACATATGAAGCGCTCCCCACTCCCAGCAGAAAACCGTCGATGATCGCCAAGGTCAGCGGCAGGCGAATCTTTACCGTGGTGCCGATGCCTTCGCGGCTATCGATCTCCACCGTGCCGCGCAACGCCTCGATGTTGCGCCGCACCACGTCCATGCCGACGCCGCGCCCGGACAGATTGGTGACGGCCTCGGCGGTGGAGAATCCCGCCTCGAAGATCAGCCCGTACACCTCCTGGTCGGAGAGCGTCTGGTTGGCCGTGACCAGCCCTTTTTCCAGCGCCTTGGCGAAGATTTTTGCGCGGTTCAGGCCGCCGCCGTCGTCGCCGACCTCCACCACGATGCTGCCGGATTCGTGATAGGCATTGAGACGCACCGTGCCTTTCGCCGGCTTGCCGCGTTGCAGGCGGATTTCGGCCTTCTCGATGCCGTGATCCATACTGTTGCGCACCAGGTGCATCAGCGGGTCGCCGATTTTTTCCACCACCGATTTGTCCAGCTCGGTTTCAGCGCCGTCGATTGCCAGACCGATTTCCTTGCCGATTTCCTTGCTCACGTCGCGCACCACGCGGTTGAAACGGCTGAAGGTTTCACCGATCTGCACCATGCGCAGTTGCAAAGCGCTGTCGCGGATCTCCTCGACCAGCCGCGACAGCGTGGAGGTCGATTCGTGCAGCGCGGGGTCGCGGGTGCGCTGCGCGAGCAGGCTGGTTGAAGCGCCGGCGATGACCATTTCCCCGACCAGATTGATTAGTTGATCGAGCTTGTCGGCCTGAATGCGGATCAGTTTGCTTTCCTGTGCCTTGTTTTCCTTGGCGAGTTTCTGCTTTCCCAGTGCCGCATCGACCAGTTCCGGCTGCACCATGCGTTGTTCCACCAGAATGTCACCGAGCTTGCAGACCGCATCTTCCTTGTCAGCCGCTGCTTTCAGGCAACATTCCGCGCTCAACGCCTGCAAGCGCAGCGCTTCGTCCAGCTCCTTCCGGGTCAGAGAGCCGCAGTTGACCAGCAGCTCGCCGAGGAGAACCTTGTCCTCGGGCAGCTCATCGATGAGCTGGATGTATTCCTCGATGTGGCTGTGCGGCGGCAGAATGCGCAGCGTGCAATCGTCGCGCACGAATTCGAATACCCCTTCGATGGCCGCCTTGTCCACGTTGTCGCCATGAAAGTCGATCTCGAACCCCAGATAGCAGCTTTCCGGGTCCATGTCCGGAGCGTGCGGCAGGGCATCGGGCAGGGTAACGACATGGACGATTTTTCCCATGTTGTCGAGGTAGCGGATAAAGGCCAGCGGATCCATGCCGTTGCGCAGCACGTCGTGGCCGAAGCGCAGCGAGATATGCCAATGGTCGCTTGCCACCGTGCCGCCGGGCTGTAGCGCCACTGCCGTCCGGGGCTGGGATGGTGCGACCGCCGGAACGGGTGACTGCTCTTTTACGCCGGTTTGATAAACCTTGAGCTGGTTGAGCAGCATGGCACCGGTAGTTTCGGTTTCCTTGTCCGGGCTGGCGGCAGAATCAACGGCAATCTGTTCCACCAGCATGCCGATATGGTCGCGGCAGGATAGCAGCAAGGCGATCAGATCAGCGTTGATCGGCACTTCACCGCCGCGCACCCGATCCAGCACGTTCTCCACCACATGGGTGAAGGCGACGATGCCGTCGAGCCCGAACAGCCCGCCCGATCCCTTGATCGTATGGGCGGCGCGGAATATGGCGCCGATCGCGTCGGGGTCGTCCGGCGAGGATTCGAGGCCGAGCAGCGATTCCTCCATGGCTTCGAGCAGCTCGCGGCTCTCCATGATGAAGGTTTGCAATGCCTGGTCGATATCCATTTATTTTTTCCCTAAACCGGACAAGCCGGAACCAAACAGTAAGAGCGCCGCCCTCGGCGCGAACTGGTGCTACAAATCGCGGCCAAATCCCATCCCCATCCTAACCTTCCCCTTGAAGGGGAAGGGACGATCGCTCTCTCTCCCTGTGGGAGAGAGTTGGAGAGAGGGTTGGCGCCGCTCCCACAAGTTTTGTAGAGCTAATGCGCTGCGCGCGGCATCATCACCGGATCGCCAAAGTAGGCGGCCATGTTGAATAAATCCAGCACTTCCAGCGTCGCCGGGCTGTGCGCTACCAGACGCAACGACTTGCCGGCATTGGCTGCTTCGCGCTTGACCAGCAGCAGCAACTGGAAACCGGCGGTATCCATTTCACTGACCTCGGACAGGTCGATCTCCACTTCCGTACCGCGTTCGAGACAGGGCAACAATTCCCCCTTCATCTCCGCGGCGTGGTAGATCGTCATTTCGCCCGCCACGCAGGCATGGCACACACCATTGCTGGCTTCGATACTGATGGTCATGATGTTCTCCTTTTGTCAGTCAAATGTCGGGTTACGCAATACCCCTCACCTCAATCCTCTCCCGCTTGCGGGAGAGGAAGCAAACGAGGAAAGCGCTTGTCGTTTCCTGCCGCTAACCCGACCTACGCCTACTGCTCTGTGGGAGCGGCGCCCTCGCCGCGATTTGCATTCACATTCGCGCCGAGGGCGGCGCTCCTACCAGCTACAGGCTACAAGCTACAAGCTGATTACGGCATTACCAGCTTCGCTACCGCCGCCAGCATTTGCGCCGGCTGGAACGGTTTGACCACCCAGGCTTTTGCCCCCGCCGCTTGGCCTTCCTGTTTTTTTCCTTCCTGCGACTCGGTGGTCAGCATGATGACGGGGGTGAATTTGTAGGCCGGCATCTGTTTGAGGTTCTTCACGAAGGTGATGCCGTCCATATTGGGCATGTTGACGTCGCTGATGACGAGATGCACTTTCTGGCCGGTCAGCTTGGCCAGCGCATCCTTGCCATCGCAACCCTCGATCACCTCGTATCCCGCACCGCGCAGCGCAATGCCAACCACCTGCCGCAACGAAGCGGAATCGTCCACAACCATCACCGTTTTAGCCATTTTTCATCTCTCCGACAAAATACTCATCCACATTGCCCGAACATAAATTTTGCTTACGGCAGGGCAAGGTGCATTTGTAGGATGGCATCTGTTTCAGGTTCTCGGCGAAGGTGATGTCGGCCCTATTGGGTATGTTGGCACCGCTGATGACGAGATGCGTCTTCCGTCCATTCAACCTGGATAGAGCATCGCTGCCGTCGCATGCCTCGATCGACCCATACCATCCTCCCCTCGGCACGAGGCAGACTGGTTGCTGCATCGAAGCGGGATCGTTCACCATCATGATGGTCTTGGCCATGACACTCCCCTAAAAGAAGGTGATCTCCGCTGCATCCGGCGCCGAAACCGGCGTTGTACCCGTCTTGCCGTCGCGGTGGTTGCGCCGCTGCTCGGCGGTGGTGTAGCCCAGCGCCATTTCGTTCAGCCAGGCATTGGCGTCAATTGCCGGTGTACCGCCACCGCTGCGCTCGGCGGAATATTGCTTGAGGCGGGCGTGCAAGCCGTCGAGGTTGTCGCGCACATGGGCCAGTATCTGGCTGACCCGATCCTGGAACTGGAGATAAACCAGCATCTCGGAGATTTCCACGCGGATGCCTTCGCTTTCGCGGCGCAGCATCCCGGTAGATTCACTCAACCCGCTGGCGACTTCCTTGAAATTGCCCAATACGTTGTGTATGGTTTTTTCTGCATCGGCCACCGAGCGGGTATCTTCTTCGCCGAATCTCTCGGCGGCACTGATCACCCCAGTGATCGCCTGGTTGATGATATTGACTTTTTCCGCCATCTTTTTGCCGGTGTCGCTGGACAGGTTGGACAGCTTGCGCACCTCGTCCGCCACCACCGCAAAACCGCGCCCTGCCTCGCCGGCGCGCGCCGCCTCGATGGCCGCGTTGAGCGCCAGCAAATTGGTCTGCGAAGCGATCTCTCCCACATCCGTCGCCATTTTTTTCAGGTCGGCGGTATAAGTGATCAATTCGCGCACGTCCTGCACCATCGCCGCGCGTTCGTGCCGTTCTGCGTCCATCGAACGGATGACGGCGACCAGATCGGCCTCGCTGCGCGACAGCACCGATACCACGCAGCCGCCTTCCGCGCCTTCAGCACCCTCCCCGCCGCCTGCGGCCTGTTGCGAAGCTTCCACTGAAGCCTGCAGGCGCTCGACGATAGCGGCGAAGCGCGCCGCCACCCCGGTAACACCCTCCTCGGTCTGGCTGCGCGCGGTCTCGATCTGTTTCACCCAGATCGGCGCCGCCTGGTCGCAAACTTGCTCCAGGCCGGCGATGCCGCTTTGTTGCCGCAACGCCTGCTGGGCCTGCTCCAGCAAGGTTTCCGCCTGCCGGACCAGTTGCGTCAGCGCAGCGCGCTGGCGGTAGGCGCTACCCCAGGCGCATAGCCCGGCAAACGCCGCCACCGCAAAAGCGAACTGCACGCCCGTGCCGCCCAGCCCCAATCCGCTTAACCAGGACACCCCCAGCAGTGCGGCTACTCCCGCGCCACCGCTCGCCAGCGGCGATAGCCATAACCAGGTATCTGCATCCGCACGCATTGTCATTTCCCCTTGGCTCATGGCTGACCCCATTCCAGAAATTAGTGGCTTTCTCCGCTTGTCACTACTGCGAGGCAACGAACTGGTAATCCAGTCTGCGGGTGAACCAGTTGCCCTGATACTTCCATTTTGCACACTCAACCCAATCTGCATTCATCGGCGATCAGCCCATGCTCCGCCGCATACACGGCGGCCTGCACGCGTCCGGCGAGGTTGAGCTTGCGCAGGATGCCCTGCACATGGATCTTGACGGTGGATTCGGCCAGGTGCAGCGCGCCGGCGATCTCCTTGTTGCTGTGGCCGCACGGCAGCATGATGAGTATCTCGCGTTCGCGCAGCGAGAGCTTGTCCAGGCTGGCATCTGAAGCGGCAGACCTATCCTTGGCCGGTGCGCGCAGCGAGCCCACCGGCTTGTGCGCAGCGGATTCGCTCTTGGCCAAGGCAAGCTTGTCGCATAATGTTGCGTTGCAGGACTCCAGCAATGCTATGCGTCTCATCAACTGCTCGGTTCTCTGTTCGACATTCCGCGCAAAGCGGTAGCGATGCTCATGCAGCTCGGCCTCCATTGCCTTCTTCTCGGTGATATCCAGCATGACCCCCCTGATAAACAATGGCGCGCCAAATGCATCACATACCACGCTGGCTTCATCGTGAAACCAGCGCACCTTCCCGCAGCTATCGTAAAGGCGATAGTGACAATCAAATATTTCGGCCGTATTACGGCTATGTTGCAAAGCCCGCTCAACCCACCCAATATCTTCTTCATGAACCAGTTGTAATCGCAAGTCCGGTTTGCCAAGCCATGCTTCCGGGGTCAATCCCAGCTTGGTTATTTGCGGGCTCACATAAACCATCTGGCAATCTCGTCGACAGGACAAGATGTAAGCAATGGCTAAAGAATGGTCGATCGGCAGGATGTTGGTAAAACTGCCCCCGATAGAGGCATTTTGTTGCAGTCCGCCGAGTGCGGCCAAAAAGTCCGGTGACTGCCAGACAGTTGCGTCATTGGAACTTTCCGCCAGGTACTCCCTGGCTATACAGGAACTATCGGGAATGCATGCCGAATGTTTTTCAGGAGATATCTCGCTGACCCCATTTCCCAGCCTGTTCGTTTTCATGATTGGCACCCGGTTTGTTCACGAACATCATCAAAACAGTCCTCACACCAGCCGCAGCCATCCCGCTCACATTCGCCGCTGACGGCAGTGGCATAAAAAGCCAGCCGGTCAATATCGGTTTGAATTTTTCTAATCAGCTCGATTTGGGTGATGCCGGGTAACTGCGTCTCTTTGAGGTTCATAATGACTCCCTGAATTAGTTGTTTCTCAACTGATTACCGCTACGAGGCGACAAATTCTCCATCCAACCCATCAGGGAACATCAGTTGCTCCAATACCGCCCCGACCAGCATGAACTGGAAAGATTTATCGAAGAAATAGTCTGCCCCGATCTGTTTGCAAAGGCTGACATGAGAATCGCTGGCGTAGTTGCTCAATACGATGACTTTAGTCGCAGCATGGTGTTTTTTAATATTTGCCAAAACATTGAATCCTGACCCGTATTGCAGGTGAAGATCGAGAATCACGACATCGGGCAGCAGCGCATCAATTGACTCGATTGCGCCCGCCTCATCTACCGCATGACCGGCTATAACAACGCCGGGGATACCGGACAGCATGGTTTGCAGTCTTTGACGCACTATCTCGAAATCTTCCACAATAAACACCTTCACCATGCCCCCTTCATTGCGCCGCTTCGATCTGTAAAATTTACAGGCGAACATTGCTCCCTTGCGTATGGAAGGCGCATAGGCGTTTGCCTGATTGCGGTGTAAGGGGGAGAGGAATTTGCTGTCAGTGTTTGCCTGACAGCAAGGAGGACTGAGGACAGATGAGAGGGGAGTGGGGACTGATCCGGGTAGGCCGGAGCTACATTGTAGGAGCGGCTTTAGCCGCGAAACCCAAATACATCGCGGCTAAAGCCGCTCCTACGGTGATGCCAAACAAATTGGCGTGTTTGCAATTTCCTATTCCCTGAGGGTTGAGGTACCGTTACTCAGTCCTCGACCCTCGATCCTCAGTCCTTTGTTTTACACGAGCTGTTTCTCGACGGCGTACTGCATCATTTCGGCATTGTTGCGCAGGTTCATTTTTTCCAGGATGCGGGTGCGGTAGGTGCTGACGGTTTTTCCGCTCAGGCTCAGGGTATCGGCAATTTCCTTAACGGTTTTGGCCGTGGCGAACAGCCGGAATATCTGGTATTCGCGATTCGACAGGGTCTCATGCGGAAGCTTTCCCTCCGGTTTGCTGAGTTCGTTGGCGAGCATTTCGAGCACTGCCGGGCTGAAGTATTTTTTGCCGCTCGCCGCGTAGCTCACTGCCTCTACCACCACTTCCGACGCGCACCCCTTGGTCAGATAACCGACCGCTCCGGATTTGATGAGGCGCACGGCATATTGATCTTCCGTGTAATTGCTGAGAATCAGTACCGGCAGTTTCGGTTTTTCCTCGTGAATCTGCTTGAGCACCTCGATACCGTTCCGTCCGGGCATGGAAATATCGAGCAGCACCACGTCGCAATCGTTATGCCGCAACCACTGCAGCGCGTCAATGCCGTTGTCCTGCTCCGCCACGACTTCCATTTCGCGGCTCTTTTCAAAGATTCGCTTCAATCCATGGCGCACAATGTCGTGATCGTCGACGATCAGGATGCGTATCATGCTTCCTCCTCTCTTTTGCTGTCGGCAGACAGCGGCAGTATCGCCGTCACGCTGAACCCGCCGTCGGGCGGACTGTAAAAATTAATCCTGCCGCCCAGTTGCTCGGCGCGCTCGCGCATGCCGAGCATGCCGTAGGAAGTCGGCGCGATAACGTGTCCCTCCGGCAGCCCGCAACCATTGTCACTGATGGTCAGGACGGTCTCCCCATCCTCGCACAACAGCTCGGCCTCTACCCTCGACGCGCCGGAATGGCGCGCAATATTGGTAAGGGATTCCTGGAAGATGCGGAACAGGTTGATCGTTTCTGTCTTGCCCAATTTGTTATTGCAGTCTTCGCAGGTATCCTGGCAGGGGCTGGTAACGTGGCATTGAATACCGGTGCGTTTGCCAAACTGTTCCGCTTGCCATTCAAGCGCTGCCTGCAGGCCGAGTTCATCGAGTACGGTCGGGCGCAAGTCGGTGATAACGTGCCGCATGACCGCCAACGCATTATCCAGCAACTGCGACATCGATTCGATGTGCTCGAGAAGCCGCGTCGCTTCCTTGTTCGCGGACAGTTCGTCCGCCAGCCAATAAACATCCATCTTGAGCGCGGTCAGGGTGCCGCCCAGGTTGTCGTGGATTTCCCGCGCAATGCCGGCCTTTTCTTCTTCGCGTACAGTCTGGAGGTGCACGGCAAGATCGCGCAGTTGCCGTTCCGAGCGATCGCGTTCGGTAATATCCTGCACAATTGCCATGAACACCGGAAAATCCGACTCCATGAACTGGATGCGCATCTCCACCGGATAAGTCGTGCCATTTTTGCGGCGAATAACGGTTTCCAGGAATAGTGATTGCTGTTCGCCGCCGCTGAGCCGCGCAAGCATCTGCCTGCAGTTTTCCATGGTGAAGGAGGGGAACAGCTCTAGCGGGGTGAGCAGGTTCAGTTCGTCAGACGAATAACCCAAATTTTTCTCCGCGCCTTCGCTGGTCAAAAGGAAACGCAAGCTGCTGGCATTGAATATGTAAATCTCATCGAACGAATTTTGCAGCAGGTTGCCGAATTGCTGTAACAAAGCCTCCGATTGCTTGCGCCCGGTGATGTCTTCGATGACCCCGATGGTGTATTGGGGGTTGCCGCCGGCATCGCGCAACAGGGAAACGGTCAGGTTGGCCCATACCAGGCTCCGGTCTTTGCGCACGTAGCGTTTTTCCATGGCATAAGTGGATATCTCACCCGCAATCAGTTGCTGAAAACGGCGATCCTGCTCTGCCAGGTCAGCCGGAAAAGTAACGTCGTAAAAACTCATATGCATCAACTCTTCATGGGTATAGCCGACGAGGCTGCAGAATTTCCGGTTGGCCTGCTGGAAAGAACCATCCAGCGCAGTATGCGTTATACCGACTGCAGCCTGCTCCAGGGTGCCGCGGAAGCGGTCATCGCTTTCCCGCAGGTTTTCTTTCTCTCTCTCCTTGAGCTCGGTGATGTCGCTGAAGATGGCGATATAGCGGCTGGTCTCGCCGCGCTCGTCCCGGATTGCGGTGATGGTCAGCCATTTCGGGTAGACCTCGCCGTTCTTGCGCCGGTCCCATACCTCGCCCGACCAGGTCCCGGCATGCAGCAGCCGCTGCCACATCTCGATATAGAAGGCGCGGTCATGCCTGCCCGAATTCATGATGCGCGGGTTCTGGCCCAGCACCTCTTCCGGGCGATAGCCGGTGATCGCGCTGAACGCGCGGTTGACCCGGACGATGTTGCCGCTGGTATCGGTGATCAGGATGGCGTCGTGGCTCTCGAAGGTGATGGCGGCCACGCGCAGTGCTTCCTCGTTCAGCTTCTGTTCGGTGATGTCCTGCGTCATCCCCACCGAGCGCAGCGGCTTGCCCGAAACGTCGAACACGGTGTCGCAATGCTCGTGCACCCATTTGATGCGCCCGCCCGCGAACAGCAGCCGGTGCACCACGTCGTAGGGCTGCCGGTCACGCAACGACTGCGAATAAGCCCGATCCACCTTGTCGCGGTCGTCCGGGTGTACCGTGTCCAGGAAAGTTTCATAGGAAAGCGCTCTCACTGCCGGGTCGACCTCGAAGATCCGGTAGTTCTCATCCGACCAGCGCAATTCGCCGCTCAGCAGGTCCAGCTCCCAGCTGCCGAGCCGCCCCAGCCGCTGCGCCTCGTTGAGCAGTTCCTGATTGTGCCGCAACTCGAGTTCTGTCTGCTTGCGCTCGGTGATGTCGAGGATCACGCCAATCAGTCCAGATACCTTGCCTTCGTAATTTGTATAAGTAGCCTTGTTGAAGAGAACGTCGTGACGTGCTCCATCCGAATAGACGACTGCGGCTTCATAAGATTGAATGCCCGGATTGTTCAGCAACTCTTTGTCGGCCTTGTCGTATCTCTCGGCTAAATCGACAGGTGAAATGTCATACACGGTCTTTCCGATGAATTGCTCCGGTGGCAGCCCTATGTATTGCTCGAATGCCTTGTTGCTTCCGAGATAGATGCACTCTGCATCTTTGTAGAAGATGGGAGAGGGAATCGCATCCATCAACTTTTGCTGGAACAGCAATGCGTTTTTTATTGTTTCTTCCGCCTGCTTGCGCTGCGTGATGTCGCGGCAGAACACGAAGAATTTCCGGTGTTCCGGCATGAAGGAGGCCGATATCTCTACGTCCATCACGCTGCCGTCCTTGCGCCGGTGGCGCGTCTCGAAGCGGTCATATCCCTGCGAAATGATCGTTTCGATATGCGCTTTGGTGTCCTCCGGCTGTTCCTGCGCCTCCAGCTGGCTGATGTGCATACCCGCCAGTTCCTGCACCGTATAGCCGGACATGCCGGCGTAAGCCTCGTTGACCTCCTCCAGGAAGCCCTGCTCGTCGGTCATCCAGAAACCGTCCAGCGCGGTTTCGATCACCCGCTGGTGGCGCTCCAGCACCGCCAGCGCCTTGTTGCGCTCGGTGATGTCCAGCCCCATGCCGATCAGCACCGGATCGCCGTCGCGCTCCACGCGCTTGCCGGTGAGGTGATACGGTATCCGCGCGCCGTCCTTGGCTACCAGCACCGCCTCCAGCGACACTTCGCCCGCCTCGAATACCGTGCGGATCGCATTCAGGACATTGGCTTTATCCCCCTCACCGATCATATCCAGCAGGAAAGCGTTGGCCAGTTCACTGTCGCCGGCGTGCAGCACCTCGCGCAGGTTGCGGTTCCACATCAGCAGGCGCCCGTCCGCATCCAGCATGTAAAACACGCCGGGCAGCGACTCGATCAGCTCGCGACGGAACTCGTTCTCGTGCTGCACCAGTTCTTCGACCTGGCGGCGCGTGACGATCTCTTCCTCCAGCCGCTCATTGACGGTCATGAGCTCCGCAGTACGCTGCTCCACCTTCTCTTCCAGATTGACATTGAGTTGCAGCACTTCCTGCTCGCGCCGCAGCAACCTGTCCAGCATGGCATCGATGGCGCGCACCAGATGCCCGATCTCGCCGCGGTCGTTCTTGGGCAGGGTGAACGCATAGTTGCCGTCCGCGATGTTGTCCGCCGCCTCGGTGAGCTGCTTCAGCGGCGCGAAGGTGCGACGCAGCACCAGCAGCACGATGCCGCCGACCAGCAGCATCGCCAGCAGGCCGCCGGCAACATGCTTCCCGGGAATCCGGGCAACCTGTTGCGCCACTACGGCAGCAGGGAGGTGGTACGCCAGCAGCAGGAAGCCCGCGGGATCGTCCGGACTGAAAGTCACCCGGCGTGCCGCCAGGTAGCCGCGCTCGCCCTTCCCCGTTGTCTCATGTAGCGGCAGGCCGGGCGATGCCTGCCCATTGATCATCGAATCCAGCATGGGGAAGTCGCGCAATGGTTCGCTCGCGTTCAACGGTTCAGACGGCATCTCTACGCCCTGCGTCCCGGCGCGCATCAGGTAGGCGCCGTCCGCACTGACGGCGGAAACTCTGACGCCCGGTGGCACGCCCAGCGTGGCGGATCCCAGCAATTCCCTCACATCCCGGTTGATCACCAGCATGCCGAACAGTTTTCCGGCTTCATCGAAGACCGGCGTGGCGGCACGCACGGTCAGTCGGCAAGGCTGTTCGACAACGCCCCACTCCTGATTGCAATCGAACCTCGATAGATGTGTCTGCCCTTTCGGCAACTTCAGTGCCGCCTTGAAATAATCCCGATCTCCCTTGGCTTGCAACCGGTCGGCGAGTGTCACCTCGATCCTGTCCCCGCGATTGTCGATCCGCACGATCTCCCGCCCGCCGTCCGCCACGCCGATGAAGCGGAGCTGGTAGTACTCGGGATGGGCATTCGAAAATTTGCTGAAGATTTGCTGTAAACGCCTTTCCCATTGCACCTGCCTATGGCCTTCGTCGCGGTCATCGTAGCCCTTGTTCTGCATGGCGCGGACGATGCCGGAGACCGGCGGGATATCGGACAGGAACAGCACGTCGTGGCGCAACACATCCATCGCCTGGGTCAGGCGCAACTCCTCGACGCGGCTCGCTTCATTCAGGTCGGCGCTGCGCTCGCTGATATAAGCATCGCGCAGGCGCGCGTCCTCCAGAAACATCAGGCCGAACCCGCCCGCAGTTACCAGCGCCAGAGTGCCAAGCGTGATGCGGGTGGATAGGTGGATATCGCGCAACGCCATGCTTATCACCGTGAAGTGATGAAGATGGAGGGATATTACATCAGTGATTCGCTCAAGTGAAAGCGATCAGCGCGATAAATGCGTCCTGACGGCAAGACACAGGTCCTGCCACGCCTTGGCCTTTTCCGCCGGGCTGCGCAACAAGTAGGCGGGGTGGTAGGTGATGATGAGCGGGATACCGTGAAAGTCATGCGGCGTGCCGCGCAGCGAAGCCAGCGTGGCATCGCGTCCGAGTAGCGCGGTAGCGGCGGTCTTGCCCAGCGCGACGATGAGTTTGGGTTGGATGAGCGCGATCTGCCGGTGCAGGTAGGGCAGGCAGGTGGCGATCTCGTCCGGCTCGGGATTGCGGTTGCCGGGCGGACGGCATTTGACGACATTGGCGATATACGCGTTGGCGCCGCGCTTCAGGCCGATGGACAGCAGCATGCTGTCGAGCAGCCTGCCCGCCTGCCCCACGAACGGCTCGCCCTGCGCATCCTCGTCCGCGCCCGGCCCCTCGCCGACGAACAGCCACTCAGCCTTTTCATCGCCCACGCCGAACACCGTCTGCGTGCAGCCGGCGCGCAGCTTGCAGGCGGTGCAGTCCCTGACCCGCGCTTTCAGCTCCGCCCAGTCCATCTGATCCAACTCCCCTCTCCCGCTGGCGGGATAACCAGCGACTTGGCTGGAGTTGTTTTCCAGCCTAGTCGAATGGCTAGTAGTTCCATCAGAGGGGTTGGGGGAGAGGGATTCCAAACTTGCATGATCCGCTACAGGCTCTGCGACACCCAGCGCTGGCTGTTGGGTATCGGCTTCGCCTCCACCCAACCTACTATCCTGTGCCACAGGGATATCCTCCTGTGCCGCAGCCTGTTCCGGCGGCACACGAACCTCCTGCACCTTCTCCGCCACAGGCATATCGCGCCGCACCCACAGCGGATACAGGTTCAGCTCGCGCAATACCGCTTCATTCCTGTCCATACATCCCCTCTCCCAGCTCGCACGCCATGGTGATGGCATCCTCGCTGCCGCCTTCGTTGTGGTAGTAACCGCGCCGCAGGCCGATCTGCGCGAAGCCCGCGCTGCGATACAGCGCGATGGCCGCCGCATTCAACGGACGCACTTCGAGCAACACGCGCGCCATCTTCCGTTCGCGCGCCAGTTCCAGCATCGCGTTCAGCAGCACCCTGCCCACCCCCTTGCGCTGGTGCGCGGCGGCCACGCCTATGGTGAGCAGCTCGGCCTCGTCCACGCCAAGCATCAGCACCGCGTAGCCGCGTATCCCGTCTTCCGCCTCATCCACGCGGCACACATAGCCGTTATCCAGCACATCGCTGAAGTTGCCGCGCGTCCACGGAAAGCGCTGCACCGCCTGTTCGATGAACAGCACCGCATCCAGATCGTCCGGCGTCATCGGACGCATCAGTTCGTTTCCCGTTCGCGCGTGGTCAGCGCCACCTTGTCGCGCAGGTAGAGCGGCAGCGCTTGCGCCGCATCCGCGCCCTGCCCGGCGGCAAAACGCGCCGCACCCAGCACAGCGATGGCGGCGGCCTGCGGTATGGCCTGTGCATCCGTACCGCACAACTGCGTCGCATAACGCTGAACCAACAACTCCCCTCTCCCTCTCCCGCTCGCGGGAGAGGGGTTGGGGGAGAGGGTGGTGGCAAAGCCGCTGCCGCAACCGAACCAGCCCTCGCCCGGCACCTTTGGTAGCTGCTCCGGCTTGCACAGACAAGGCTCGATGAGCGCCTGCCATGCGCCCGCGCGTTTCTCGTAAGCGGCAAGGTATAACTCGCCCATGCGCGCATCCAGTGCGGTGATGACTTTATCTTTGCCGGATGCCTCGGCCAGTGCTTCCAGCGTGCATACACCGACGACCGGCAGGTTCGCGCCAAGCGCCAAGCCCTGCGTCACGCCGCAGGCGATGCGCACGCCGGTGAACGAACCGGGGCCTTTGCCGAACGCGATGCCGTCCAGAGCTTGTAGCTTGTGGCTTGTAGTTTGTAGCAGTTCGGCGATCATCGGCATCAGCAATTCGGAATGCTTCTGCCCGGCCAGTTCGCAACGCTGCGTGAGCGCGCCGTCCTGCCACAGCGCGACGGAACAGTATTCGGTGGAAGTTTCTAACGCGAGGATGCGCATCAGTTCGCCAGCAGCAGCACTACTGCCTGCGCCGAAATGCCTTCGCCGCGCCCGGTATAGCCCAGCCCTTCGGTGGTGGTCGCCTTCACGTTGACGGCATGTTTTTCCACGCGCAGGTCGGCGGCGATGTGTTCAACCATCTGAAAGATATGCGGCGCCATCTTCGGCGCCTGCGCGATGATGGTGGCATCGACGTTGCCGACCCGCCAGCCCGCCTCGCGCACCAGATGCAATGCCTCGCGCAGCAGGATGCGGCTGTCGATGTCCTTGAATTTCGCCTCGGTGTCGGCGAAGTGCCGCCCGATGTCGCCGAGCGCCGCCGCGCCCAGCAGCGCGTCGGTGATCGCGTGCAGCAGCACGTCGGCATCGGAATGGCCGAGCAGCCCCTTGTCATGCGGAATCTCCACGCCGCCGATGATGAGCTTGCGGCCTGCGACCAGTTGGTGAACGTCGAAGCCTTGTCCGATACGCATATTCATTGCCTCCCGTAGGGTGGGCACGTTTTTGTGCCCACGCGGTTCGAAACTCAGCGTGGGCACAAAAAACGTGCCCACCCTACCTCTTTTGATTCAACAACAACTCCGCCAGCCTGATGTCCTGCGGATAGGTCACCTTGAAATTGCTGCTGTCGCCTTCCACCAGCTTGGGCTGCAAGCCCAGCGCCTCTACGGCGGATGCCTCGTCGGTGACGATCTTGCATCGCGCCAGTGCCTCGGCCAGCACTCCGGCGCGGAACATCTGCGGGGTCTGTGCCTGCCACAGGCCTTCGCGCGGCTCGGTGTGTTCGATGCGCTGCCGCGCGTCGGCGCGCTTGAGCGTGTCCGCCACCGGCACGGCGAGGATGCCGCCCACCGGGTCGTCGCGCAGTTCGGCGATGAGTTTGGCCAGATGTGCCTGTGTCAGGCAGGGACGCGCCGCATCGTGCACCAGCACCCATTCGTCCGGCTCCAGCTCGGAGGCCAACAGCCCGTTCGCCACACTCTCGGCGCGCGTCGCGCCGCCACAGAACAAGGGCTGTAACTTGTCGCCGTAGCGCGACCAATCGTAAGCGTGGAACTGCGTGTCGCCGGGCGACAGCACCACGAATACCGTCGCGATGTCCGGGCAGGCGCACAGGGTATCGAGCGCGTGCGCAATCATCGGCCTGCCCGCGAGCGGCAGGTATTGCTTGGGCAGTTCGCTGCCCATGCGCGCGCCGAAACCGGCGGCGGGAACCAAAGCGTGGAATCCTGACATGGGCGCGATTGTAAAGGAAAGCGGGCTGCATGGCTTATAATGCGCACCCCCGTTTCAGGCCGTCCGCCGTGCTTTTTTCCTCAAAAAACTCCCGCCCGCGCTACACTAACCTGCAAGGCTCGTCCGATGCGCTGGCGCTGGCACAGTTCGCACAACAGACTGCGCCGCTGGCCCAGACTCCACTCGTAATCATCGCCGCCAGTGCGCTGGAGGCGCAGCGGCTGGCGGAAGAGCTGCCGTTCTTTGCACCCATGTTGAAAGTGCATCTGCTCCCCGACTGGGAGACGCTGCCCTACGACCACTTTTCGCCGCACCAGGACCTGGTCTCGGAGCGGCTGGCGACCCTGCATCACATCCGCACCCGGACCTTCGATGTGGCGATCGTGCCGGTCATGACCGCGCTGTATCCGCTGCCGCCGGTGAACTACCTCGCGGCCTATACTTTTTTCCTGAAGAAGGGCGAGCGCCTCGACCTCGATGCCTTCCGCGCGCAGATGACGCTGGCGGGCTACAGCCATGTGCAGCAGGTGCTGACTCCCGGCGAATACTGCGTGCGCGGCGGGCTGATCGACCTGTTCCCGATGGGCAGCGTGCTGCCCTACCGCCTCGACCTGTTCGACGACGAGATCGAGACCATCGCCACCTTCGACGTGGACACGCAGCGCACGCTGTATCCCGTGCCGGAGATACGCCTGCTGCCCGCGCGCGAGTTCCCGATGGACGACAAGGGCCAGACCACCTTCCGCCAGCGCTTCCGCGAACGCTTCGAGGGCGACCCGTCGAAGTCGCGCATCTACAAGGATGTGAGCAAGGGCATCGCGCCCTCCGGCATCGAGTATTACCTGCCGCTGTTCTTCGAGCAGACCGCGACCCTGTTCGACTACCTGCCCGCCGCTGCCACGCTGTGCCTGCATGGCGCACTGGACGAGGCTATCGCCCGCTTCGCGCAGGATGCCGCCGGACGCTACGACCTGTTGCGCGGCGACCCGCAACGCCCGCTGCTGGAACCGCAGGAGTTGTTTCTGGACGGGGAGCAGTTCTTCATCCGTGCGAGGGGATTCGCGCGGGTCGACATATTTCCCTCTCCCCCAACCCCTCTCCCGCTGGCGGGAGAGGGGAGTTCGATACCCTCTCCCGCAAGCGGGAGAGGGGGGAGCGTAGCGGAGGGAGAGGGTAATGCCTCACCCAAAAATCTTATTCCCTGTCCCACCGCACCCCTTCCGCCCATCGCCGTGGACCGCCGCGCCGATATCCCCACGCAGAAATTCCAGCGTTTCCTGCAAGACTACGCCGGGCGCGTGCTGCTGCTCGCCGACAGCCTCGGGCGGCGCGAGATCATCTCCGGCTATCTGAAGGAATACGGCCTCGCGCCTGCGGTATGCGAAGACTATGCCGCGTTCCTCGTTGGCCGCGACAAGTTCATGCTCGGCGTCGCGCCGCTGCAGAACGGCTTCATGCTCACCGGCGACAAACTCGCCATCGTCACCGAGACCGAACTCTACGCGCAGCAACCCCGGACGCGCGCCGCGCGCGCCGCGAAGAAGAGCAACGTCGAGGGCATGTTGCGCGATCTGTCCGAGCTCAAGCCGGGCGACCCGGTGGTGCACGAGCAGCACGGCATCGCCCGTTATCGTGGGCTGGTGAACCTCGACCTCGGCGAGGGCGAGAACGAGTTCCTGCTGCTGGAATATGCGGGCGAGGACAAGCTGTATGTGCCGGTGGCGCAACTGCACGTCATCAGCCGCTACAGCGGCGGCGCGGCGGAAGCCGCGCCGCTGCACAAGCTGGGCAGCGGCGCCTGGGACAAAGCCAAGCGCCGCGCCATGCAGCAGGTGCGCGACACTGCCGCCGAGTTGCTCAACCTCTATGCACAGCGCGCCCTGCGCAAGGGTCACGCCTTCAAGCTCACCCAGCACGACTATGATGTGTTCGCCGAAGGGTTCGGCTTCGAGGAGACCGCCGATCAGGCCGCTGCCATCGAGGCGGTGCTGCTCGACCTGCAATCCGGCAAGCCGATGGATCGTCTGATCTGCGGCGACGTGGGCTTCGGCAAGACCGAGGTCGCGCTGCGCGCCGCCTTCGTCGCGGCGATGGCGGGCAAGCAGGTGGCGGTGCTGGTGCCCACCACGCTGCTGGCCGAGCAGCACTTCCAGAACTTCTCCAACCGCTTTGCCGACTGGCCGATCAAGCTCGCCGAGCTGTCGCGCTTCCGCTCCGCCAAGGAGACCACGCAGGCGCTCAAGGAACTCGCGGAAGGCAAGCTGGACATCATCATCGGCACGCACAAGCTGATCCAGAAGGACGTGAAGTTCCACAACCTCGGGCTGGTGATCCTGGATGAAGAGCATCGCTTCGGCGTGCAACAGAAGGAACGGCTGAAGGCTTTGCGCGCCGAGGTGGACGTGCTCACGCTGACCGCGACGCCTATCCCGCGCACGCTGGCGATGTCGCTGGAAGGGCTGCGCGATTTCTCGGTGATCGCCACCGCGCCGCAGCGCCGCCTGTCGATCAAGACCTTCGTGGCCAACTACAGCCAGGGCATCATCCGCGAAGCCGTGCTGCGCGAACTCAAGCGCGGCGGGCAGGTGTACTTCCTGCACAACGAAGTCGACACCATCGACAACATGCTGGAGAAGCTGGAGACGCTGTTGCCGGAAGCGCGCATCCGCGTGGCCCACGGGCAGATGGGAGAACGCGATCTGGAAGCGGTAATGCGCGATTTCCACCACCAGCGTTTCAACGTGCTGCTGTGCTCCACCATCATCGAGACCGGCATCGACGTGCCCACCGCCAACACCATGCTCATCAACCGCGCCGACCGCTTCGGCCTCGCGCAGTTGCACCAGCTGCGCGGCCGCGTCGGGCGCTCGCACCATCAGGCCTACGCCTACCTGCTGGTGGACAGCATGGAAGGCCTCACCGCACAGGCGAAGAAACGGCTGGAAGCGATTCAGGCGATGGAACAGCTCGGCAGCGGTTTCTTCCTTGCCATGCACGATCTGGAGATACGCGGCGCGGGCGAGGTGCTGGGCGAGTCGCAGAGCGGCGAGATGCAGGAGATCGGTTTCTCGCTCTACAACGACATGCTCAACGCCGCGATCAAGTCGCTCAAGTCCGGCAAGGAGCCGGACATGGCGCACCCGCTGGGCGTCACCACCGAGATCAACCTGCACTCCCCCGCCCTGCTGCCCAACGATTACTGCGGCGACATCCACCAGCGCTTGGTGGTCTATAAACGCCTCGCCAACTGCGGCACGAAGGAAGAACTGGACGACATGCAGCAGGAACTCATCGACCGCTTCGGCCTGCTGCCCGAACCCGCGCAGACCCTGCTCGACAGCCACCGCCTGCGCATCGCGGCCCGCCCGCTCGGCATCAGCAAGGTGGATGCGTCATCGGAAGCCATCGTTATCCAGTTCGTGCCGGATCCGCCGATCGACCCGATGAAGATCATCAGCCTGATCCAGAGCCGGCGTTATGTGAGAATGGCGGGGCAGGACAAGTTACGGATTGAAATCAAGCACGATGATTTGCAGCAGCGGGTGCTGGCGGTCAGGCATTTCTTCGGCGAGCTTGCGTAACCGGCCGGCATTTCGCGAAATTACATGGCACCCCTGTCGCATATGGACACAAACACCGGCCACCCGTTTTCCTTGCTCACCCCGGACCGCGTGCTGAGCGCGCTGGAGAGTGCGGGGTTGTGCTGCGACGGGCGCCTGCTCGCGCTCAACAGCTATGAGAACCGCGTCTATCAGGTCGGCATCGAGGATGGCAAACCTCTGGTGGCGAAGTTCTACCGCCCGGCGCGTTGGAGCGATGCGGCCATCCTCGAAGAGCATGCCTTCGTGCAGGAACTGGTCGAACGCGAGATCCCGGTCGTGCCGGCCTTGGTGATCGACGGCAAGACCCTGCATCACCACGAAGGGTTCCGTTTCTCCGTCTTCGCCAGACACGGCGGGCGGGCGCCGGAACTGGAAGACCGCGACACGCTGGAATGGCTGGGGCGCTTCCTCGGACGCATCCATGCCGTCGGCGCGCTCGGGGATTACCGGCATCGCCCCACCCTCGACATCGCGACCTTCGGCACCGAGCCGCGCGACTATCTGCTGGCACACGGATTCATTCCGGCAGACCTCGATGCGGCCTGGCGCAGCGTGGCGCAACAGGCGCTGGATGGCGTGCGCCACTGTTTCGACCGCGCCGGGGAAGTGAAGCATCTGCGCCTGCATGGCGATTGCCACGCGGGCAACGTGCTATGGACGGACGACGGCCCGCACTTCGTCGATTTCGACGACAGCCGCATGGGGCCGGCGGTGCAGGATTTGTGGATGCTGCTTTCCGGCGAGCGCGAGGAGCGCGTGCACCAGATGGGCGACGTGCTCGCCGGCTATGAGGACTTCTGCGAATTCGATGTGCGCGAGCTGCATCTCATCGAGGCACTGCGCACGCTGCGCCTGATCCACTACTCGGCATGGCTGGCACGGCGCTGGGACGATGCCGCCTTCAAGCAGGCGTTTCCGTGGTTCAATACGCAACGCTACTGGCAGGATCGCGTTCTGGAGTTGCGCGAACAGATCGCGCTGATGGAAGAGCCGCCGTTGTGGCAGCTGTGACGCGCGCCGGCAGTTATTCGTAACCCAGCGAGCGCAGCACGCGCGCGTCATCGGCCCAGCCGCTGCGCACCTTGATGAATACTTCGAGGAACACTTTGCCGTCAAACAGTTTCTCCATGTCGAGGCGCGCCTGGGTGGCGATCTCCTTGAGTTTCTCGCCCTTCTTGCCGATCAGCATCGCCTTGTGCGCTTCCTTGTCCACCAGGATCGCGGCATGGATGCGGCGCAGCTTGCCTTCCAGCTTGAATTGCTCGATCACCACGCTGACCGAATAGGGCAGCTCCTCGCCGGTGAAACGGAATACCTTTTCGCGCAGTATCTCCGCCGCCAGGAATTTCTCGCTGCGGTCGGTGATGTCGTCCGCGTCATAGATCAATTCGCCCGGCGGCAGATGGCGGCGCAACGCTTCGCGCAGTTCGTCGATCTTGGTGCCCTGTTTGGCGCTGACCGGCACGACGTCGGCAAATTTGAAATCCGCCGCGACGCGCTCGGCGAACGAGAATAGCTGCCCCTTGTCCTCGACCTCGTCGATCTTGTTGATCACCAGCAGCACCGGACGGTTGTCCGGCAGCAGTTTGAGCACTTCTTGATCGCGCTCGTCGTAGCGCAGCGCCTCCAGCACGTACACCACCACCTGCACGTCGCGCAGGCTACTGGTGACGACGCGGTTCATGCCGCGGTTCAGCGCGTTCAGGTGCTTGGTCTGGAAGCCCGGCGTATCGACGAACACGAACTGCGCGTTCGCGTCGGTGAAGATACCGTGGATGCGGTGGCGCGTGGTCTGCGCCTTGCGCGAGGTGATGCTGATCTTCTGCCCGATCAGGTGGTTGAGCAGTGTGGATTTGCCCACGTTGGGGCGCCCGACGATGGCGATGAAGCCGCTGCGAAAATCTTGCTGTTGTTGTTCGGTCATGATGTCAGTTTCTGGTAGGCAGCATGTGCTGCCTGTTGTTCGGCACTGCGACGGCTGCCGCCCTCGCCTTGTGTGGTGATGCTCAGGGAAGGGATGGCGCATTCCACCCGGAACGATTGCGCATGGGATTCGCCCTGCACCTCGACGATGCTATAGGTCGGTAGCGGGATGCGCCGGCCTTGCAGATATTCTTGGAGCAGCGTCTTGGCATCCTTACCCAATGTCAGCACGTCGACCTTTTCAATATAGGGCACGAACAGGCCCAGTACCGCTTTTTCCGCCTCGGCGAAGCCGCCGTCCAGCATGATCGCGCCGAACAGTGCCTCCATGGCATCGGCCAGCATGGAGGGGCGGCGGAAACCGCCGCTCTTGCGTTCGCCTTCGCCCAGTTTGAGCTGGTTGCCCAGATCAAGCTGTTGCGCCAGCAATGCCAGCGTCTCTTCCCTGACCAGGCTGGAGCGCAACCGCGACAGTTCGCCTTCGCTCAATTGCGGATAGGTGCCGTACAGGTATTTGGCGATGATGCAACCGAGCACGCTGTCGCCGAGGAATTCCAGACGCTCGTTGTGATCGGTCGAGAAGCTGCGATGGGTCAGTGCGCGCGTCAGCAACCGGGGGTCGCGGAACTCATACCCCAGATGCCTGCATAGTGCGCTACCTGCTTTATTGTGCACTGGATGGTTCGAATTCCAGATACAGGCTGATGTTGGCGACCAGCGGTATCTGGACAACATAGCTTGCGCTCAACTCCAGGCTGTTGCCCTCTTTGGATATCCCGATATCTTCCATCTTGATCGCGGTGATATTGTCGATATCCGCACGCTTGCTGAAGGCGAGCTGGATGTCACGCACGCTGGCCTTCTGCATCTCGGGATCATTGGCGATCGCGACGAAAGCGTTCTTGATGCTGGCATTCTGCATATAGGACGGGATCAGCTTCAGGCCGACGATGCTGACCATGATCAGGATCACCGCCCCGAAAAGGAACCCGGAAAGACTCAAACCGCGCTGCTTTGACGGCATTGCCATGTTCATGCTGTTCTCCCTTGTGTCAGTCGATGGACAGGCCGACCCGTCCCAGTTCGCCGAAGTTCATCCAGATCAGGAACGCCTTGCCGACGATCTGGTTGTCCGGCACGAATCCCCAGTAGCGGCTGTCGCGGCTGTTATCGCGATTGTCGCCCATCGTGAAATAGTACCCGTCCGGCACCCTGCAACGTACCATTTCGTCGCCATAGACGCAATTCTCGCGTCCCGGGAACTCCGCCACGGAATCGAGATACAGCGTCGCGCGATCAGGATTGGTCAGTATCGAATGCTCGCGCCCGTCCAGCGTCTCGATATGTTTCAGGGTATGCACGAAGTTCAACCCCTGCTCGACGTAATTATATTCGCCGTCCGGCCGCGCCGGCTGCTCGACGCCGTTGATCCGGAGACGTTTGTTGCGGTATTCGACGATGTCGCCGGGCAATGCGACCACGCGCTTGATGTAGTCTATCGACGGGTTCTCGGGATAGTGGAACACCATCACATCGCCGCGTTGCGGGTCGTTCATCTGCACCAGTTTCTTGCCGACGACCGGCAGACGGATGCCATAGGTGAACTTGTTCACCAGGATGAAGTCGCCCACCTGCAACGTCGGGATCATCGAGCCGGACGGTATCTTGAACGGCTCGACCAGGAAGGAGCGGATCAGGAACACCGCCAGGATGACCGGAAAGAAGCTCTTGGCGTATTCTACCCACCATGGCTCGGCGGCTTCGTTGCCGCGCCGGCGCGCCAGCACGAAGCGATCCAGCAACCACACGCTCCCGGTGACCAGCAACAGCGAAAAAAGTATCAGCGCAAAATCCATCGTTTCCCTACTTGTCCTCGACTCTCAAAATGGCGAGGAAGGCTTCCTGCGGAATCTCCACGTTGCCCACCTGCTTCATGCGTTTCTTGCCGGCCTTCTGTTTCTCCAGCAGTTTCTTCTTGCGCGAGATGTCACCGCCGTAACACTTGGCCAGCACGTTCTTGCGCAGCGCCTTGACGTTCTCGCGCGCGATGATGTTCGAGCCGATGGTCGCCTGGATCGCCACATCGTACATCTGGCGCGGGATCAGCTCGCGCATCTTGGCCGCCACTTCACGCCCGCGATACTGGCTGTTGGCGCGATGCACGATCACCGCCAGCGCGTCCACCCGGTCACCGTTGATCAGCATGTCCACCTTGACCACGTCCGCCGGGCGGTATTCCTTGAACTCGTAATCCATCGAAGCGTAGCCGCGCGACACCGATTTCAGCTTGTCGAAGAAATCCATCACGATCTCCGCCATCGGCATCTCGTACACCAGCTTCACCTGCTTGCCGTGGTAGGTCATGTCGATCTGCATGCCGCGCTTCTGGGTGCACAGCGTGATGACCGAGCCGACATATTCCTGCGGCATGTACAGGTTGACCGTGACGATAGGCTCACGGATCTCCTCGATCTTCGACGGGTCCGGCATCTTGGACGGGTTGTCCACCATCAGCACGGTACCGTCGCGCAACGCCACCTCGTAGACCACCGTCGGCGCGGTGGTGATGAGATCCATGTCGAACTCGCGCTCCAGCCGTTCCTGGACGATCTCCATGTGCAGCAGCCCGAGGAAACCGCAGCGGAAACCGAAGCCCAGCGCCTGCGACACTTCCGGTTCATACATCAGGGCCGCATCGTTGAGTTTGAGCTTTTCCAGCGAATCGCGCAGCGCTTCGTACTGGTTCGATTCGACCGGGAACAGCCCGGCGAACACCTGCGGCTGCACCTCCTTGAACCCCGGCAGCGCCGCAGCGGCAGGCTTGACCTGATGGGTGATGGTGTCGCCGACCTTGGCGTCCTTCAGCTCCTTGATGCCGGCGATGACAAAACCGACCTGCCCTGCCGACAGTGCTTCGCGCTGCTGCGACTTGGGCGTGAACACGCCGACCTGCTCGGTCAGGTGCTGCGCACCGGTGGCCATGAACAGTATCTTGTCCTTGGGCTTGAGCGTGCCGTTGACGATGCGCACCAGCATCACCACGCCGACGTAGTTGTCGAACCATGAATCGATAATCAGCGCCTGCAACGGCGCCGCCGCATCGCCCTTGGGCGCCGGCACCTTGATGATCAGCGATTCCAGCACGTCTTCCACGCCCAGACCGGTCTTGGCGGAACAGTGCACGGCATCGTGGGCATCGATGCCGATCACGTCCTCGATCTCGGCAATGGCGTTGTCGGGGTCGGCGGACGGCAGGTCGATCTTGTTCAGCACCGGCACCACTTCCACGCCGAGGTCGAGCGCGGTATAGCAATTGGCCACGGTCTGCGCTTCCACCCCCTGCGAGGCGTCGACCACCAGCAGCGCGCCCTCGCAGGCGGACAGCGAACGCGATACCTCGTAGGAGAAATCCACATGCCCCGGCGTATCGATCAGGTTGAGGTTATAGACCTGCCCGTCGCGCGCCTTGTAGCTCAGCGCGGCGGTCTGCGCCTTGATGGTGATGCCGCGCTCGCGCTCGATGTCCATCGAGTCGAGCACCTGCGCTTCCATTTCGCGGTCGGACAATCCGCCGCAGAGATGGATGATGCGGTCTGCCAGTGTGGATTTGCCGTGATCGATGTGGGCGATGATGGAGAAGTTGCGGATGTGCTTCAAGGTTCAGAATCCTGCCGAAACCGGCTTTTTTGCAAAGCGCGGATTCTAGCCGATTTCGGCAGGTTACGGCGTGGCCGGATAGAGCCTATTTCAACAAACACCTACTTCTCGTCCAGCTTGATCGCCACATACGAAGCGGCATCGCCGCGCCGCACCAGCAGCGCGACATTACGCCCCTTGGGCACCTGCCTGAGCAGTTCGTTGAACTGGTTCAGCGAACGGATCGGCATGTTGCCGATCGCCAGCAGCACATCGCCCGGTTGCAATCCGGCTGCGCGTGCAGCGGTGCCCTTGACGTCCTCGATCAGCAGGCCGCCCCTGACCTCCAGCTCCTGCAACTGTTCTTTGGTCAATTCGCTGACAGCGATACCGAGACGCGAGATCATCTCGCCTATCGCGTCCTCCAGTTTTCTGGCGGCACGCGCCAGTTTGCCGTCTTCCGGCATTTCCGCGACCGTCACGGTGACTTTTCTGGCTTCGCCCTTGCGCCACAGCTCGACCACCACCTTGCTGCCGGGTTTGCTCGCCGCCACGATACGCGGCAGATCGGCGGAACTCTCCACCGCCTTGCCGTCGAACCTGAGGATCACGTCGCTGGCCTCGATGCCCGCCTTGTCGGCAGCCCCGCCTTTCTCGACGCTGCTGACCAGCGCGCCGCTCGGCTTGCTCAACCCGAAGGATTCCGCCAGTTCGCGCGTCAGTTCCTGAATGACCACGCCGATGCGTCCGCGCGTCACCTTGCCGCTGCTGCGCAACTGGTCGGCCACCTGGGTCGCCACGTCGATCGGGATGGCGAACGACAGCCCCATGTAACCGCCGCTGCGGCTGAAGATCTGCGAGTTGATGCCGACCACTTCGCCGTTCAGGTTGAACAGCGGGCCGCCGGAGTTGCCCGGGTTGATCGCCACATCGGTCTGGATGAACGGCACGAAACTGTCCCGCCCCATGGTGCGCCCCTTGGCGCTCACGATACCCGCCGTCACGCTGCTGTCGAAACCGAACGGCGAGCCGATCGCCACCACCCATTCGCCCACCTTAAGCTTGTTCGGGTCGCCCACGGTGATCTTCGGCAGCCCGGTCGCCTCGATCTTCAGCAGGGCGACATCGGTGCGCCGGTCCGCCCCGACTACTTTGGCGCTGAACTCGCGCTTGTCGGTCAGGCGCACGGTGATCTTGTCGGCGCGATCCACCACATGCGCATTGGTCATGATGTAGCCGTCCGGGCTGAGGATGAAGCCCGAGCCCAGCGAATGCGATTCCTCCTCGCGCGGCGCCTGCGGCGCGAAGCGGCGAAAGAATTCATAGAAAGGGTCGTCTTCCGGTATCCCCGGGAAACCTTGTTCGTTGCGGATAATCTGCGTGGTACTGATGTTGACCACCGCCGCCCCCTGTTTTTCCACGAGGCCGGTAAAATCGGGCAGTTCCGCGGCTTGCGCCGGGATGCCGGCGACGATGCATACTGCCAGCAGCAAGATCCCTGTCGTTTTTTTCAGCATGTCCTGATCTCCTTGCAACACAAAAGTCACACCGTAACCACACCCCATACCGCCGGATAGCGGGCAAGCATCAGTTGCCGTTGTAGCGTATCGAGTCGATCACTTGCATCACCGTCCGCGGCGGGACTTCGCCGACCACGGTGAACAGGTGTTCGTCCACCGTCTTGCGGCACAGGTTCACCGCGCCGCGGCTGCTCAGCCCCTTCGCCCCGTCGTCGCTCGCGCCGGCAGGTTCGATGAAGATGGAGATCGCGCTCAATCCGTCCGAATACACGATTTGCGTCACGGGAACGTTGCCGTGCATGGGACGCTGTATCTCCAGCGTCTTCCTGAAACCGACCGGCATGCCATCCACGACCCAGCCGCTGTTCACGAACGAGCCGCTGCTGGCCGGGCCGCGCGCGTAGCCCTCGCTGCCATGCAGCTCCGCCGCACCCTGTTTGATCCAGGAACGGTCGAACTCTCCGCCGATCTGCAACTGGGTGAAGGCATATTGTTCGACCGCACGATCCCGATCATCCAGCACTGCCGCCTTCAGCGGCAAACCGGAACCGGTATGCGCCCATATCTTGTGGGCATAGCGCAAGCTGTCCTTCGGCTGGAACAGGATGGCCTGCGTGTCGTATCCCGCCACGCGCTCCTGCCCGGCTTCGCGGGCATGGTAGTTTGCCTTCAGCGCGGACATCTGCTCCGGCAGCAGCGCGGGGAAACCGCTGCGCATCTGCCGGCTGTCCACCTGCACCATGCGCTGTCCGGTATTGAGCCATATCTGCCCGTCGTGGCGGATGATCTCGTATTTCGGCCCGTCCAGTTTTTCCAGCTTTTCGAATTCGCCATCCCCCTCGACCACATGGGTGATGCGCGAAGTCTCGACGCGGTTGCCGTGCTGATAGACGAATACCCCGCTGTAATCGGTCTGGTGCGCCGCGAAGGCCACGACCTTGAGCCAGTCGAGGCTGACCTGGCGCTCTTCCGCGCTGGCGGGAACGGTCGCGAGCAACAGCCCGCCCAGCAGTGCCGCGCACAGTATCCCGTCCATCGCGGGCTTTACATCCAGACTATTTTCCATCGCGGTAGGAAGCGGTGCGGATATAGGAGGCGCTGCCGTTCATGTCGGTGCTGGGGGAGAATTCCTGATGTGCCATCAGGTAGTCGTCGGCTCTGGAGGGCATCGGCGCGCTGGCCGGGCGCAACTGGGGCTGCTGCATCGCCATACGCGGCGCCGTTTCCGTGGATATCTGCGCCGACATCCAGACCACCACGCCGACCGCTGCCAGCGAGGCCGCCGCCGACAGCGCGATCGCGCGCATCTTCTGTCTTGCCGCCCGGCGGCGCGGCGCTAGCACGACAGGCTCGTCCCGCATCCGTTCGCGCACCTTTGCGCCCAAATCGCAATGGATGAGATCGGGCTGGCGCAACGTGTCGCCGATCAAGTGGTATATCTCCCAATCCCTGCTGCCGGACAGATCGCGCTTGGCCCGGTCAAACACGCCTTCCGCTTCGTCCTCAAACAGTTCGCCGTCCATCAGTGCGGAAATTTCCTGTTTCATGCCTACCACCTCTTGCCCTTGCTGGTTTCCAACAGCGGTCGCAGATTCTCCGCCACCGCTTCGCGCGCCCTGAAAATCCTCGATCTCACCGTACCGACCGGGCAATTCATGACACTGGCGATTTCTTCATAACTCAACCCTTCGATTTCGCGCAGGGTCAGCGCGCTGCGCAGGTCTTCAGGCAGCTGTTGCAACGAAGCCTGCACGACATCGACAACCTGTTTGCTCATGAGTTCATTTTCCGGCGTGCTGATTTCATGGAGCAATCCGGCGTCCTCGAAGGATTCGGCCTCCTCGGCATCGAACGGCGTAGTGGTCGGAGGGCGCCGCTTGTTCGCCAGCAGGTGGTTCTTGGCCGTATTGATGCCGATGCGGTACAGCCAGGTATAAAACGCGCTCTCGCCGCGGAAACCGGGCAACGCGCGGTATGCCTTGATGAAGGCATCCTGCGTGACATCCTCGGCCTCCGCCGGATCCCGCACGAAACGCGAGATCAGCCGCCCCAGCTTGCGCTGGTACTTGGACACCAGCAAGTCGAAGGCATGCTTATCCCCGCGCTGGACGCGTTCCACCAATTGCTGATCGATATCCCGGTCGGTCATTCCTGACAATTTCACTCGTTCTTTTCTATGGGGCGAGTATAACCGCTAGGTCTCATCTGCGTCAGCAGAGCAAATGGCCTACTCGCCACTCCCGGCTCCCTGCTATAGTTCCGCACCTCCCAGACTGACAGGAATAGAATTGCTGCGATTTGACACACTGATCATCGGTAGCGGCCTTGCCGGACTGACGCTGGCCATCAAGCTGGCGGATCACCGGAAAGTGGGACTGATCACCAAGAGGTCGATATTTGACGGCGCCAGCGACCGTGCGCAAGGCGGCATCGCCGCCGTATTGTCCGGTGACGATTCGCTGGAGGCGCACATTCAGGACACCCTGACCGCCGGTGCCGGCCTGTGCGATGAAGCCGTCACGCGCTATGTCGTCGAGCACGGCAAGGCTGCCATCGATTGGCTGATCGACCAAGGGGTGCCGTTCACCCGCGACAGCGCCAGCAACATGGGTTATCACCTCACCCGCGAAGGCGGGCACAGCCGCAGGCGCATCATTCATGCCGCCGACGCGACCGGCCATGCAGTGCAGGAGACGCTGGCCGCGCGCGTGCTTGGTCATCCGAACATCACCGTGCTGGAGAACCACCTGTCGGTAGACCTGATTACCGGCAACAAGCTGGGGTTGCAGGATAATCGTTGCTATGGCGTCTATGCCCTGAACTGCCTGAACGATGAGGTCGTTACCATCGCCGCCGACAACACCATTCTTGCGACCGGCGGTGCCGGCAAGGTCTACCTGTACACCACCAACCCGGACACGGCAACGGGAGACGGCATCGCGATGGCATGGCGCGCCGGCTGCCGCGTGGCCAATATGGAATTCATCCAGTTCCATCCCACCTGCCTATACCACCCCCATGCAAAATCCTTCCTGATCAGCGAGGCGGTGCGCGGTGAAGGCGGCGTCCTGAAACTGCCGGACGGCACGCGATTCATGCCCCGGCACGACGAGCGCGCAGAGCTCGCCCCGCGCGATGTGGTGGCGCGGGCGATAGACTATGAGATGAAGAAGCACGGGTTGGATTGCGTCTATCTCGACATCTCGCATCAATCGGTCGAGTTCCTGCAGGAACATTTTCCGACCATTTATGCGCGCTGTCTCAGCCTGGGCATCAACATCAGCAAGGAGCCGATCCCGGTGGTGCCTGCGGCGCATTACACCTGCGGCGGCGTGGTCGCCAACCTGCATGCGCGCACCGATGTGGAGAACCTGTACGCGGTGGGCGAAACCGCCTACAGCGGATTGCACGGGGCCAACCGGCTGGCCAGCAACTCGCTGCTGGAATGCCTGGTGTTCGCGGACGCTGCGGTTCGCGACATCCTGGGCAAGCCATCCCAGCCCCAGCCCCCACTGCCCGCATGGGACGAGAGCCGCGTGACGGATGCGGACGAGCAGATCGTCATCTCGCACAACTGGGGAGAATTGCGCCACTTCATGTGGGACTATGTAGGCATCGTGCGCACCAACAAGCGCCTGCAACGCGCACAACACCGCATCAAGTTGTTACAGGACGAGATTCACGAGTATTACAGCAACTTCCATATCAGTCCGGACTTGCTGGAATTGCGCAATCTGGTGATGAACGCCGAGCTGATCGTGCAAAGCGCACTGTTGCGCCATGAAAGCCGCGGACTGCATTTCAGCAAGGACTACCCGGAAATGCTGGAACATCCGCAACCGACCGTTCTTGCCCCCTTGCCCTGATCAGCCCAGTCGCAGATGGACGCACAGTGCCCGGTAATCACCGGCCTCCATCGCATCCGCGAAGATAACGCGCGCGACTGCCCTGCGCTGCCCTTCCGGCACGAGGCGCAACACGATGAAATACGGACTGACGAAAATCCCGCCCGCAAGCGTGGCGGCAAAAACGGAACCCTTCTTCATGGTCACCGACATGCCATCCCGATCGAGCGACAGCTCGCGCCATGAATCGGCTGACAGCAGCAGCGCATCGCGCGCCAGATGGTAAGACAGGCTCGACAGGATAACGGCGATCGCCGCCAGTCTGGCTGCCGTCGACATGGCCGTCAGGCACACCGCGAACACCGCCATGGAATGAGAGAGCAACAACAGTGCGGCAAAGCGCGGCGAGGCACCGATAGCCATGCCGCTGTTCGAGAAGGATTCAGCGCACAAGGATTGCAACAATAACCAGCAATACCAGCAGCGCGATCAACAGCAGCGGCAGGTTACGGCGGTGCGGCACCGTTGGCTGCGGCGGAGCCGGACGTACGGAAGGACGCGCGGCAACGGACGGCGCCGCTGGCGTCCCCCTGACAGCCTGCGCGGGCGGCCTGACCTCATCCGCGTTCTGACGCGGCACCTTCAGGGTTCTGGACAGTTCATCTACATCTTCGCTGGTGGCGGTCAATGCCGCCAGCCGCATGGTCGCCGCGCTGGAATCGAAAACCAGCGAGACACCCGTCGTCGTCACCGGCTTCAGTTCGTCTTCTTCGGTCACATGGCGCCGCCCCGTGATGGCGACCACATCCGGCAATTTCCTCTCGCCCCCGGGCGGCGGTTTGGAGACGTCCACCTGCTGGCCGGTGCGCGGCATGGCATCGCGGCAGGCTCGCAGGTCAACGGCGAACTCCTTGGCATGCTGATAGCGGTCTTCCAGCTTCTTGGCCAGAGCCTTGGCCACGATGAAGTTGACCATTTCCGGCACGCCGCGATTCAGCATGCTGGGTGATACCGGCACCGAGTTCAGGGTCTGGTACATGATGGCATTGACGTTCTCGCCGGTGAACGGCGCCTGGCCGGTCAGCATCTCATAGAGCATCACGCCCAGCGAAAAAATATCCGAGCGCTGGTCTATCGCCTTGCCCATCACCTGCTCGGGCGACATGTACTTGGGCGAGCCCAGCACCATGCCGGTCTGGGTATGCACGGCCGAGGATGCCATGCGCGCGATGCCGAAATCGGTGACCTTCACCAGCCCGTCGCGCACCACCATGATGTTGGACGGTTTCACGTCGCGATGCACGATCTCGTGTTCATGCGCGTAGGCCAGACCCTGTGCCACCTGATAGGCGATGTCCAGCACCTGATCGACGGGCAACAGGCCGTGATCGTTGAGGACGTCGCGCAACTCGCGCCCCTGCAGGAACTCCATCGCGATGTAAGCGACATCGCCGCTCTTGCCCACATCGTAGATGGTCACGATGTTCGGGTGGCTGAGGCGCCCCGCCGCCTTGGCTTCCTGATAGAAACGCCCTTCGTATTCCTCTTTCTCGTCCAGCGCCAGCCCCAGGTTGATGGTCTTGATCGCCACTATGCGATCGATCAGCGGGTCTCTGGCCTTATAGACCACGCCCATGGCACCCTGGCCAAGTTCCTCGAGAATTTCGTAGCGTCCAAGCTGGCTGATCATGCTTTCCGTCCGAATGTGCTTGCGTTGCCTGTATCAGTTGCAGAATTTCGGGTTGATGCTCATCGTATCGCCTGGCGCGAGACTGACTTTCTGCTTGTGAAGCAGGCCACTGCTGTGCTTCACCAGCACGGTATAGCGGCCCGGCCTGAGCGTCAGGGTCAACTTTCCGTAACTGACCTCGCCCTTCTGGAAATAGTCCACGAACACGCGCCCCTCATCATTCTTGCAGATAATGGTAATGGATGCATCGGTGCTGCCGCGCTTGTCCGCAACCGCAGGCGCCGCCGGCTTCGGCTTCGGCTTCGTCTTGTTTTGCTGTGCCTGTTTGACGCCGGCATCGCCCGGTTGTTTTGCTGCGCCGGTTCCGGTAGCCGCCGCACTCACGGGCGGTGTGACGGATGCCGACGAGGCAACAGGCGGCGCGGCATTCTCTGTCGGCATGGCAGGCTCTTCCGGCGCAGCCGCATTCTGGGCATGTCGATCCGGTTTGAACGCCAGCACGCCGATCAGCACTGCGGCGGCTACAGCGGCACCGACATACAAAGTGCGCCCCCGCATGCCGGCCCGTAATGTCGCTCTCGCTCTGGTGATGGTTGTTTCCGACAACCGCTTGAGCGTGGTTTCGCCGGGCCGCACCACGGCGTATATCTCGTGCTCGCGCACATGCTTGTCGGTGCGCGAACCCTGATAGCTGAGTATCGCCTCATATTGGCCGGAGAGACGCTCAACCGCCTCGTAATAAGAGCGCGATATGAGTATCTGCCCCGGTTCGGCAAATCCCATGACGCGCTGTGCCACGTTGATACCGTCGCCGACGACGTTGGGCTGGCCATTGATGTCCATCACCAGGCGCACCGGGCCGAGATTGACGCCTATGCGCAGCTGCATGCGCGGCTCGACATCCGGCGCTTCATTGAACAGGCTTTCACGCAGCCGGAGCGCCGTCCTCAGGGCATCTTCGACATCCCCGAGAAAGCTGACCGCCGCCCCGTCGCCGGCATCGAGAATGACCCGATCCGCCGCCGGCACGGAATGCAGGGCGGCGGAAAGATAGCCGTTGAACCTTTCCTTCAACGCGATCTGCTCAGCCACTGTTTTCTTGGAGTATTCGACGATATCCAGAAACAGCACGCTGCACATGACGGTCTTGCTGCTGCTTTTTTCCATTCGGATTTTCAGCGTTTCACATGAGTGCTGCGTCCTCGCCCGGTACCGCGCATTGCATCACGGGCCGTGGCGGCACGTTGCCGTTTCGCTACGGGCTGAACCTGCGCGTCTGCGCCCGGCGCATCCTGTTCCGTCCCGGTGCCGCCCGGCGCGATTCCGGCCCATTCCAGCACACTGCCCACTTCATCCTCACCCAACTCGGCAGTCATTCCGCGCTTCAGGCGCGGCGGCAGGCTGATTATACCGAAACGCACACGCATCAAGCGGCTCACCGGCGATCCCAGCGCATCGAAGGCGCGGCGTACCACGCGGTTGCGCCCCTCCTTGAGCATCACCCGGTACCAGTGATTAAACCCCTCGCCGCCGCTGTCCTCGAGTTTCTCGAATCTGACCGGACCATCTTCCAGTTCGATACCCTGCTTGAGGGCTTGATTCATCTGCCCCTCGCTCAGGGCGCCCTGTACGCGCACCGCATATTCCCGCTCCACCTCGAAACGCGGATGCATCAGGCGGTTCGCCAACTCGCCGGAGGTGGTGAAGATCAGCAGCCCGCTGGTGTTGAAATCCAGCCGCCCGATGGCGATCCATTTCTGCCCGCGCAGCCTGGGCAGCTTATCGAACACACTGACGCGTTTCTCCGGATCGTCGCGGCTGACGATCTCTCCTTCCGGCTTGTGATACAGCAGCACGCGTGCGTTGTGTGCGCGCTGTCCGACACGAATGGTGCGGCGCTCCGCCTTGACCAGATCGCCTTCCACCACGCGCATCCCCAGTGTAGCCGGCTCACCGTTCACGCTGACGCGGCCATCGGCGATCCATTGTTCCATCAGGCGGCGCGAACCGAATCCGGCCTGCGCCATCACCTTCTGCAATTTTTCGCCCGGTTCGCTCATGATGTCATCTCGCGTCTTTCCAGCATGGCCTGTGCCAGTGTACCGCTATCTACCTGATCCAGCTCTCCGCCTACCGGCAAGCCGCGTGCGATGCGCGAAACCTTGACCCCATGCGAACGCAGCAGGGTGGCCAGGTAATGCGCGGAGGCATCGCCCTCCACGGTAAAGCTGGTGGCCAGCACCACTTCGCAGGACTGTTCCTGAACGCGCCGGAGCAGATGTTCAATATTCAACTCCCCGGGACCGACGCCATCGAGCGGCGACAGTCTGCCCATCAGCACGAAATACATGCCGCGATAGCACTGCGTCTGTTCCATCATCAGCAGATCTGCCGGCATCTCGACCACACAAAGCAAGCTGGCATCGCGCCTGGACGATGCGCACAATGCACAGACCTCGTCCTCTGAAAAATTATTGCATTTGACGCAATGCCTGATATTCGCCGTAGCCTGCTCCAGTGATTGAGCCAGACGCAAGGCACCGGAACGGTCGCGTTGCAACAGGTGATAAGCCATGCGCTGAGCGGATTTCGGCCCCACGCCCGGCAGACAGCGTAGCGCGGCGATCAATTCTTCCAGATGGGAAGGCTTCATCAGAACGGCAGCTTCATCCCCGGCGGCAATCCCATGCCGGCAGAGAACCCACTCATGCGCTGTTGCGTGATCTCTTCCGCTTTCTTCATTGCGTCATTGAGCGCCAGCACGATCAGGTCTTCCAGTATCTCCTTGTCGTCGGACATGACGCTATCGTCCAGCGATACACGGCGCACCTCGCGTGCGCAGGTCATGATCACCTTGACCATACCGGAACCGGCTTGTCCTTCCACTTCCACGGTCGCCAATTCGGCCTGCGCCTTCTGCATATTCTGCTGCATCTGTTGCGCCTGCTTCATCAGCCCTGCCAATCCGCCTTTCATCATTTCTGTCTCCTCCCGAATCCTACTGTAATGGCTTGACCGATTCTTCGATCAGTCTGGCCTCCAGCTCGGCTTGTGCATCGCGCACAAAATCGTCATGTGCGATCGAATCGCCTGCCTGCTGTTGTTTCAATTGGTTGTTCCGCTGTTCGACCACGGCGGGCGTGGCTGTTTCCGTTTTTCCCAGCACGATGTTCAGTTTCAGCGGTTTGGCGAAATATTCGCTCAATGCCGTCTGCAATTTTTCAGTTGCCATCTTGCTGTTCAATGATTTCTGTTCCGGCGACAGGCGCAAAGTGATTTGCCCGTCCGAGAAGCTTTCCAGCACGCAATGTTTCGCCAATTGCTGCGCCATACCCTGCACATTCAACTGCATCAGCAATACCCCCCAATCGGGCTGGCTGCCGGGATGAGTGGCCGGTCGGGTGACGATTTGACCGGCTGATGCGCCGGCATTGACTGAAGCCGGCATTGCCGCCACATGCGCAGGCCTGCCTGTCGCCGCAGCTTGCGCACCCGATGCGACAGCCGGAGACACAACCACGCTCGGCCGCCCCCTGTCTCTGGCCGGCGCAAAGGCCAGCATGCGCAAAATCGTCATGGTAAACCCGGCATACTCATCTGGAGCCAGATCGATCTCATCGCGTCCATGGATGGTGATCTGATAGAACAGCTGCACTTCTTCCGCTGTGAACGCCTGCACCAGTTCCAGTAGACGCGCGCGTTCCGGATCATCGTCGGCAATCGCCTGCGGCACGCTCTGCGCCAGCGCGATACGATGCAGCAACGTGGCCAACTCCTGTAGCGCAGAATCGAGTGCCACACTGCGCGCAGCCATGTTATCGGCAATCTCCAGCAACGCGCCACCGTTCCGGTCACGCAAAGCCCCCAGCAGATCGAACAGGTAACCGTGATCTATCGCACCCAACATGGTATGCACCACGGCTTCTTCAACTTTCCCGGCGGAAAAAGCGATTGCCTGATCCATCAGGCTTAATGCATCGCGCATGCTGCCTTGTGCGGCTCGCGCAATCAGTGCGATCGCGCCCGTCTCGAATGCGACCTGCTCCTGCTCCAGCACATGCTGCAAATGAGCAACGATCAATGCGGGTGGCAACTGCTTAAGATTGAACTGTAGACAACGCGATAACACGGTGACAGGGATCTTCTGCGGATCGGTCGTGGCAAGGATGAATTTCACATGCCCGGGAGGCTCCTCCAGCGTCTTCAACATCGCGTTGAAGGCCGACTTCGACAGCATATGCACTTCGTCGATGATGTACACCTTGAAGCGTCCGCTGGTCGGCGCATACAACGCACTTTCCAGCAGCTCGCGCATGTTGTCCACCTGTGTATTGGACGCCGCATCCAGTTCGATCAGATCAACGAAACGACCGCTGTCGATCTCCCTGCATGCACTGCACTCGCCGCAGGGCGTAGCGGTAATCCCGGTGACACAATTCAGCGACTTGGCGAAGATGCGCGCAATGGTGGTTTTGCCCACCCCGCGCGTGCCTGTGAACAGGTACGCATGATGCAGACGATTTTGAGTGAGCGCGTTACTGAGCGCCCGAACGACGTGCTCCTGCCCGGCCAATTGGGCGAAGGTCTTTGGACGCCATTTACGCGCGAGAACCGTTGTGGCTGACAAGTTGCTCCTCGTCAGAATTGATAGCCGAAACGAACCTGGTTGAAATTGATGCCCTGATTCGGCTGTTTGATGCTGCCATTGGAAAGATGCTGGAAGCGATACCCCAGTTCAAATTGCTGGCGGTCGCCGAAACTTGCGCCGAAACCCACATGATCGCCAAACTGGAAAGCGCTACCGAATTTGCGATCGGCATTGATAAAAGTTGGCGCTATCAGGTGAAAACCGATTGCACCTTCGGCATAGGGTGAAAAACCGGAACGGTTCTTCTGCTGGAAACGAAACACCGGCGTAACACCCAAGTCGGTGATCGTCTGGTTGTTGCCGGCGGCACTATGGCCGTTCCATCTGCCCACAGACACTTCCCAGAAACCGGTCACCAGCCAAGCACCTTCAGTGAACCACTGCTTGTCCCAGTTCCAGATAGCACCGACGCGCGCCATGTCCGTTGCATCGCCATTGCCGTATTCCACGGACATACCGTCTACTGCCAGCGCATTGTTGCCAAATAGCAACGCCCCCAAGAGCCAAGCAATTTTTTTCATTGTCTTCTCCAACGCCTCCACAATAGGAGGCGAGCCTTACCCCGGCACTTGCAGTAATTAGCTTTGGCTGCTTCCTTCCGGATCTGACCAGGTTCACTACCCTGCAATGCGGGGAGACCCGCCAATTCTTTCAACTTCCGCAACAATACCATGATAAATGAAGCCACCGGCAAAATCCATGACAGTATTATTTTGGAGTCCCGCAAAAACACAAAAGGACTCGGGGGGTACCCAAGTCCTTGCATCTGGTGGGCCGTGAAGGATTTGAACCTTCGACCAATGGATTAAGAGTCCACTGCTCTACCAGCTGAGCTAACGACCCGTCGTTGTGATATCACGACAAAAACGGCGTGCATTATCGGAAATGCCTCATGCTTTGTCAAAGCAATCCGACGCTGCAGTAAAAATGACAACGCCCTCTTTAAGGAGGGCGCTGCTTTTGTAAGGAGTCTGACGATGACCTACTTTCACATGCGTAGTGCACACTATCATCGGCGCGGAGTCGTTTCACTGTCCTGTTCGGGATG
>MGWS01000010.1:0-48309 GCA_001801105.1 Gallionellales bacterium GWA2_60_18
CAAGGCCAACAACACCGACATCTTCGTCACGTTCCGCGCGATGGCCGATGCGCTGCGCGATTACTTCAGCGAACATGGCCCCACGCCGATATATGTCGTGATCGGGCGCGGCGGTCCGCAAGTGATCCGCGGCATGGGCGTGTTCAAGGATGTGTGCGATTCGTTGCGCATCCCCTACAAGATATTCGGTTTCGATTCCGCGATGACCGATGTGGTGAACTACGCGCAGGAAGCGAACCGCTGGATGAAGGAGGGCGGACGCGCCGAAGTGGCGAAGCTGCTGGGCCTGCCGGCGGACGCGTAAAGCTAGTCGCTGGTGGCTTGTTGCCGGTAGCCAACCGGTTTTGCTACCAGCTACAGGCTACTAGCTACAAGCTCAAAAATTTGAAATGTAAAGGTGACAAGCAATGAGAAAGCCCGGTATAGATAAATTCAAGTATTACGTCGGCATACACTCGCTCGCCGACATCGCGACCAAAGATGACCGCATCTGCGTGCTGAACATCACAGGGAACGAATCGCGTTCCGTGACCCCGGTGAGCCATGCCTATTCCGGCGGCAACATCGTGTTCGGCACCTCGCCCGGACGCCGCGGCCAGTTCGTCGAGACGCCCGCAGGCAACATCCCGGTCTACAACAACGTGCGCGAAGGCATTGAAGCCGGCCATAAATTCAATGTCGGCGTGGTCTACCTGCCGCCTTCCGCCGTGCGCGACGGCGTGGCCGAACTGATCCGCATCAATCCCGACGTCGAAAAGGTCATCATCCTCACCGAGAAGGTGGCGATGCATGATGCCCGCGAGATCCGCGCACTCGGCCAGCAGCGCGGCGTGGACATCTTCGGCGCCAACTGTCTGGGCGTGGCCGACTCTTGGAACCATATCCGCATCGGCGGCGCGCTGGGCGGCGACAAGCCGGAAGAGACCCTGCGCAAAGGCACGGTCGCGATCTATTCCAACTCCGGCAACTTCACCACCACCATCGCCAATTACCTTTCCATCGGCGGCTGGGGCACGACCACGCTGATCTCCAGCGGCAAGGACGTGTACATCAACTACGCCTTGCCAGAGTTCGCCTACGCGATGTCCAATGACACCCGCACCAAGGCGGCGGTGCTGTATTCCGAGCCGGGCGGCTACTACGAACAGGACGTCACCTTTGACAAGCCGGTGGTGGCCTGCGTGGTGGGTCGCTGGAAAGCCAACCTGACGCGCGCCGTGGGTCATGCCGGCGCCATCGCCGGTTCGGGCGACGACGCCCGCGCCAAGGAAAAATGGTTCATGGACAAGTTCGGCGTGAACGACCTGTTCACCCCGGAAAACCCCGTGTGCTCGAAGCAGGGCGCGGTGGTGACCAACATCGCCCACATCCCGCTGGCGCTGACCAAGGTGATGGAACTGAACGGCGTGCAGAAGGATTTCGCGCCCGAAGGCAGCCTGGAGCTGAAGCCGTGGTTCGGCGACAACCAAGGTCTGAAGCTGCCCGCCGCACTCGATATCCCGGTGGTCAAGGCACTGTCGCCCTACGACGAACAGATCGCCGAACTGCTCAAGAACGTCGGCGCCATCTTCCCGCGCCAGTCGATGAAGGACTGTTCCGGCAGCTCGGTGATGGATCCCAAGACCCAGGTCACCAAGGTCAACGGCATCTCCATCCTCGACTGTTCCAAGCAGCCGCTGGAATCCAACCTGTGCCTGTCCGTGGTGCGCGAGCTCAACGACGCCAACGACAATGCCCTGTTCAACCTCGCAGTCGCTGCGAACGTCAACCTGTGCGGCGACGCCATGCTGGCCGCCGCCGAAGCTGCGCGCGAAGCGGGCAATGCGCCCAACACCGCGATCAGCGCGGCAGTCGCTTTGCTGGGGCCGAAGCGCGTGGATGCCGCGCGCGCCGCCGCCGATTCGCTGACCGAGATCTTTGCGCATTCCGGCTTGCTGGTAGGCGACGATGAACAGGCCAAGGTCAATCCTGCCGAAGCCACCGCCGGGCAACTCGCCACGCTGGTGGGCGCCGCTCCCGACGCCAAGGCCGAAGCAATGCTCAAGGCCTTCGACCAGCGCGGCGCGAAGTCGGCGTTCGTGAAGTATCTGCGCTCGCTCAAGGGCCATCCCACGGCAGACGCCGTGCTGGCCGCGCTGACCACCACCATCGCGTGGGAGCCGCTGATGCGCAAGCGCATCTCCAAGCTGACCGTGCGCAACTTCCCCTGGTACGCCAAGCTGTTCGGCGCCATCATCGGCGCGGCCACCGAAGCCAAGCACCATGCTGCGGACAGCTTCTGCGGCGTAAGCACCCAGGAGATGCTGGATTCCTGGAGCGTGACGCAACTGGCCTACATCTCGCTGCTGGGCGAGCGCCCGACCGAAGCCAGCTTGTTGCCGCTGCAAGTCATTCTGGGGCTCATCATTTCCAATGGCGTCGGCACCATCTCGTCGCAAGGCTGCAAGGGCGCGGTATCCGCCGACGGCCCCGAGTCGCCGGAGCGCGTGCAGATCAACAAGGGCATGATCGGCTTCCTGACCCACACCGGTTTCGCCCACGGCGGCAACGGTTACGAAGGCATCCAGTTCCTGATCGAGAACTTCAAGGACACCTCGCTGGCTGATGCGAGCAACCCCGGTAAAGACATCGACCTGAAGAAGATCACCACCGACTTTGCCATCGCCTTCAACAAGGAAAAGAAGCAGAGCAAGGCGCTGGGCACCGGCGTGCGCAACATCCCGGGCGTGAACCACCCGGTGTTCAAGGGCCATCCGGTCAATCACGACCCACGCGAGACCTTCATCTCCGAGTTCTTTGCCGAGCGCGGCGAGAAGAACGTGTTCCACGATTTCTACAAGACGCTGGTGCAGTCGCTGTATGACAACGGCGTCACCGCCAATGTGTTCTGCGTGAACATCGATGCCGTGATCGCCGCGTCGCTGCTCAAGCTGCTGTGGCCGCGCTACCGCAATGGCCAGTTCAGCGAGAACCTGATGGAAATGGCCGCGTTCACCGCGTTCCTGTTCGGCCGCATGGCCGGTTGCGCGGGCGAGATCGACGACCACATCAATCGCGGCCGCAACATGGACACGCGCACACCGGCATCGGCGTGCAGCCACGTTTCGTAAGTTCAAGGAAGAGATAAGAGCGGATCGTAGGATGGGTGGAGCGACGCGATACCCATCAATTTATTACCGGGGGACGATGGGTATCGCGTCGCTCAACCCATCCTACGCGTGCGATTGTCCCTTCCCCCAGTTTTCCAGCGCAATGATTCCGGGACGGAACGCAAGACGGGTGGAGCCAAGGGCGGATCCCGATAGACAGTTCATCAATCCCTGAAGCGTTGCGTAGCTTCAACCACGAGTTATTAACTTTTTTCGCAATTTGGAGAGCACCATGACAGCACTTAATGTCGCACAGAAAATCCTCCTGGCCAATGCGGCCGGGGGGTTGAAGCAACTCCCCGAACCGGGGCAGCCTTTAGAAATTCAGTTCACCCACACCCTGTACCAGGACGCCACCGGCACCGCTGCCGCGCTGGCTTTCGAGAAGATGGGCGTGGACCGCGTCAAGACCACCTCGGTCATCGTGGTGGATCACAAGACCCTGCAAGTCGGCTACATCGACGGTGATGACCATCGCTACCTCGAGACCTTCTCGAAGAAATACGGCTGCTGGTTCTCGCGCGGCGGCAACGGCATCTGCCACAGCGTGTTCCTCGAAGACTTCGCTGCACCCGGCAAATCGGTGATCGGTTCCGACTCGCACACCACCAACGCCGGCGGCATGGGCATGCTGGCGATGGGCGCGGGTGGCACCGATGTCAGCTTCGCGATGGCGGGCACTTCCTACAAAATATCGATGCCGAATGTGGTGCAGGTGAATCTCACCGGCGCGCTGCATCCTGCCGTGCTGGCCAAGGACGTGATCCTGAACGTGCTCAAGGTCATCGGCATCAAGGGCAACAAGGACCTCTGCCTGGAATACACCGGCCCCGGCCTCAAGAGCCTCGCCGTTCCGGACCGTGCCACCATCTGCAACATGGGCACCGAAGCGGGCGTCGCATTCTCGATCTTCCCGTCGGATGACATTACCAAGGCCTACCTCGAAGGCCGTCAGCGTGGCAAGGATTGGCAGTCGCTGGTTGCCGATGCGGGCGCGACCTACTCGCGCACCATCGAGATCGACCTGTCGGCGCTGGAGCCGACCATCGCGTTGTATCCGCGCCTGAAGTCCATGGAGAAGGTCAAGGATCACGCCGGCATGAAGATCGACGCCGTATTCATCGGCAGTTGCACCAACGCCAACTACGAGAACCTGGCGCGCGTCGGCGAATTGCTGCGCGGTCGCAAGGTCAAGGTGGACACCGCCATCGCCCCCGGCTCGCAAGCCATCGCGCGCCAGCTCGCCAAGGCCGGCTATCTGGAAATTTTCTACGCCGCCGGTGTGCGCGTGCTGGAAAACGCCTGCTCCGCCTGTATCGGCCAGGGCTTCTCCCCACCCAGCAACGGCGTGATGCTGTCCACCGCCAACCGCAATTTCGAAGAGCGCTCCGGCACCAAGACCGCCCAGGTGCATCTGGTCAGCCCGGTCACCGCCATTGCAGGCGCCGTGATGGGTTGTGTCACCGACCCGCGCGACCTGCTCGGCGACAATCCCGAGCTCGCCATCAAGATCGTGCCGCCGGTGGTGGACATGGAATCCTATGTTGCGCCGCTGCCGCCCGCCGAAGCCGCCAAGGTCGAATGCCGCTACGGCCCGGACATCGCGCCGCTGCCGACATTGACTCCGCTGCCGGCCAAGCTGTCCGGTGAGGTGCTGCTCAAGCTCGGCAACGAGATCACCACCGACCACATCCAGCCCGCCGGCAAGTATTTGTCGCTGCGTTCCAACGCCGACGAATACGCCAGACAGGCGACCTTCGTGCAGGTGGACAACACCTTCAGCACCCGCGCGGCGGCATTGCGCGATGCGGGCGGTCACGGCTTCCTGGTCGCCGGCGACGGTTACGGCATGGGCAGCTCGCGCGAGCATGCCGGTCTGTGCCCGCGCATCCTCGGTGTGCGCGCCATCGTGGCCAAGGGCTTCGAGCGCATCCACCTCGCCAACCTCGCCAACTTCGGCATCATCGGTCTGACCTTCGAGAATCCGGCGGATATCGAGCGCATCCCGCAAGGCGCCAAGATGTCGCTGGACACTTCCGCGCTGGAAGGCGGCCAGCTCAAGCTGGTGGTGGAAGGCGTCGGCGAGATTCCGGTCAAGCTCGCGCAGGGCAAGGAAGACATCCCGATGATCCGTGCCGGTGGCGCGCTTTCCCTGTACGCCAGCCAGATGAAAGCGGCTTGAGCAAATTGATTGGGAGCGCCGACGTCCACGTCGGCGCTCCCGCATTACTTAATTGAAGAGGAAACGAACATGACAACAGCAAAAATCTATTGGACCAAGGTCGACGAAGCGCCGGCACTGGCAACTTATTCCCTGCTGCCCATCGTGCAGGCGTTCACCAAGGCGGCAGGCGTCGCGGTCGAAACCAGGGACATCTCCCTGGCCGGTCGCATCATCGCCAACTTCCCCGAGAACCTGAGCGACAGCCAGAAACTCAATGACGACCTGACCTGGTTGGGCGAACTGACGCTGAAGCCGGAAGCCAACATCATCAAGCTGCCCAACGTCAGCGCCTCGGTGCCGCAACTGAAAGCGGCGATCAAGGAATTGCAGTCGCAGGGCTACAAGATTCCGGACTTTCCGGAAAACCCGCAGAACGATGCCGAGAAAGAACTCAAGGCACGCTTCGGCAAGATACTCGGCAGCGCTGTCAATCCGGTATTGCGCGAAGGCAATTCCGACCGCCGCGCCGCTCTGTCGGTCAAGAATTTTGCGCGCAAGAACCCGCACCGCATGGGCAAATGGGCAAGCGACTCCAAGACCCATGTGGCACACATGACCGCCAACGATTTCTACGGCAGCGAAAAGTCCGTCACGGTGCCTGATGCGACCACGGTGCGCATCGAGTTCGTCGGCGACGACGGCAAGGCCACCGTGCTCAAGGAAAAGACCACGCTCAAGCCGGGCGAGGTGATCGACGCATCCGCCATGAGCTGCCGCGCGCTGCGCAAGTTCTACGCCGAGCAGATCGAAGAAGCGAAGAAAGAACCGAACGTGCTGCTGTCGCTGCACCTGAAAGCCACCATGATGAAGATCTCCGATCCCATCATGTTCGGCCACGCCGTCACGGTGTATTTCAAGGAGGTGTTCGACAAGCATGGCGCGACGTTCAAGGAACTCAACGTCAACGTCAACAACGGCTTCGGCGATGTGCTGGCCAAGATCGCCACGCTGCCGGACGCCAAGCGCGCCGAGATCGAGGCAGACATTCAGGCATGTTTCAAGAACCAGCCGCAACTGGCAATGGTGAATTCCGACAAAGGCATCACCAACCTGCATGTGCCCAGCGACGTGATCATCGACGCTTCCATGCCGCCGATGATCCGCGACGGCGGCAAGATGTGGGGCGCCGACGGCAAGCCGTACGACACCAAGGCGATGATCCCCGACCGCAACTACGCGGGCGTGTTTCAGGCCACCATTGACGATTGCAAAAAGAACGGCGCACTTGATCCGGTGACCATGGGCTCCGTGCCCAACGTCGGCCTGATGGCGCAGAAGGCCGAAGAATACGGCTCGCACGACAAGACTTTCGAAGCGGCTGGCAACGGCGTGATCCGCGTGGTGGATGCCGCAGGCAAGACGCTGCTGGAACAGAAGGTGGAGCAGGGCGACATCTTCCGCATGTGCCAGGTCAAAGATGCGCCGATCCAGGACTGGGTCAAGCTGGCGGTCACGCGCGCACGCCTGTCCAACACCCCGGCGATCTTCTGGCTCGACAAGAACCGCGCACACGACGCGCAGATCATCGCCAAGGTCGAGAAGTATCTCAAGGATCACGACACCGCCGGCCTCGACATCAAGATCATGGAACCGGCCGATGCCTGTCGTGTGACTTTGGAGCGCGCCCGCAAGGGACTGGACACCATCTCCGTGACCGGCAACGTGCTGCGCGACTACCTGACCGACCTGTTCCCGATCCTCGAGCTGAACACCAGCGCCAAGATGCTCTCCATCGTTCCGCTGATGAGCGGTGGCGGATTGTTCGAGACCGGCGCGGGCGGTTCCGCACCGAAGCATGTGCAGCAGTTCCAGGAAGAAGGCTATCTGCGCTGGGATTCGCTGGGCGAGTTCCTCGCACTCGGCGTGTCGCTGGAGCATCTGGCACAGACCTTCAAGAACGACAAGGCGCAAGTGCTGGCCGATGCGCTGGATGTGGCCAACGGCAAGATCCTCGACAACAACAAGTCGCCCGCCCGCAAGGTCGGCGAGATCGACAACCGTGGCAGCCATTTCTTCCTCGCCATGTACTGGGCGCAGGCATTAGCCGAGCAGAGCAAGGACAAAGAGCTGCAAGCTCGTTTTGCTCCGCTGGCGAAAGCACTGACCGAGAATGAAGCGAAGATCACCGCCGAACTGATCGGTGCGCAGGGCAAGCCGGTAGACATGGGCGGTTATTACCACCCGGACTTCGCCAAGACATCCGCAGCGATGCGCCCCAGCGCAACGTTGAACGCGGCATTGGCAGCGCTGTAGTTTGCAGCCTGTAGCTCGTAGCTTGTAGCCCGTAGCAAAACCTGGCGCAAAGCTGATTTTGACTTTGCTACAAGCTACCCGCTACAGGCTACGAGCTTATGAATTATCAATCGACAACAACTTTAGGAACTACCCATGAACTTGCATGAATATCAGGCCAAGCAGGTGTTGCGCAAATATGGCATCGCCACACCGCGCGGCGCGGCGATAGACAGCGCCTCCCAATTGGACGGCGCGATAACGGAACTGGGCGGCGACGCCTGGGTGGTCAAGGCGCAGATCCATGCCGGCGGTCGCGGCAAGGCCGGCGGGGTGAAGCTGGTGCGCTCGCGCGATGCTGCCAAAGAGGCGGTCAATGCGCTGCTCGGCACGACGCTGGTGACTTACCAGAACGCGCCAGAAGGCCAACTGGTGTCGCGCCTGCTGATCGAAGAGACATTGCCGATCGCGCGCGAGCTCTACATCAGCCTGACGGTGGACCGCGAATCCGAGCGCGTCGCGCTGGTTGCGTCGAGCGAAGGCGGCATGGAGATCGAGGAAGTCGCCGAACACTCCCCGGAAAAGATACTCAAGGAATTCTGCGACCCGCTGCTCGGGCTGCAAGACTTCCAGTGCCGCGCGCTGGCGTTCGGCCTCAAGCTGGAAGGCGCGCAGATCGCCGAGTTCGGCAAGCTGGCCAAGGGCCTGTACAAGCTGTTCATGGAGAACGATTTGGCGATGGCCGAGATCAACCCGCTGATCGTCACCGCCACCGGCAACCTCGTGGCGCTCGACTGCAAGATCGGCGTGGACGACAACGCGGTGTTCCGCCACAAGGACCTGGCCGCGATGAACGACAACAGCCAGATCGACCCGAAAGAAGTCGCCGCGAAAGAATGCGAGATCAGCTACATCGCCCTGTCCGGCAACATCGGCTGCATGGTCAACGGCGCCGGTCTGGCGATGGCGACCATGGACCTGGTCAAGTTGCACGGCGGCCAGCCCGCCAACTTCCTCGACGTCGGCGGCGGCGCCACGGCGGAAGTGGTCGCCAAGGCGTTCAAGATCATCCTGTCCGACAGCAACGTCAAGGCGGTGCTGGTCAACATCTTCGGCGGCATCATGCGTTGCGACATCATCGCCTCCGGCATCATCGCCGCGGTCAAGGACGTCGGCGTCAAAGTGCCGGTGATCGTGCGCCTCGAAGGCACCAACGTCGAGCTGGGGCAGAAGATGCTCGCCGAGAGCGGCGTCGGCGTCATCTCCGCCAGCGACATGACCGATGCGGCCAAGCGTGCCGTGGCTGCGGTCCAGTGAACAGGAAAACATCATGAGCGTACTCGTCAACAAAAATACCAAGGTCCTGTGCCAGGGGTTCACCGGCAAGCAGGGTACTTTCCACTCCGAACAGGCGATCGCCTACGGCACCCAGATGGTCGGCGGCGTGACGCCGGGCAAGGGCGGGCAGAAACACCTCGGCCTGCCGGTGTTCGACACCGTGCGCGATGCAGTGCGCGAGACCGGCGCCGATGCCACGATGATCTACGTGCCGCCCGGCTTTGCCGCCGACGGCATCATGGAAGCGGCAGAAGCGGGAGTCAGGGTCATCGTCTGCATCACCGAGGGCATCCCGGTGCTGGACATGCTCAACGCCAAAGCCGCACTCAAGGCCAACGACGCCATCCTGATCGGCCCCAACTGCCCCGGTATCATCACCCCGGGCGAATGCAAGATCGGCATCATGCCCGGCTTCATCCACAAGAAGGGCAAGGTCGGCGTGGTATCGCGCTCCGGCACGCTCACCTACGAAGCAGTGTTCCAGACCTCGCGCCTCGGGCTGGGTCAATCCACTTGCATCGGCATCGGCGGCGACCCGATCAAGGGACTGGACTTCATCGACTGCCTGAAGCTGTTCCAGGACGATCCCGAGACCGAAGCCATCATCATGGTCGGCGAGATCGGCGGCAACCGCGAAGAAGCGGCGGCGGAATACATCAAGGCCCACGTCACCAAGCCGGTGGCCGGCTACATCGCCGGACAGACCGCGCCCAAGGGCAAGCGCATGGGCCATGCCGGCGCGATCATCGCCGGTGGCAAGGGTTTGGCATCGGACAAGATGGCCGCGCTGGAAGCAGCCGGTGTGGTCGTGGCGAAATCGCCCGCCGGTCTCGGCGAGGCGATGGTCGAAGCGATCAGCAGAAAAGGCCGCTAAATCACAGTTAGCCGTAGGTCGGGTTAGCAGTCTCATCGCGTAACCCGACATTGCGGTGATTGAGAAACCAACCGAAAGGGCGCGATTTATCGCGCCCTTTCGTTTTCCTGTTCCTGCTGCATGGCGGGTGTTGCGAGTCGCCGGAAACCGCTATCATGCGCAAGCTGCGCGATAGACCGAAGGGGAAAGGGATGGCCGACAAGAAATCGCTTGTTGTGACAGAAAGTATCGAATCCAGAATCCTGCTCATCCGTGACCAGAAGGTCATGCTGGATGCCGATCTGGCGGAACTCTATGGGGTGGAAACCAAGGCGCTGAATCAGGCCGTCAAACGTAATGCAGAGCGTTTTCCGGAAGACTTCATGTTTCAGCTTACGGCAACTGAGAAGACAGAGGTGGTCACAAATTGTGACCACCTCGCCAAGCTAAAGTATTCGCCAACTTTGCCCTATGCATTTACCGAACACGGCGCACTCATGCTGGGCAACGTGCTCAAATCCGAACGTGCGGTTGAAATGAGTCTCATGGTGGTGCGCGCCTTCGTCCGCATGCGCGAAATGGTTGCCGGCAACAAGGAACTGGCACAAAAGCTCAACCAACTGGAACGCAAGGTCGGCGCGCACGACAAGGCCATTGCCGAGATCATCAGCGCCATCCGCCAACTGATGGCACCATCCGAACCGAACAAAAAACGCCCCATCGGCTTCGCGCCGTGGAAAGAAAAATAATGCTGCCCCTGTTTTTAATTAAGTCGAATCGCTGATGGATTACCAAGAACTCAAACAACTCGAAGATGACCTGTGGGAGGCCGCTGACCAACTGCGTGCCAACTCTAAACTCACCGCCAGCGAATACTCCATGCCCGTGCTGGGCCTGATCTTTCTGCGCCATGCCACTACGCGCTTCAACGATCTGCTGCCCGAGGTTGAGAAGGCCGTGCCCGTCCGCGCCACCGGCGCGTTGCGCGAGGAGCGCATCAAGCTGGGCTTTCAGGGCAAGGCCGCCATCTATCTGCCGGAGACCGCGCGCTACGACTATCTCGCCGCGCTGCCAGCTGGAGCAAAGGTCGGCGAAGCTATACGCGATGCGATGATCGCCATCGAGGATAGCGTTACCGATCAGAAGGGGCAGAAGCTGCTCGAAGGCGCGTTGCCAAAAGACTACCTCGGCATGGAGCAGGACTTGCTGGCCGAGCTGATCAAGATTTTCAACCGTCCCGCGCTGCAAACGGCCAAGGGCGATGTCTTCGGGCGCATCTACGAATACTTCCTGAACCAGTTCGCGCAAAGCGGCGCGCAAGAGGGCGGCGAGTTCTTCACACCGCCCAGCTTGGTGCGCATGATCGTGAACGTGATCGAGCCGGATCACGGCACCGTGCTCGATCCCGCATGCGGTTCGGCGGGCATGTTCGTGCAGACCGGCCACTTCATCGAAGAGGTGCGCCATAAGCGCGCCAGCGAGGTCAACATCACCTTCTACGGGCAAGAAAAAGCCGACCTCAACAGCAAGCTCGCCCGTTTGAACCTGGCCGTGCATGGGCTGGAAGGCAACATCCGCATCGGCAATACCTTCTACGAAGACCATCACCAACTGCTGAATAGCTGCGACTTTGTGATGGCGAATCCGCCGTTCAACGTGGACAGCGTGCAAGTCGCCAAGATCAAGAGCCAGGTGGGCGAACACCAGACGGGGCGCCTGCCCTTTGGCCTGCCCGGCATTGCCGGCAAAACCAAGGGCAAGAACAAAGGCGATAGCGATACTATTTCGAACGCCAACAGTCTGTGGATTCAGTATTTCTACAGCTACCTGAACGACAGGGGGCGCGCCGGTTTCGTCATGGCCTCCAGCGCCTCGGACGCGGGCAACAAGGACAAGGACATCCGCCAGAAGCTGGTGGAAACCGGCCATGTGGACGTGATGATGTCCATCGGCCCCAAGTTCTTCTACACCCGCAGCCTGCCTTGCACCTTATGGTTCTTCGATAAGGGCAAGCCCGCCCATCTGCGGGACAGCGTGCTGATGATTGATGCGCGCAACGTCTACACCGTGGTGTCGGCGCGCTCGCATGTGTTCACCGAAGAGCAGTTGGCCAACCTGAGCGCCATCACCTGGCTGTACCGGGGCGAACGCGACAAGTTCGTGGAACTGGTCGGCAGCTACCAGAACAAGGTCGCCGAATGGCTGGAATCGTTGCCGGTGCGTTTGGCGCTGGATGGTGAAAAGGTTCTCGCGCTATCCAACGCGCTCGGCAACTTTGGCAAGACCACGGCAGATGCTGCGGCCATCGCCGCCGTGCGTGCCAAACTCGGCGAAGATCACGGCCTGACGGATGAACTGCTGGCAAGCTACCGCGACGAATTGCTCAAGGCGCAAACACAGACGAATGAGTGGGGTAGCGAGATTCAAGCGGCGCTAACTGCCGCCGCAACTTTGCTGCCGGAAATTCAGCGGCATCACGCCGCGAACAATTTTGATACACGCAAAGCTCTGCAAGCCCGGATCGAGGCGATCAACCCGGAATTGAAAGCAGGTCTGGCTGCGGTTGAGGCCTGCCATAAAGTTTGGCTGAAGCTGCTGGATATGGCGGAGAAGCAGCTCCGAGCCCGGCAGTGGGCAAGCTTCGATGGCGACATCGCGCGCGACGCCAAGAAGGCGCTGTTGCCGCGTGACGCAAAGAAGCGTGAGAAGCCCACCGCGCGCGATCTCGGCGTGGAGGCGTTCAAGCGCGCCAGTTACTTCATCGCTCAAGGGTATTGGCTGCTGAGCCGCTTCCCGCAAGGCTTGTATGCAGACGTGCCGGGGCTGTGCAAGGCTGTCACTCGCAAAGACATCGCAGACAATGACTATTCGCTGACGCCGGGGCGATATGTCGGTGTTGCTCTTGGTGGTCAAGACGAGGATGACGGCGAAGCGTTTGCGGGTCGTATGCGGGAGATTCACGACGAACTGGCCGAATTGGACGACAGCGCAGCAAAGTTGTCCAGAACCATTCAACTACGTTTCGTGGAATTGTTTGAATGACTTGGCATGACCTGAACTTAGGCGAAGCCGTTAGGGTTAAGCATGGGTATGCCTTCAAAGGTGAATTCTTCGCTAAACAAGGTGCACTGATGGTGGTCACGCCTGGAAACTTTGTCGAATCCGGCGGCTTTCGTGTACGTCCAGGAAAAGAACGCTATTACACAGCTGACTTCCCTGATGACTACTTGTTATCAGAGGATGATCTGGTTGTTGCAATGACCGAGCAGGGAGAAGGTCTGCTTGGTAGCGCCGCACGCGTTCCAGAAAGTGGAAAGTATTTACACAACCAACGTATTGGACTGGTGATCGTTACAAATACGAATACATTGAACAAGCAATTCGCATACTGGCTATTCAATTCTCGACCGGTGCGGGAGCAATTGCGTGGTTCATCAACAGGCACCAAAGTTCGGCATACAGCACCTGAGCGGATTTACAAGGTACGCGTACGGATTCCTCCAGTCGAGGTTCAATCCAGAGTGGCTGCAACTTTGGACGCCTATGATAAGCTCATCGAAACCAACCGTCGCCGCATCGCCTTGCTCGAAGAGTCCGCCAAATTACTATACCAAGAGTGGTTTGTGAGCCTACGTTTCCCAGGCTATGAGACTGCGACTTTCAGCGATGGATTGCCGAAAGGATGGGCGAAGATGCCGTTAGGCGATCTAGCATTCATCGTCATGGGGCAGAGCCCAGAATCAAAATTCTACAATCAGGACGGGGAGGGGCTTCCATTCCATCAAGGCGTTTCGGACTTCAGCGATCACTTCGTAAATCACAAAACCTATACTACTCAGGCAACTCGAATTGCTGATGTGGGAGACATCTTGTGCAGCGTTCGCGCACCTGTAGGACGACTGAATCTGACCAGGGACAAGATAGCGATTGGCCGTGGAGTCTCTGCGATCCGCAGCCACGCTGGTCAGCAATCCTTGCTCCTTTATCAACTCAAGGCATTGTTCGTTGAAGAGGATATGATCGGCGGCGGAACTATCTTCGCATCGGTGACAAAAAAGGAGTTGTTTGCACAGCAGCTTCTGCAGCCAGATTCAAAAACGGCTACCGAATTCAACCGTCTGACAAGTGAAATTGGTGCGCAAATTGAAACGTTGGTAAAGCAAAACACGCTGCTAGTTGAAGCCCGCGATAGCTTGTTACCCAAGCTGATGTCTGGCGCGATTCAGGTCTGAGGTTGTATTCAGAGAGACAACAATAATGCCCATCAGCGACTACTCAGAAGACAACAACATCCAGGAGCCCGTTGCGCGGCTGTTTGAGGAAAACCTCGACTGGCGTTCTGAGTACGCTTTCAACGCCGAAACCTTCGGCCCGGATTCTTTGCTCGGGCGCAAGAATGCCACGGAGGTGGTACTGGTGCGCGAGCTGGATGCGGCTTTGCTCAGGCTGAATCCCAAGCTGGCCGCGACGCCCGAGGGCAGAACCAAGCTGCTGCTGGCGCGCGACCAGTTGCTGGATGCCGACCCCACCAAGACCCTGTTGCAGCACAACGAAGTGAAGTGGAAGCTGATGCGCGAGGGCATTACGCTGCATTCGCCCAGCGGCGACGCGGCGGACGATGTACACATCAAGGTGATCGATTTCGACCCTGCGGGGAAAAACGATTTTCTGGTGGTGCGCGAGCTGTGGGTGCAGAGCGGCCCGTTCCGGCGGCGCTGCGATCTGGTCGGCTTCGTCAACGGGCTGCCGCTGGTGTTCATCGAGCTGAAGCGCCACGACAAGGGGCTGAAAGCGGCGTTCGACGATAACTACACCGACTACAAGGACACGATCCCGCACCTGTTTCATTACAACGCGCTGGTGATCGTGTCGAACGGGCTGGATGCGCGCTCCGGCTCCATCACCAGTAGTTGGGATCACTTCTATCGCTGGAAGCGCCTGAACGAGGATGACCCCGACCCGGCGCCGAAGCACGACGAAGCGCCGCTCACGCCTGTGTTGCCCATCTTGTTGCGCGGCATGTGTAGCAAGGAGGCGCTGCTCGACATCGTGGAGAACTTCACCTTGTTCGACAGCAGCGAGGAGCAGACGCAGAAAGTGGTGGCGCGCAACCACCAGTACCTCGGCGTGAACAAGGCCATCACCAAGCTGAAGGCGGGCGATGCCGACGTGCTGGCGGGCAAGCTGGGGGTGTTCTGGCACACGCAGGGCAGCGGCAAGAGTTATTCGATGGTGTTCTTCTGCCAGAAGGTGCACCGCAAGGTATCGGCCGCCTATACCTTCGTGCTGCTGACCGACCGCAAGGAGCTGGACGACCAGATCTACACCACGTTTGTCGGCTGCGGTGTTTCGACCAACAAGGGCGACAAGGCCGCCGGAGCAGAAGGGCTGGAGCGCTTGTTGCGCGACGAAAACCGCCGCTATGTGTTCAGCCTGATACACAAGTTCCGCAAGCGCGTGACGGAACCCTGGACACAGCGGCGCGACATCATCGTCTTGTCGGACGAAGCGCACCGCACGCAGTATGGGCGGCTGGCGACGCAAATGCGCATGGCATTAAAGTCCGCGACGTTCATGGCGTTCACGGGCACACCGCTCATCGACGGAAAAGAGAAACACGAGACGGAGAAGGTGTTCGGCCCCTATGTGTCGGTGTACGACTTCCAGCGCGCCGTGGCGGACGGTGCGACCTTGCCGCTGTATTACGAGAACCGGGGCGAGAAGCTGCGCATCGTTGATCCTGCCTTAAACCGGCGCATCGAAGAACGCATAGACGCGGCCCGCGCCGATGGCGAGCTGAGCGAAGAGCAGGAAGAAAAGCTCTACCGCGAACTGGCGCGCGAGTATCCGCTATTCACCTCAGACACGCACCTGAACGACGTGGCGACGGATTTTGTGGAGCACTACCACCAGCGTTGGCGTTTGATGGAAACGCCAAGCAAAGCGGGGGAGCTTCCCCGCTACGGCGGCAATGCCAAGGCCATGCTGGTGTGCATCGACAAGATCACCTGCGCCAGAATGGCCGAGCGCATCAAGGACAAGTGGCAGGCGAAGATAGTGGAGCTGCGCGCCAAGCTTCAGCAGGAGCAGGAATATTTCGCCAAGGCGGGCAAGCCCGAGACGGCCTATGTGGCCCGCTTGCGCGCGCAGATCGCGTGGATGGAAGAGACGCAGATACACCCGGTGTTCAGCTCCGAGCAGAACGAAGTGAAAGATTTTGCCGCAGCAAAAGATGCTTCCGGTAAAGGCATCGACGTTCGCCCCTTGCGCGAGGTGATCGCCAGAGGCATAGGCGGGAAGGACATCGAGGAATGCTTCAAGGATGGCAAGCATCCGTTCCGGGTGGCCGTGGTGTGCGCCATGTGGCTGACCGGGTTTGATGTGAAATCGCTGGCGACCCTGTATCTGGACAAGCCGATGAAGGGGCATACGTTGATGCAGGCCATCGCCCGCGTCAACCGCGTTGCCGCGAACAAGAAGAACGGCCTGATCATCGACTACAACGGCATGCTGAAGAGTTTGCGCAAGGCGCTGGCGACTTACGCGCAAGGCGACAAGGGCATGCCAGTCGATCCGTTGTTCGATGAGGATCAGGCCTTGGCCGAATACGCCAACGCCATTGATAAGGTGCGGGCGCACCTGAGTAGCGTTGGCTTTGACCTAAATGCCTTGGTTCGCGCCGAGGAAGGCGAGGAGACCTGGGCCGAGCTGCTGAATGCGCAGAACGCCGTAAGCATCTCGCCCGAGAGCAAGAAGACTTTTCAGGTGCTGGCCGAGGATGTGTTTGACCGCATGCGGGGATTGTTCCCGAACGCCGGTATTTTCAAATACGAGCCGCAAGAAAACGCCATCACGGCGATTTATAACCTGCTGCAAAAGCCGAAGCCCAAGGTGGACATCGCCGCGATCATGCAAGAGATTCGCGGCGTGATCGACACTTCCCTAGAGCTTGCGCCCAAGGGGCTAGGCCAGCCTTCAAAGCAGTATGACTTGTCGGGTATAGACTTTGAGCGCCTGCGCGTGGAGTTCGCCAAGTCGCCTTACAAGGAGGCAGCACTGCTGACCTTGCAGGAGCGCATACAGGCAAGGCTGGAGCGCATGCTGATGCAGAACCCCTGCCGGATAGACCTGTACAAGCGTTACCAGGAGATCATCGCCGAATACAACCGCGACAAGGATCATGCCGAAATCCAGCGGGTGTTTGATGACTTGATCAACCTGCACGACTCGCTCGATTATGAAGAACATCGGTATATCCGCGAAGGTTTCAAGAGCGAGAAGGAGCTGGCGCTGTTTGACCTGCTGTCCAAGGATAAGGCCAGTATCACCAAGGGCGATATCGCTAAGATAAAGAAGGTGGTGCAAGAGCTCATGGATACCGTAGAGACGCGACGGAAAGAGATGGGCAATCTGCGTGACCGCGCCTCCGCTCAGGCCCAGATGAAAACCGCCATCATCGACAGCCTGCTGGAAGGTATGCCTGACGGGTATTCCAGCGAAGATATAGATGCGAGGGCGGAGGTGGTTTACCGGTATGTGCAGGAGCAGATGCACTCTGTGCATGTGCATTGATCATTCTGAGTATGGTGTTGAGTTGATTGTGCTGCACTTCAAATAGTGGAGCTTAAGGAAGGTCGGTAGCCGCTTTTGTGATCAGGAATAACTAGGGGCAGACCACGAATATTGTTCAAGCAAAAGCCCCGCAGCAATGCGAGGCTTTTTTCTTGCCGTGCGGGGCGGTGTTGCCGGAGTGCCGTTATCGCTTTCGGATGTGCAGTTCCGGATTGTTGATGAGGTCGTATTCGAGCTGGAGCAACAGCTCGTCAAGTCGCGCGGCATCAAGCATGGGATGATGCGGTAATTACTGACCGGGAATATACGGCTGGTGTAGGGCTGCGGGCGACTTTCTGGAATTCGTCACTCCGGCGCAAGCCGGAGTCCAGTGGCGCGCAAGCGCGCCGGTTTTGCGTTCTGCTGGATTCCGGGTCAAGCCCGGAATGACGCAGCTTCTAAAAAATAGCTCCCGGTTCCTGCTTTACGTTTTTGGTATTAATGCTTTACAATTAATCCGCTTTCACTTTACGTTTATTGCCATGACCGCCGATTTGCGCCGCTCCATACTTGATGCCATTGCCCATGACGGGGGCAATGTCGCTGCGCGGTTGGCAGAACAGCATGGCGTGTCGCGCCAGTCTGCCAGCGCCTGGCTGGCGAAACTGAAGCGGGAAGGCATTATCACTTCTTCCGGTGTGGGGCGCGGGGTGCGCTACCAGTTGGCGGTGCTGGCTGACGTGCGGCAGGTTTATCCGCGTGCAGGCCTGTCCGAGGATCGGGTGTGGCGCGAGCAGGTCGCGCCGCAGGTGGCTGACCTGCCGCCCAATGTGCGCGATGTCTGGCACTACGCGGTGACGGAGATGGTGAACAATGCGATCGACCATTCCGGTTCGGCAAAGGTAATGGTGGGGCTGGTGCGCGATGGCTTGAATACTTCGGTGTATGTCGCAGACGAGGGCGAGGGCATCTTCCTCAAGATTCAGCGCGCGATGAACCTGTACGATCCGCGCGAGGCGATTCTGGAGCTGGCCAAGGGCAAACTGACTACCGATCCGGCTCACCATACGGGGGAGGGGATTTTCTTTTCGTCCAAGGTGATGGATGTCTTTGACATCCGATCCGGCAAGCTGCATTTCGTGCATGACGACTGGGGTACGGATGTATTGCTGGAGCGAGCCGCCGATGCGCCCGGTACGGTGGTTCTGATGCGGCTGGCGAACGATAGCAAGCGCACCCTGCAGGAGGTGTTCTTCCAGTTTGCCGCACCGGAGGAATACACTTTTTCCAAAACCATTGTGCCGGTGAAGCTGGCGCAGCATGAAGGCGAGAAACTGGTTTCGCGTTCGCAGGCCAAGCGACTGACCATGCGTTTTGAGCGGTTCCAGACGGTGGTGCTGGATTTCGCCGGGGTGGAGGAGATCGGGCAGGCATTTGCCGATGAGGTGTTTCGCGTATTCCAGCAAGCCCATCCGGGGACGAAGTTGTTGCCGATCAACCTGACGCCAGAGGTCGCTAACATGGTGAAGCGTGCGCTGGGGCGATGAGTAGTTGCAAACAATGAATCAATCAACCGGACAGTTCGCCATCTATCAATCCGCCGATGGTTCAGTCGCCACCGAAGTCAAACCGGATGAGAGGGAGATCATGGTCAAAGAGATCATCAATCTGATCAACGGCAAGAACACATGAGCTGACTATGAAGAATCCGGGCGAGGCGCATTTCGTCGTCCGATGCGACTGGAATAACCAGCGACAGGTCGGATTTATGGGCTATTTCAGGTCGGCAAGCTTGGCGCGCATCTTGGCGGCAACGTAGTCCCCGTGAGAGATGAGGAAACCTCAGGGAGGCCACGAATATTGTTCAAGCAAAAGCCCCGCAGCAATGCGAGGCTTTTTCTTGCCGTGCGGGGCGGTGTTGCCGGAGCGCCGTTACCGCTTTCGGATGTGCAGTTCCGGATTGTTGATGAGGTCGTATTCGAGCTGGGCGGCCAGGCTGTCGATCAGGGATTTTTGCGCCTCGGGCGTGAACAGGTTAGGGTCGTCCATATGGGCCTGGTAGGTGGCCACCGAGATCTGGTGCCCATCCGTGCCGAATGCGGCGACATGGGCGGTGGTGGCGTGTATCCAGGATTCGATGGTGACGGTGCGGCCGTCGCCCAGACGGAAGTCGTTTCTCTTTGCGCGATGGTGGTTCATTTGGAGCTCCTTTCCTTCGAGGGTTTCGTAAGTGGTGCTTCCATGCCTGTTCCAACTGCGGCCAGCCGGACGCCTGCGACCGGGGTTGTGGGGTGATGCTGGTGGCCTATAGTGCCACTGTCATTCCTGTTTGTGAACGCCCTCGCAAGTGCGTAGCATTTGTGTCGCCCCAATCAAACCAGCGCTGCCTGGACAGCGTCCGGCGCGCGTTTGATAACATTCAGCAGCACCAACGACGCTCCTTGTGGCGAACGATCTCCGCGCTCCCAATGGCGCAACGTCGCAACCGAGAAACCGAACCGCGCAGCAAATTGCTCCTGCGTCATGCCCATGCGCCGACGCAATGCGGAAACATCCACCGTTTCCGGCTTGTACGCCTTAACGGCAACCTTCTCGCCTTTCGCATGCGAAATTGCTTCATTCAAACCGCGCGCAATACTGTCAAAAGCTTTTCCCATTTTTCACCTCTCAATCCATGTAGCAACCAAAACATCTACCAGCTTCGCCAAGTCGTTGCGGTCGGGTTTGCTCAAGTTGGCTTGCTCGTTCTTGGCGAACATCGCCAGCAGATAAAGCGGCATCACCTCGCTGTGGTGGTAATAGACCACCCGTACCCCGCCACTCTTGCCGCGTCCGCCTCTGCCCCAACGCATCTTGCGAATACCGCCCGTGCCTTTGATCAAATCGCCAGACTTCGGATGTGCCGCCAGGTAACTCACGATGTCTTGCCGCTCTTCAGCGGTCAGCAACTTCTCCGCTTGACGGATATATTCCGGCACCTCGGCAATCGTAATCATGCGAGGATTGTAATCCAATGGATTAGTTAATGCGAGAACCATTTTGCTTTATACTGCACCCAAGCAGTCGGTGCCTGGATGTGGGAACAGGGCGGTCATTCACCGCTTATATCGGTTCGACCCCGATTCGGCTGCGTTAAAGGCGGTTACGTTTAGGACGTTTTAGGCTGGGGAAAACATACATCAGCCCCCGCCTGCTCTTTTGGAACCACCTCCAGAATTCCCCAATCCACAACGCTTCGCATAGAATTCGCCTCTATTGATCTGCACGGGGCATTCAATGGCGCTCACCCGCAACGAAATCCTGCCTCTCTCACACTTCGGCAAGTTACTATGCGCCCAAAACCACCGCCGAATTACCTCGCGGGCTACCCTGTAACGCTGGCAGAGCAAGTGCAGCGGCTGATCGAACAAGGCCGGTTGGCCGGGCTGCTGCTGCAAAAATATCCGCTCGCTCATGCGGTGCGCACCGACAGGGCGCTGTATGACTACGTGCTGGAATCCAAAGGGACGTTTCTGCGCAATGCCGGACAGTTGAGCAAGGTGGCGTTCGACGGCAAGCTGCATGTCATCCGCAACGCGCTGGGCATGCACACCAGCATCTCGCGCGTGCAAGGTTCAAAGCTCAGGGCCAAGCGCGAGATTCGCATCGCGGCAGTGTTCCGGGAGATGCCGCCGGAATTTTTGCGCATGATCGTGGTTCACGAGCTGGCGCACCTCAAGGAGAGCGAACACAACAAGGCTTTCTACCAACTGTGCCTGCATATGGAACCCGACTATCACCAGCTGGAATTCGATCTGCGGGCCTACCTCAGCTATCTGGATGCGGATGGGGCGCCGCTCTGGTCTGCTGCGATACCCTCGAAAGAGTAGCGTTTTTGCAGGATGGGCGGCGTGCTGGTAGCCGCAGGGGAAGGTGGGTGTTGGTCATGCGTTTATTTTTCCTTGCGCCGGCGTGTCGCGAAAGACTTGAATGGCTTGTGCTGTCCCGGACGTTTGTTGTCTTCTACCGGTTTGGGTTTGGGCATCAGCAGGTTCTTGCCGGTGATTCTTTTGCCAGCCTGATGTGCGGCGATGGCTTCGGCGATTTGTTCCACCGTGAGCAGGATGATCGCGTGTTCGCCATTGAGGTGGAAATCGGCGAGGTTCTCTTTGATATCGTGGATGCGCTCCGGGGTTTTGGCTTTTTTCGCATGGCCGGACAGTATTTGCTGCGCATCGGGCGTCAGCGTGTAGCCGCCATCCTGCGCGCAGATCAGGCCGTATTCGGAGAGCCGGTAAAACGAATCGGATAACTTGGTTTCGGGAGGAATCGCGCCCTGGGCCAGATCGGCCGCAGCGATGATCTCGACCAGCTCCGCCGGACGCCGCTTTGCAGCAAGCGACATGGCCAATAACAGGATTGCATCAACATCGTGGACTGGGTACATCGTGAACCTTTGAATAAATATGGAATGGGAGCCGGCCGGCCGGGGAGATCAAGCGCATCGCGGCGGCCAATAAAGTCAGCGGAAGCCGATCAGCTCCTCTCGAGCATGAGAGTGTACTGGTTTATAGCGCAGAACCCAGCATGGAGATGCAAAACAGCCGGGGCATGAAACCTGCGGAAGTGATCTTTACCTGCCTGGCAAACGATATGGCTTGCCCTCTGCATCCAGAAAACAATCTATCGGTCCCACCACGACGCAGCGGGGTTGGTCATAGTGGCCTGCGCATTCATTGCACTTGTCGGGGTCGATGACGAAGTAGCAATCGCCCGCAGAGATCGCCCCGGTCGGGCATTCCGCCTCGCAAACGCCGCAGTTGAAGCATTCCTCGGTAATAGACAGTGCCATCCGTGTTTCTCCATGTTGACTGGCACATTTCGGCCAAATCGTTTTAATCGATCCGTGTATTCCGTTAAAATCGGCGCTTGGAATCCGCACACCCACTTTAACCAGAAACGCAAATCATATGACTACCATCCGCCAGGAAGACCTCATTTCCAGCGTCGCCGACGCGCTGCAATTCATTTCTTACTACCACCCGCTCGATTATATCAAGGCATTGGGCAAGGCCTACGAACGCGAGCAGTCGCCCGCCGCGCGCGACGCCATCGCGCAGATACTCACCAACTCGCGCATGAGCGCGGAAGGCCACCGCCCGATCTGCCAGGACACCGGCATCGTGACGGCCTTCGTCAAGGTGGGCATGGACGTGCGCTGGGACGACGCGAAGATGAGCGTGAGCGATATGATCAACGAGGGCGTGCGCCGCGCTTACCTGAACCCGGACAACATGCTGCGCGCCTCGGTGTTGAGCGATCCTGCCGGTGCGCGCAAGAACACCAGGGACAACACGCCCGCCGTGATCAATTACGAGATCGTTCCCGGCGGCGAGGTTGAAGTGATCCTTGCGGCCAAGGGTGGCGGCTCGGAGAACAAATCCAAGTTCGCCGCGCTGAATCCTTCCGACAGCATCGTTGACTGGGTGCTGGAGACCGTGCCCGAGATGGGCGCGGGCTGGTGCCCGCCGGGCATACTCGGCATCGGCATCGGCGGCACGGCGGAGAAGGCGATGTTGCTGGCCAAGGAAGCGCTGATGGAGCCGGTGGACATCCAGGAGCTGCAAGCACGGGGTGCTGCGAATCGAATCGAAGAATTGCGTCTGGAACTATTTGAGAAGGTCAACGCGCTGGGCATCGGCGCGCAGGGGCTGGGCGGCCTCACCACCGTGGTGGACGTGAAGATACGGGACTTTCCCACCCATGCCGCCAGCCTGCCGGTGGCGATGATCCCCAATTGTGCCGCGACGCGCCATATCCATTTCACGCTGGATGGCAACGGCCCGGCGGTGCTGACGCCGCCGTCGCTGGATGACTGGCCCAAGGTCGAATGGAAAGCCTCCGCCGAGTCGCGCCGCGTCAATCTAGACACCGTCACACGCGAGGAGCTGGCGAGCTGGAAGCCGGGCGAGACGCTGCTGCTGAATGGCAAGCTGCTCACCGGGCGCGACGCCGCGCACAAGCGCATCGCCGACATGCTGGCGAAGGGCGAGAAGTTGCCGGTGGATTTCACCAACCGCTTCATCTACTACGTCGGCCCGGTCGACCCGGTGCGCGACGAAGTGGTCGGCCCCGCCGGCCCCACCACCGCGACGCGCATGGACAAGTTCACCGAGACGATGCTGGCCAAGACCGGCCTGATCGGCATGGTCGGCAAATCCGAGCGCGGCCCGGAAGCCATCGAGGCGATCAAGAAACACAAGGCGGTGTACCTGATGGCGGTCGGCGGCGCGGCCTACCTCGTATCCAAGGCGATCAAGGCTTCGAAAGTGCTGGCCTTTGCCGACCTCGGCATGGAGGCCATCTACGAATTCACCGTGCAGGACATGCCGGTTACCGTGGCGGTGGACAGCAACGGCACCTCGGTGCACGAGACCGGGCCGGCGGAGTGGCGCGTGAAGATCGCCCAGATGTCCTGATGCAACAAGAACCCCATCAGGACAGCTTGGCGGCGGATGAGGCGTTCATGCGCGCCGCGCTCGATCTGGCGCGGCAGGCTGCCGCGGCGGGCGAGGTGCCGGTGGGCGCGGTGGTGGTGAAGGATGGCGAAATAATCGGGCGCGGTTTCAACGCGCCTATCTCGCGCCACGACCCTACCGCGCACGCCGAGATGCTGGCGCTGCGCGACGCGGCGCAACGGCTGGAGAATTACCGCCTGGTGGATTGCGACCTGTATGTGACGCTGGAGCCGTGCCTGATGTGCGCCGGGGCGATCATGCATGCGCGCATCGCGCGCGTGGTGTACGGGGCGAGCGACCCGAAGACCGGCGCATGCGGCAGCGTGCTGGATGCGTTTGGAGAGCAGCGTTTGAACCATCACGCCGAAGTGACTGGAGGAGTGCTGGCGGAAGAATGCGGCGCGCTGCTCAGCGATTTTTTCGTCATGCGGCGCGCGCAGCAGAAAGCTGTGACCGAATGAAGATCGTCATCCAGATTCCGGCGCAACAGCTCGAACTGTTCGACGATGCGGGCAGGACGCTGCGCCGCTACACGGTATCCACTGCGGCCAACGGCGCGGGTGAGACGAACGGCAGTTATTGCACGCCGCGCGGCAGGCATGTCGTCCGCACCAAGATCGGCGCGGGGCAGCCGGAGAACGCCGTGTTCGTGCGCCGCCGTCCCACCGGGGAGATATACACGCCGGAACTAGGCGCGCGATCTCCCGAACGCGACTGGATACTGACGCGCATCCTGTGGCTGTCCGGCTGCGAGCCGGGCTTCAACCGGCTGGGCGGGTGCGACACCATGCGCCGCTACATCTATATCCACGGCACGCCGGATGATGTGCCGCTGGGCGTTCCCGGCTCGCGCGGCTGCATCCGGATGCGCAACGCCGACCTGTTGGAGCTGTTCGATCTGGTGCCGGCGGGAATGCCGGTCGAAATTATCGGGTAATTACCCCATTCCATTTCCGGGTTAGTTGTTGTATCGTTTCGCGCCCGGACTTCCGTCCGGTATCCAATAAAACCATAGAGGCTGCGCCGGCCTGCATTTCCGGCAAACAGCCCGCATCAACTCAGGGGGATCGGCATGGGTAATCCTTTTACGGTAAGCCTTGTTTGCTGGCACGACGGAGAGCCGTTGCTCAAATCGGTGCGCGAGGCGGTTTCCAGGCACGAGCAGTCCGATGCGGAAAAACAGATGTGGGACGGGCAGGACGAGAGTTGCCGCCATGCGCTGGTGCTCAGCCACGGCGGGGATGCGATCGGCTGCGGGCGGCTGCTGAACAACGGGCAGATCGGCTGTATCGCAGTGATGCCGCAGTGGCGCGAACAGCATGTCGGCACGGCGATCCTGGAATCGCTAATCAACCATGCGCATGCGCATAACTACCCGCAGGTGGAAGTGGAAGCGCAGACTTCCGCGCTGCCTTTCTATCATGCCTTCGGTTTCACCGAGCAGGGCGAGGTCTTCATGAAAGACGGGCAACCGCATGTCCGCATGACCAAGCTACTTTCCGGCTAGATATTCCTCATCGCTGAAGTTCATCACCGCCTCCGGCTGGAACACGGTAAAGGCGGTGATCATCGCGCCGGTGGTGAATGCCTCGGTGAGCATGATGATGGGCGCGGCAACCAGATAGTGGTGCTGTATCTGCTGCCAGTTGTAGGGGCTGAGCGCCAGCAGCAGCACAGTGGCGGCGGCCACCGTCATCAGCATGGCGAGTGCGGCACAGCCGAAACCGTTCCACAGCACGAACAGGAACAGGTTCTTCGGCAGGCGCCGCCGGCTGAAGCGCAACACCCATTCGCTGAACATCACCGGGATCACCACCATCAGCAGGCCGTTGATGCCGAGCGTGACGAGCGCCATGTCCGCATACAACCAGGTGGAAAGCATGATCAGCGAGACGCAGGCCAGCGCGACCTGCCAGCCGAACATCAGCACGAACAGCGTCGCGCCGTTGAGGTGGAAGTTGAAGCCGGGACGGATGCCGGCATTGAGCTGCCAGAAGACGAAGGCGCCGAGCATCAGGCCGACCAGTGCGTTGGTGCGCAGGCCGTTGGCGACGACCTCGCGCCACGGGGCAGAGCGCAGCCCGCGGTACAGCAGGACGGCGAAAACGAGATTGCACAGCCACAGCCAGTCCGCGCTGAACAGCTGGGCGGGCAGGTTCACGGCAATGGGTAGGGCAGCGGCTGGAATTGCAGGCGCGCTCCGGTGAGCGCGCCGAGATGGACGGGGAAGGCGTCATGGCTGGCGGTCTGCACCACCGCCAGCGCGTCGAAACCGCCGTCCGGCGCGGGTGCCGCATTGACGATCATGCCGCTGGACTGGCCTTCCATGTCCGCGCTGAACAGCTCGTCGCCGGCCTGCGGCACGGTCGCGGCATCGAGATGGGCGAGATACATGCGCCGCTTCGGTTTGCCGAGATACTGCATGCGCGCCACGATCTCCTGTCCGGGATAGCAGCCCTTTTTGAAGTTCACGCCGCCGATCAGGTCGAAATTGATCATCTGCGGCACGAATTCTTCCTGCGTGGCCGGCAGGATGGCCGGGATGCCGGCGCGGATGTCGAGCCAGTCCCAGTATTCGCTGCCGGCATGGCGGGTGCGCTGCTCCAGCGCCTGGCGCAGTGCGGGCGCATCCTGCGCCGCGGTGATCATCATGAAACGGTCATTGCCAATTCGGACCGCTCTGGTGGTGTCGGCGCGCACGATGCCGAGCGGCAGCGGTGGTAGTTCGCCGAAGCGTTCGCGCACGATCTCCTGCGCCTGCGCGCCAGCCAGCCCCAGCGCGACGACCGTGTCGCTGACATCGGTGATCTGCACCTTGGAACGCAGCACATACATGGAGAGTTTCTTGCGCAGCGGCTCGCACAGGGCGCGCGGCAGGTGCAGCAGGTAGGCGTCGTCCGCGCGGAACACCAGCATGGTCGCCAGCGCGCGTCCCTTGGGCGTGTTCAGGCTGGAATACTGCGCACGCGGAGCGTCGAGTTCGCGGATATCGTTGCTCAGCAGGTTTTGCAGGAAGGATTGCGCATCGTCGCCGGACACGCGCAGCGTGCCGGATTGCGTCAGCTCGCACAGCATGGTGTTCTCCTGCGGAGACAGGGTTACTTGCCGTCCACCCGGCATCAGGCGAAGGTATCGACGCGACCGTTCTTGTTCGTGCTTTCCACGAACTGGATGCCGGGCGGCTCGGTGTTTTCCTGCGGCCTCGGTTCAGCGCGCTCGGTGTTGACGTTGGCTTGCGTCTCGGCGCGCGCCGAGCTTGCGGCCTGCGGTTCAGCCGGAGCATCGTTCTCGGCCTGTTGCGTCTCGGCGCGGTTACGCTGCACCGCCTCCGCGGACAGGTTCACCACGGTCGATGGTTGCGGTTCCTGCGCCTGGACATCTTGTTGCTGCGTGGTTGTCTGTTGCTGCTGCGTTTGCTGGCTGTTGAGCAACTGGCTGACAGATGAGGCGTTTGTGTTGGCGACTTCCATGATCCGGCTCCTTAAAAACGGAATATACGAGTAGAACACTACCCCTTTTTTATACAGGCCGCAAGCGAGCAATGACGCTGCCGTCACGTTCCGCTACACTTCGCGCATGAGGATGACATGCGCTGCCCTGCTGGTTCTGCTACTTTCCGCCTGCGACGGCGGGCTGTGGAACAACCCCTATCCGGCGGCGGACGGTGGCAAGGACATCCTCTACAGCGCGTTCACCGAACGTCCCAAACACCTCGATCCGGCGCAGGCCTACAGCGAGAACGAATACGAGTTCCTCGCCAACATCTACGCGCCGCCGCTGCAATACCACTACCTGAAGCGTCCCTACCAACTGGTGCCGCTCGCCGCCGCCACGATGCCGCGCGTGACCTATCTGGATGCACAGCGCCGTCCGCTGCCGGGCGATGCGGCGGATGCACGCATCGCCTACAGCGTGTACCAGATCCACATCAAGCCCGACATGCGCTACCAGCCGCATCCGGCGTTCGTGCCGGACAACCTGCGCCTGACGGAACAAGACCTGGCCGGCATCCACACCCTGAACGACTTCGCGCAGACCGGCACGCGCACGGTGACGGCGGCGGACTACGCCTACCAGATCAAGCGCCTCGTCCATCCGCAATTGCACACCCCCATCGCCGGGGTGATGGGCGAATACATCGTCGGCCTCAAGCAATATGCCGCCGCACTGCAAACTGCGAGCAAGGCGCAACCCGATGCGCTCCTCGATCTTGATGCCTACCCGCTGCCCGGCGTGGAAGTGCTGGACGCCACCACCTACCGCATCACCGTCCACGGCAAATATCCGCAGTTCGCCTACTGGCTGGCGATGCCGTTCTTTTCGCCGATGCCGCCGGAAGCCGAACGCTTCTATGCGCAACCCGGCATGAAGCAACGCAACCTCACGCTCGACTGGTGGCCGGTGGGCAGCGGGCCGTATTACCTGTCGGAGAACGATCCGAACCAGCGCATGGTGCTGACCAGGAATCCGCACTACGACAGCGAGAGCTATCCCGCCGAAGGCGAAGCGGGCGATGCGGAAGCCGGTCTGCTGCGCGATGCAGGCAAGCCGCTGCCGCTGATCGGGCGCGTGGTGTTCTCGCTGGAAAAGGAAACCATCCCCTACTGGAACAAGTTCCTGCAAGGCTATTACGACGCCTCCGGCATCAGCTCCGACAGCTTCGACCAGGCGGTGCAAGTGGCCAGCGGCGGCGAGGCGATGGTGACCGACGAGATGAAGGCGCAGGGCATCGCGCTCGCCACCTCGGTATCCACCTCCACCATGTACACCGGCTTCAACTGGCTCGACCCGGTGGTGGGCGGCGACTCGGAGCGCGCCACCAAACTGCGCCGCGCCATCGCCATCGCCGTGGACTTCGAGGAGTTTGTCTCCATCTTCGCCAACGGGCGCGGCATCAGCGCGCAATCGCCGATTCCGCCCGGCATCTTCGGCTACCGCGCAGGCTGCGCGGGCATTAATCCCTATGTGTATGACTGCGAGCGTGATGCGCCGAAGCGCAAGCCGGTCGGGGAAGCGCAACGCCTGCTCGCCGAAGCAGGCTACCCCGGCGGCGTGGACGCTCAGAGCGGACAGCCGCTGGTGATCCACCTCGACACCACCGCCACCGGCGTGGGCAGCAAGTCGCGCCTCGACTGGCTACGCAAACAATTCGACAAGATCGGCGTGCAACTCGACGTGCGCAGCACCGACTACAACCGCTTCCAGGACAAGATCCGGCGCGGCGACACGCAGATGTTCTACTTCGGCTGGAACGCCGACTACCCCGACTCGGAGAACTTCTTCTTCCTGCTGCACGGCCCTCAGGGCAAAGTGAAACTTGGCGGCGAGAACGCCGCAAACTACAGCAACCCGGAATACGACCGCCGGTTCGAGCAGATGAAGAACATGGACAACAGCCCGGCGCGGCAGGCCATCATCGACGAGATGCTGGAGACACTGCGCCGCGACTCGCCCTGGCTGTGGGGCTTCCACCCCAAGAACTACGTGCTGCAACACGGCTGGCTGCACAACATCAAACCCAACATCATGGCCAACAACCGGCTCAAATACTGGCGTGTGGATGCGCAACAGCGCGATGAGCTGCGCCGCGAATGGAACCAGCCCGCGCGCTGGCCGCTATGGCTGGGCGCGGCGGCGCTGCTGCTGTTCGGCGGGTGGATGTGGCGGGTGTTGCAGAAGCGGGAAGAAGCCAAATGATCGCCTACCTGATCCGCCGCATCCTGTATGCCATCCCCATCCTGATCGGGGTGAACCTGCTCACCTTCACGCTGTTCTTCGTGGTGAATACGCCGGACGATATGGCGCGCATGCAGCTCGGCATCAAGCGCGTGACGCCCGAGGCGATCGAGAAGTGGAAACAGCAGCGCGGCTATGACAAGCCGCTGCTGGTCAACAGCGCGGCGAGCGGCACGGGCAAGATCGCCGACACCATCTTCTGGCAGAAGTCCGCCAGCATGTTCGTGTTCGACTTCGGCTATTCCGACGACGGGCGCAGCATCGGTCGCGAGATCGCCACGCGCATGGGGCCGAGCCTGGCTATCGCGCTGCCGACCTTTCTGATCGGGCTGGTGGCGTATGTCAGCTTCGCGCTGCTGATGACGCTGTTCCGCGCCACGGCGCTGGACTGGGCGGGCGTGGCGCTGTGCGTGCTGCTGATGTCCATCTCTGGGCTGTTCTACATCATCGGCGGGCAGTTCCTGGTCAGCAAGTTGTGGCATCTGGTGCCGATCTCCGGCTACGCGGGCGGGGCGGACAGCTTCAAATTCGTGGTGCTGCCCATCATCATCGGCGTGGCGGGCGGTGTCGGTTCCAGCAGCCGCTGGTATCGCACCATCTTTTTAGAAGAGATCGGCAAGGACTATGTGCGCACCGCGCGCGCCAAGGGCCTGTCCGAGCTGCGCGTGCTGTTCACCCATGTGCTGAAGAACGCGATGATCCCGATCCTCACCGGCGTGGTGGTGGTCATTCCGCTGCTGTTCATGGGCAGCCTGCTGACGGAATCGTTCTTCGGAATTCCGGGACTCGGCAGCTACACCATAGACGCCATCAACGCGCAGGATTTTGGCGTGGTGCGCGCGATGGTGTTCCTCGGCTCGGTGCTGTACATCGTGGGGCTGATTTTGACCGATATTTCCTATACGGTGGTTGATCCGAGGGTGAGGCTGCAATGAGCCTCTTTGAGACCTATGCACACTCAACCCCCCTTTGCAAAAGGGGGGCAGGGGGGATTTCTGCACGAGCCTTGCGCAGGCAAATCCCCCCCAGCCCCCCTTTTGCAAAGGGGGGAGGTGCAGTTTTAGCGCGTGTGCCTGATGGGGGTAAAGCATGATGCCCGTCATCCTGTGGAGCGATGCGCTAGTGTTCCTGCTGATCGCGGCGGGCAGCGCGACGGCCTGGTATGTGCGGCGGCGCGAGCATCTGATGCTGCCCTGGCGGCGCGTGGCGCAGAGCGGCGTGGCCATGGTGTCGTTGCTGGTGCTGTCGTTGTTCCTCGCGGTCGGGCTGCTGGATACGCTGCATTACCGCACTGAGCTGCCGCAAGCGAACGGCGGCGAGAAGGTGTATTCGCCGGAAGTGTTGAGCGTGTTCGACAAGCTGGTCGGGCCGCTGCGCACGCATACCGAGAAAACCTATTCCGCGCCATTTGCGCTGACGCTGTATGCGAAGGAGAGCATCACCGACGCGCAGGGCAATGTCGTGCGCGAGTATCCGAGGCTGCAATACGGCGGCGCGCATCTGGCTGATGTGTCGCAGCGCGATGCGGATGTGGCGAAGCGCGCGGCGGTTGGTGCGGTGACCGGATTATTGTTGGGCGTGCTGATCTGCGTAGGGTGGGCACGTTTCTGTGCCCGCGCGGATACGCAACCGCGTGGGCACACAAAACGTGCCCACCCTACGCAGTGGCGCTCCGTGACAGTCGCTTTTCTCATCCTCGCCGCCCTCATCGGCGCGGCCGCCAATCTCGCCACTGCCTATCACCTGCTCGGCACCGACAAGGTCGGGCAGGATGTGCTGTACCTGTCGCTGAAGAGCATCCGCACCGGACTCATCATCGGTACGGTGACGACGCTGGTGACATTGCCGCTGGCGCTGTTCCTCGGTGTGGCGGCGGGCTATTTTCGCGGCTGGGTGGATGACGCCATCCAGTATCTCTACACGGTGCTGAGCTCCATCCCCAGCGTGTTACTGATCGCGGCGGCGGTGCTGATGATGCAGGTGACGATAGATACCCATCCCGAGTGGTTCGACACTTCCGCAGCGCGCGCGGATATGAGGCTGGTCGCGCTGTGCTTCATCCTCGGGGTGACCAGTTGGACCGGCTTGTGCCGTCTGCTACGCGGCGAGACGCTGAAGCTGCGCGAGATGGAATACATCCAGGCGGCGCAGTCGTTCGGCGTGTCGTCGATGCGCATTCTGTCGCGCCACATCATGCCCAACGTGATGCACATCATCCTGATCGCTCTGGTGATGGATTTTTCCGGCCTGGTGCTGGCCGAGGCGGTGCTGTCCTACGTCGGCGTCGGCGTTGATCCCTCGATGATCTCGTTCGGCACCATGATCAACGCCGCGCGGCTGGAGATGGGGCGCGAGCCGATGGTGTGGTGGGCGCTGGCCGCGGCGTTCGCCTTTATGCTGGTGCTGGTGCTGGCGGCCAATCTGTTCGCCGATGCGGTGCGCGATGCGTTTGATCCGCGTTTGAACCGGACGGAGGCTAAGGCATGAGCCTGCTCAAGGTCGAGAACCTCGTCACGAGCCTGCGCAACGGCGCGGCCATCGTCGACGATATTTCGTTCGATATCTCCGCAGGCGAGACTTTTGCGCTGCTGGGTGAATCCGGCTGCGGCAAGTCGATGACGGCGCTGTCGCTGATGCGGTTGTTGCCGGACGGCGTGGTGCATGCGGGCGGCGCGGCGCGGATGGAGGAGGTGGCGCTGTTCGGGTTGAGCGAGCGCGAGATGCGCGAGGTGCGCGGCGGCAGGATGGCGATGATCTTCCAGGAGCCGGGGCTGAGTTTGAATCCGGTGATGATGGTGGGCGAGCAGATCGCGGAGGTGCTGGAATTGCATGGGGCGAAAGATGCCGCTATTTCGCAGTGTTGCATCGAACTGCTCGACCAGGTCGGCATCCCCGATGCGGCGCGGCGCGTGCGTGAATATCCGTTCCAGCTTTCCGGCGGGATGAAGCAGCGCGTGATGATCGCGATGGCGCTGGCGGGCAACCCGAAGCTGCTGATCGCCGACGAGCCGACTACCGCGCTGGATGTGACGATACAGGCGCAGGTGCTGCAACTGCTGCGCGACACGCAGGACAAAACGGGCATGGCACTGCTGCTCATCACTCACGATCTCGGTGTGGTGGCGGAGAACGCGCACCGCGTCGGCGTGATGTACGCCGGGCAGATCGTCGAGCAGGCCACGCGCGCGCAGTTGTTCGCGCAACCGTTGCATCCCTATACGCAAAAACTGCTTGCCGCGATGCCGCGCACCGAGCATACCGGGCAGCCGCTGGCCGCCATTCCCGGCAACGTGCCGCCGCTGGGCAGCATCACCCAGGGCTGCCGCTTCACGCCGCGCTGCGACCGGGCGTGGGCGTTGTGCGGCGAGCAGACGCCGGGATGGACGATTGTTGAAGATGGGCGCGGGGTGAGATGCCATCTTTATTCGGAGTTGGGAGCTGGTAGCTTGTTGCCGGTAGCAAAAAACGAAAATCCAGAAGATCAGCAGGTTCGGTTTGGCTACGAGCCACAAGCTACGAGCAACAAGCTCTTGCAGGTTGAAAACCTGCAAGTCCACTTCCCCATCCGCAAGGGGCTTTTGCAACGTGTGGTTGGGCAGGTGAAGGCGGTGGACGGGGTGTCGCTGGAGATTCCGCAGGGGCGCACGCTGGCGCTGGTGGGCGAATCGGGTTGCGGCAAGACCACGCTGGGCAAGGCGCTGCTGCAATTGATCCCGCCCACGGCGGGGAGCGTGCGCTTTGCCGGGCAGGAGCTGGTCGGGTCGAAGGCATCGCGCACGGGAATGCAGATGGTGTTTCAGGACCCCTACGCTTCGCTGAACCCGAAGATGCGGGTGGCGGAGATACTGGAGGAGGGGATGGCTGCGCTGCGAACACCCTCTCCCCAGCCCTCTCCCGCCGGCGGGAGAGGGAGTCAGTTCGCTAACAGCGCAGCGCGGCAGGCGCATATCGACGGGTTGCTGGACAAGTGCGGGCTGGCGCGCGACAGCAAGTGGCGCTATCCGCACGAGTTCTCCGGCGGGCAGCGCCAGCGCATCGCCATCGCGCGCGCATTGGCGGTGTCGCCGCAACTGCTGATCTGCGACGAGCCGACTTCGGCGCTGGATGTTTCGGTGCAGGCGCAGATACTGAACCTGCTGAAGTCGTTGCAGCAGGAGATGGGATTGAGCTATCTGTTCATCACCCACAATCTCGCGGTGGTGGAATATCTCGCGCATGAAGTGTGCGTGATGTATCTGGGGCGCATCGTGGAGCGCGGCACGACGGAGGAGGTGATGCGCGCGCCGAAACATCCCTACACGCAGGCGCTGCTTTCCGCCGTGCCGCGCATCGACGGCGCGGGCAGGGAATACATCAGGCTGGAAGGCGACCTGCCGTCGCCCGCGAATCCGCCGCCGGGTTGCCACTTCGCGCCGCGCTGTGCGCAGGCGATGGCGGCCTGTGCCGAATATCCGCCGGCCACGCATTGTTCCGCGACACATGTCGTGCATTGCCATTTGTACGGGAAAGACGGTTCGGATTGACGCATCCGTGCATTTGGATTACAAAGGTGGCGGAGTGTCCCGGCGTGCCGGGAGTGTGTCTGCAACAGCAGTGTGATTTTTATCAATCGAGGAGTAGATCATGGGCACCAAATTAGCAGCAGTGCAAGGCGACGTAAGCAAGGAAAAATTGATGCAGGATCTGCGCGTGGTGGTATCTGACGCGGAAGAGTTGCTGCGCGCAACTGCCGGTCAGGCCGGCGAGAAGATGGCTGTGGCGCGCGAGCGTATCCAGGAGAATCTGGCCGCCGCCAAGGAACGCATGATCGCCGCAGAGCAGGCCGTGGTTGCGAATGCCAAGCAGGCGGCGCGCGCGACCGACGACTATGTGCATGAGAATCCCTGGAAGGCGGTCGGTATCGGCGCCGGCGTCGGGCTGATCATCGGCATGCTGATCTCGCGCGGTCGTTAAGCGATGCCGGAGGCGGGTTCCGGCCTGCTGGGGTCGGCCAGGCGGTTGCTGTCCACGCTGACATCCATCGCTTCGACCCGGCTCGAACTGCTGGCGAACGAGTTGCAAGAGGAGCGTCTGCGCTTAACGCAGATGCTCTTTTTTACTTTGGCGGCGCTGTTCTGTTTCGGCATGGGCGTGTTGCTGCTGACGGTGTTCATCGTGCTGCTGTTCCAGGATGAATACCGGCTCGTCGCAGTCGCCGTGTTGTGCGTCCTGTTCTTCGTCGCGGGGACAATGCTGTGGATGTTGTTGCGCGGCAAGGCCGGCGAAGGTTCCCGGCTGTTCTCCGCCAGCCTGGCCGAGCTGGACAAGGACAGGCAGCATCTGGACGGCGCGAATGAATAGGCAGATGGCGGCAGTGATGCAACGGCGCGGCGAGTTGCTGGCGCGGATCGCGGCACAACGCGGGCAGGTGGCTGATACCGCCGCACGCTGGCAGGCCCCGCTGGCCATCGCCGATCGGGGCGTGGCCGCCATACGCTTCCTGCGCGAACGACCGCTGCTGGTGGCAGGGGTGGCGACACTTTTTGTGATCCGCAGGCGCGGGATGCTGGGCTTGGTGAGACTGGGCTGGATGGCGTGGAAAGGCTATCGCTATCTGGGCAGCCTGAAGCAAAGGTTCGCCGGTATCAAGTAGCCTTCAGTGACTTGCCGCTCAAGTACCCTTTGCGGTCTTGTATGAGGCGCTCTTCCGGTTGCTGCGCTTGGCGACACGATGCGGTCTGGCAGGCGATGATGCCTTGGCGATGGTGATTACCTGCCCGGGACGGATCACGTTGCGCGCATTCTTGTTCCAGCTTTTCAGACTTGCCACGCTGACACGATAGCGGCGCGCGATGCCGCCGAGCGTATCGCCCTTGCGCACGGTATATTTGAGGGTGCGTGTACGTCCATCTGCATAGGGGGTGAGGTGCATGTTGAATGCCTCGAACCCGTTCTCGCTTTCTTCCTCGCCTTCATCGTCATTCACCGGCACCAACAGGGTCTGGCCGGAGCTGATGTTGCTGCGCCGCGACAGGCCGTTCACCTCTTTCAGTTTTTCCACGGACATGCCCAGGCGCGGCGCAAGCTGGTCGAGGCGTTCGCCCTTCTTCGGCTGATACGCCTGCCAGCTGACCAGCGGTTTGTCATAGTTTTCCAGGTTGGCGCGGAAGGTCTCCATCTTGTCGATCGGCAGCAGGATCAGGTCGCTGTTGTCCTGCAGGATCACCGGACGGTTGTGCGCGGGGTTGAGTGCGACGAACTCTTCCATCGGGATGTCGGCCAGTTCGGCGGCCAGCTTCACGTCGATGTGCTTGGCGGTGGCGATGGCGGCGAAGTAGGGTTCGTTGGGGATGTCTTGCAGCACCAGTCCGAAGCTGGCCGGATTGGCGACGATGTTCTTCATGGACAGCAGCTTGGGCACGTAATTGCGCGTTTCGGGCGGCAGTTTCAGGCTAGTGTAGTTCACCGGCAGGCCGCGGCGGCGGTTGCGTTCCTGGGCGCGCTGTACCGCGCCTTCACCACAATTGTAGGCGGCCAGCGCCAGTTCCCAGTCGCCGAACATGTCGTGCAGTTTCTGCAAATAGTCGAGCGCGCCGTTGGTCGCGCTGATGACGTCGCGCCGCCCGTCGTACCACCAGTTCTGTTGCATGCCGAAATTCTTGCCGGTGGATGGGATGAATTGCCAGATGCCGGAGGCGCTCGCGGTAGAGTATGCGCCGGGATTGAAGGCGCTCTCGATCATTGGCAGCAGGGCGATCTCGCTCGGCATGCCGCGGCGTTCCACTTCACTGGTGATGTAGTAGAGGTAGCGCCGCGCGCGGTCGGTCATGCGCGCGACATAATCGGGGCGGTCGGCATACCAGCGCTCGTGTTTGGCAATCAGCGGGCTGTCCAGATCGCGCATGGCGAAGCCGCTGCGGATGCGTACCCACAGGTCGTTCATCGCCAGGTCATCGTCCGGGATGAGTTTGAGTTCGATGTTGCGTGCTGTGGTGAGCGTCAGGGGTGCATCGGTGATGGTGGTGCTGAGCGCGAGCTGTTCATCTGCGGAAGCGCCGGGGGCGGAGGCCAGCATGCCGAGGGCGAGCAGTATGGAGAAGAACAGTCGAATCAACGGCACGGGCATGACTCCGATGAGCTTAATGGGCGCGATGGTAGCCGAGGTCTCCCGACCGGGTCAATGCAATATGCTCGTGATTGTTGCCGCCAAACCACGCTATCAACGAACAGCTTCTTTGAGCTGCTCGAGGATGGCCGGATTCTCTAATGTCGAGACGTCCTGGGTGATCTCCTCGCCTTTGGCGATGGCGCGCAGCAGGCGGCGCATGATTTTGCCGGAGCGGGTCTTGGGCAGGTTGTCGCCGAAGCGGATCTCGTCGGGTTTGGCGATCGGGCCGATCTCCTGTCCCACCCAGTCGCGCAGCGTGCTGGCGAGCTGTTTCGCCGCTGCGCCATCCTGCGGGCGCGCGCCTTTCAGCACGACGAAGGCGACCACGGCTTCGCCCTTGATATCGTGCGGGCGTCCCACCACAGCGGCTTCCGCCACCAGCGGGTTGGAGACCAGCGCCGATTCGATCTCCATGGTGCCGAGGCGGTGGCCGGAGACTTTCAGCACGTCGTCGTTGCGCCCCATGATCCAGACGTAGTCGTCTTCGTCGCGGTGCGCCGAGTCGCCCGCGAGATAGTAGCCGCGCATCTCTTCGGGGAAATAGTTTTGCCTGAAGCGCTCCGGGTCGCCCCAGATGGTGCGGATCTGCGAGGGGAACGGCTTCTTGATGACCAGCGAACCGCCGTGCAGTCTTTCCACGTCGTGCCCGAGCTCGTCCACCACGCCTACCTCGATGCCGGGGATGGGCAGGGTGCAGGTGCCGGGCTTGATCGGCATCGCGCCGGGCAGCGGGGAAATCATGTGGCAGCCGGTCTCGGTCTGCCACCAGGTGTCTACGATGGGGCAGCGCGACTGGCCGACTACGGTGTAGTACCACATCCACGCTTCCGGGTTGATCGGCTCGCCTACCGTGCCGAGCAGGCGCAGGCTGGACAGGTCGTATTGTTGCGGCAGTTCGCCGCCGAGCTTGATCAGCGAGCGGATCGCGGTCGGCGCGGTGTAGAAGGTGGTGACTTTGTGGTTCTGGATCATCTTCCAGAAACGTCCCGCATCGGGATAGGTCGGCACGCCTTCGAAGATGACCTCGGTCGCGCCCACCGCCAGCGGGCCGTAGGTGACATAGCTGTGGCCGGTGACCCAGCCCACGTCGGCGGTGCACCAGAAGATGTCGGAGGGCTTGTAGTCGAACACCCATTGCATGGTGACTATGGCGCCGAGCAGGTAGCCGCCGGAGGAGTGCTGCACCCCTTTGGGTTTGCCGGTGGAACCGGAGGTGTAGAGGATGAACAGCGGATGCTCGGCATCCACCCATTCCGGTTCGCAGGATTCGCTCTGTCCGGCGACGATGTCGTGCCACCACGTATCGCGCCCGTCATTGAACTGCATGGCGTCGCCCAGGCGCCGGTAGATGACGACGTGCTTGATGCATTCGCAGCCTTCCAGCTCAAGCGCCTCGTCCACGATGGACTTCAGCGGCATGGCCTTGCCGCCGCGCAGTTGCCCGTCTGCGGTGATCACCGCGCAGGCCTGCGCGTCCACGATGCGCTCGTGCAGGCTCTTGGCGGAAAAGCCGCCGAACACCACCGAGTGGATGGCGCCGATGCGCGCGCAGGACTGCATCGCCACCACCGCTTCGATGCTCATCGGCAGGTAGATGATGACGCGGTCGCCTTTCTTGATGCCGCGCGACTTCAGGCCGTTGGCGAACTGGCAGACGCGCGCGTGCAGGGCGCGATAGCTGATCTTCGTGACTTCGCCGTCGTCGGCCTCGAAGATGATGGCGGTCTTTTCCGGCTGGGTGGCGAGATGCCTGTCGAGGCAGTTGTACGAGACGTTCAGCTCGCCGTCTTCGAACCATTTGTAGAACGGCGCATCGCTGTCGTTCAGCGTCCGGGTGAAGGGTTTCTTCCACAGCACGTGCTCGCGCGCCAGCCTGGCCCAGTAGCCGGCATGGTCCCGGTTCGCTTCATCGACCATCGCGCGGTAGGCGGCCATGCCGGAAACATTGGCTTGTTTCACGAAGGCATCGGACGGGGGAAATACACGGGTTTCGTTCAGGACTGACTGGATATCGGACATGGCGGCTCCTGCAATCTGTAAAGTGACGGGGTGGTCTGGCCCAATGGATTATCCGGCTTGAACCCAATCCTTTGCTTCCGCATAATTGGTGAATACGCGGATGTCGGCATCCACGAACAGGCGCGACAACCAGGCCTGCCAGGTGAGCCACTGGTCGTCGGTGACCACCGCGATCTTGCTGAAATCGTGGTTGTGTTCGCGGCTGAAGAACTTGATCTCTTCCCAAGCGACATCGACGGTGTAATCGATCATTGCGCGCAGGTCGAACAGCAGGTTCACCGGTCCGGGCGATTTCAGCTTGTACAGCGATTGCTCCTCGAAAGCCTTGAAGTCGGCGAGGGTGAATTCGCCGAGCACGGCGGCATTGACGAGGTTGTCGGTCTGTTCGATGGTAATCATGTCTTTCTCTCAGTGTTTCGGTGACAAACGCAAGCTTAGCATACCGCTGGCGATGATGAACGCCATCCCCAGCCAACTGGAGAGCGGCAACACTTCACCCCATAGCGCTATGCCGAACAGGCTGGCGAATACGATGGTGCTGTAGGCAAGGCTGCCGACCACCATCGTCTTGCCGGTGCGGTAGGCGCGCGTCATCGCAAGCTGGGCGAAAGTGGCCGTGGCGCCGAGCGCCAGTAGCAGCGGAAGATCGGCCAGTGCGGGAGCATGCAGCTCCTCCTGCAACATCCAGACGCCGCTGAACAATGTCGCGATGAGGTTGAAATAGAACACCACGCGCACCGCCGGCTCGCCCAGCAAGCCGAGCTGGCGCACGTTCATCAAGGCCACGCCGGCGAGGAAACCGGAGAGCAGCCCGAGCAGGCCGCTGAAAAATTGTTCACGCTCCAGTGTGGGATGCAGCAGCAGCACGATGCCGGCGAAGCCCAGTATCACGCATGCGGTAAGCGGCAAGTGGAAGCGTTCCTTGAGCACCAGCGTGGTCAGCAGGGTGAGGAACAGCGAGGAGGTGTAGTTCAGCGTCACGGCGGTAGCCAGCGGCAGGGTGGTGATGCAGTAGAAGAACAATATCATCGCAACGGTACCGGAAAGCCCTCGCCACAGGTGGCTGCGCCAGTGCGGGTTGGCAAGGACCGTACCTTTGTGGCGCAGCATGGCGGTCACGACCAGCAGACCGAAGAAGGAACGGTAGAACACCAGTTCGTTGCTGGAGAAATGCGCCGCACCGAACTTGGCCAGCACGCTCATGCAGGCGAACAGCAGTCCGGCGAGTATCATCCACAATGAACCCACGGCAGTTATTCGAGATCGGGATCGAGATTGCGCCGCAGATATTCGTGGAAATGCAGCATGCCGTCCTCGGTCGGCGACTGGTACGGGCCGTGTTCCTCGATGCCGCGCCGGTACAGCGACTTGCGTCCCTGATGCATGCGCAGGCAGATGACATCGTCTTCAATAGCGGTTTCCTTGTAGGCCTGTTGCTCGGCCTCGACGTATTCGCGTTCGAACAGCGCGATGTCTTCGAGATAATAGAACTCGACCACGTTGGTGCAGGCCTCGGTGCCGCGCGGGATGATGGTGCTGATGACCAGTGTGCCCGGATACCACTCGACCATGATGTTGGGATAATAGGTCAGCCAGATCGCGCCGTATTTCGGCAGCTGGCCGTTGTGGTAGCGCAGCACCTGCTCCTGCCACTTGCCGTACACCGGGCTGCCGACCTTGCGCAGCGCGTTGCTGATGCCCACGGTCTGCACACTGTACTGTTCGCCGAACTCCCACTTGAGCTGGTCGCAGTCGACGAAGTTGCCCAGTCCGGGATGGAACGGCACAACGTGGTAATCCTCCAGATAGACCTCGATGAAGGTCTTCCAGTTGAAGGCATATTCGTCCACCTGAATGCGATCCAGCATGTAGCCGGAGAAATCGAGGTCCTGCATCACGCCGACCTTGGCGAGATCCTTTGCGACATCCCGCTTGCCCGCGAACAGCAGGCCGTTCCAGTTCTGCAGCGGGGTCTTGTTCAGGTGCAGGCAGGGGTTCTGCGGGAAATGCGGTGCGCCGAGCAGCTCGCCATCGGTCTTGTAGGTCCAGCGGTGCAGCGGGCAGACGATGTTCTGCGCGTTGCCGCGGCCTTGCAGCATGGTGGCCTGGCGGTGGCGGCAGACGTTCGAAAGCAGTTCCACGCCCCCCGGATTGCGCACCAACATCTGCGCTGCGCCGTCGAGCACATGGTAGTCGCCGAGGTTGGACACCAGCAGTTCGTGGCCGACGTAGTTCGGCCCCTGCTCGAACAGCAGGCGTTGTTCGGCCTCCAATACTTTCGGATCGAAATACCAGCTCATCGGCGGTTGTTCGTTGACTTGGGAGAGTTGTTCCAGTTTCGGGATTTCCGACATGCCCACGTCCTTGGGTTCAGGAAAAATGCAGTTTGACAGGGACGCGGATTGTCCCCGAATTCATTGCCCATCACAAGACCAGTGAGTCTTCCAAGGAGTCTCCCGTCAGAACCAACCCTGATGATGAAACACGCAAGGGCTCGGCGCTTGCATGTGGGGGCGCGGTTTGCCGGGCGATGGCGGATTGATGGAAAATCGCCCGGTAAACCGTGCTCCCACAATGTTGATGAACAGCCAGGATAAAGTTACAGCCAGCCCGTGCGCCTGAAGCGGTAGTAGAGATACCCGCAAATCGCCGATATCGTCAGCAAGGCCAGCGGATAGCCGAATTCCCATTGTAGTTCCGGCATGTGCCGGAAATTCATGCCCCAGATACCGGCGAAGGCGGTGGCGACGGCGAAGATGCCAGCCCAGGCGGCCAGGCGCTTGTTGATTTCGTTCTGCTCAATGGCTACCGTGGACTGGCTGACCAGGATCGCGGTGGCGATGGTGTCGCGCATGGCGTCTATCGTGGCGTTGATGCGTGTCAGATGGTCATAGATATCGCGGAAATACTCCTGGGTGGTGGCGCAAACCGGCGGCACGCGCCCGCCGTGCAGTTTTCCGGTGGCTTCCATCAACGGCATGACCGCATGTTTGAGCACCACGATCTTGCGCTTGAGTTCATAGAGCTGCGCAATGTTGGAGAGGGCATTGCCCTTGTCAAACAGCATATCCTCGATGGATTCCAGTTGCGACTCCAGTTCATCGATCACCGGAAAGTAGCGATCCACCACCGCGTCCATCAAGGCATAGGCCACAAAGCCGGAACCCAGCCGCAGCAATTCCGGTTCGCGCTCGCAGCGTTCGCGTACCCCGATGAAGCTCTGCTTGCTGCGGCTGCGGATGGACAGAATGAAGTTGCGCCCGGCGAAGATGCTGAGTTCGCCGACAGTCAACCCGGAAGAGTCGCCGTCCAGGATATGCATCACCACGAACAGGATATCGCCGTATTCTTCGATCTTGGGGCGCTGGTGACCGTGGTGGGCGTCCTCGACCGCCAGGTCATGCAGCCCGAATTCTTCCTGCATCTTTTCGAGTTCGGCATCGCTGGCATCACGTAGCGCCACCCAGACGAAGCAATCCGGCTGTCCGATGTAATCGCTGATTTCTTCGGCAGAAATGTCGGCGAGCCGGATGCCGTTCTGGTAGGCGACGCAATTGATCAGCATGAAGATTTATGTCCGGTTTGTGGATGCATGCGGGGTATGGGCATTATATGGCAACAAAAATTGGCTGCGGCGGGTTGGGTTGGGTAAAATGCGCCTCTTTGGCAAGCAGGGGCTGGCATGGCTGGTAAATCGCAGAAAACGGCAGGCTTCGAGGCGGCGATGTCCGAGCTGGAGCAGATCGTCGCCGACATGGAAGCGGGCAAGCTGTCGCTGGAGGATTCGCTGGCGGCCTACAAGCGCGGCGCGGAGCTGCTGACTTATTGCCGTTCCAGGCTGGAAGATGCGCAGCAGCAGGTGCGCGTGCTGGATGGCGACATGCTGAAGGATTTTTCCGCAGGCGGTGAAGTTTGATACAGGCCGATTTTCAGGGCTGGGTCGCGGCCCATCAATCTCGTTTCGAAGAATTGCTGCGTAATCTGTTGCCGCGACCGGATAGCGCGCCACAGCGGTTGCATCAGGCGATGCGCTATGCGGTGCTGGATGGCGGCAAGCGCGTGCGCCCGTTGCTGGCGTTCGCGGCGGGCGAACTGGCCGGCGCGGACGAGCAGCGCGTCAACATCGCCGCCGCCGCCGTCGAGCTGATCCATGCCTATTCGCTGGTGCATGACGATATGCCGTGCATGGACGACGATGTGCTGCGCCGCGGCAAGCCGACCTGCCATGTCGAATACGATGAGGCCACCGCGCTGCTGGTCGGCGACAGCCTGCAAAGCCTGGCGTTTCAGTTATTGTCCGAACACAGGCTCAGCGACGATCCGGCGCGCCAGCTGCAAATGCTCGGTTTGCTCGCCGTGGCATCCGGCTCGCGCGGCATGGCGGGCGGGCAGGCGATCGATCTGGCCAGCGTGGGCAAGCCGCTCACGCTGCCCGAACTGGAGTTCATGCATGTCCACAAGACCGGCGCGCTGATCCGTGCGGCGATCCTGCTGGGCGCGCATTGCGGCAACCTGTTGGATAGTGCGCAACTCGAGCGGCTGGACCGTTTCGGCAAGCTGATCGGGCTGGCCTTTCAGGTTGTGGACGATGTGCTCGACAGCGAAGCGGATACCGCGACATTGGGCAAGACCGCGGGCAAGGATGCCGATAACGACAAGCCGACCTACGTCACGCTGCTGGGCGTGCAGGCGGCCAAGGAGATGGCGGCGGAGTTGCATCGCGATGCGCTGGACGCATTATCCGGATTTGACGAAAAAGCGCGGCGTTTGCGCGAACTGGCCGATTTTATCGTGCTGAGAAAGTTCTGATGTATTCACTGCTTGAAACCATCGACGATCCGCAAGACCTGCGTGAGCTGGATCGCGCGCAATTGCCGCAGCTGGCGCAGGAGTTGCGCGAGTTCCTGATCGAGTCGGTGAGCAAGACCGGCGGGCATCTGTCTTCCAACCTTGGCACGGTCGAGCTGACCATCGCGCTACACCGCATCTTCGATACGCCTGAAGACCGGCTGGTGTGGGATGTCGGGCACCAGACCTATACCCACAAGATACTGACCGGGCGGCGCGCGGCGATGGGCAAATTGCGCATGGCGGGCGGCATCGCCGGATTTCCCAAGCGCGACGAGAGTCCTTACGACACCTTCGGCACCGGCCATTCCAGCACCTCGATCTCGGCCGCGCTGGGCATGGCGGTCGCGGCAAAGCTGCAAGGTTCGGCGCGGCGTACCGTGGCGATCATCGGCGACGGCGCACTGACCGGCGGCATGGCGTTCGAGGCGCTGAACAACGCCGGCGCGCTGGACGCCAACCTGCTGGTCGTGCTCAACGACAACGACATGTCCATTTCGCGCCCGGTCGGCGCGCTGAACAATTACCTCGCACGGCTGATGTCGGGACGCTTCTATGCAGCGATGCGGCGCGGCAGCGAAAAGATGTTCAAGGGCGTGCCGCCGATGCTGGAGTTCGCTAAGCGCGCCGAGGAGCACGTCAAGGGCATGGTGACGCCGAGCACGCTGTTCGAGGAATTCGGCTTCAATTACATCGGCCCGATCGACGGGCACGACATCGACGTGCTGCTGGATACGCTGAACAACATCCGCCAGTTGGAGGGGCCGCAGTTCCTGCATATCGTCACGCAGAAAGGCAAGGGCTACCCGCTGGCCGAGCAGGATTGCCTGCTATACCACGGCGTGAGCAAGTTCGACCGCAACCACGGCATCGTCGCAGCCCCGGTTACGAATGGCGCGACGGGACAGGTGGAAAGGCCGACCTATACCCAGGTGTTCGGGCAATGGCTGTGCGACATGGCGCAGCGCGACAGCCGGCTGATCGGCATCACTCCGGCGATGTGCGAGGGCTCCGGCATGGCGGATTTCGTCAGTCGCTTCCCGCAACGCTATTTCGACGTGGGTATCGCCGAGCAGCATGCGCTGACCTTCGCTGCGGGGCTGGCCTGTGACGGTTACAAGCCGGTGGTGGCGATCTATTCCACTTTCCTGCAGCGCGCCTACGACCAGTTGATTCACGATATCGCCATCCAGAATTTGCCGGTGCTGCTGGCGATCGACCGCGGCGGGCTGGTCGGCGCGGACGGCGCGACCCATGCGGGCAGCTTCGACCTTTCATTTTTGCGCTGCATCCCCAACATGACAGTGATGGCACCGGCGGACGAGAACGAATGCCGCCAGATGCTGTACACCGCCTACCAGCTGGATACGCCGAGCGCGGTGCGCTATCCGCGCGGCAAGGGGCCGGGCGTGGCGGTCGGCGACGCGATGCAGGCGCTGCCCATCGGCAAGGGCGAGCTGCGCCGCAACGGGCGCGATGTGGCGATCCTCGCGTTCGGCTCCATGCTGACGCCCGCGCTGGCGGCTGGAGAGCAGATGGATGCGAGCGTGGCCAACATGCGCTTCGTCAAACCGCTGGATGCCGAACTGGTGCTGCGGCTGGCGCGCGGACACGAGCTGCTGGTGACTGTGGAAGAGAACACGGTGCAGGGCGGCGCGGGCAGCGCGGTGGCGGAATGCCTGGCGCAACACGGCGTCGATGTTCCGCTGCTGCACCTGGGATTGCCGGACGAATTCTTGGAGCAGGGCGAGCCGGAGCAGATGCTGGCGGATTGTGGCCTGGATGCCGCCGGGATCGTCGCCGCCATTGGCAAAGCGAGAAGCGAAACGTGAACTGTCCTGTCTCTGACGGACATGTCGGGCGGGCAAGGTCCCGCTACGTGGATTCCATGCCGATCACGCCGGTTTGACTGCGATGAGTTCAAGCCCGAAAAGACAGTTGTTCCAGTTATTCGCTCATGTGGCGAAGGCGCTTGCCCATCCGAACCGGCTTGAATTGATAGAGGCGGTCGCACAAGGTGAACGCAGCGTTGATGCGCTCGCAAAATCCTGCAACCGGACCGTATCCAACGTGTCGCATCATTTGCGGATTCTGCGTGATGCGGGGTTGCTGGTTTCGCGGAAAGAAGGACAGCAGGTGATCTACGGACTGGCTGATGAGCGGGTCACGGATGTCGTTGCGGGCATACGCAAGGTGGCCGAGCTTCATCTGGCCGGGGTCGAACGCATCATCCGGGACAACTTTGATAACCGCGACAAACTGACGCCGGTCAAGCGGGATGATTTGCTGGAAAGGGTGCGTAGCGGCGAGGTGGTTGTGCTCGATGTCCGACCACCCGAAGAATATGAGGCCGGCCACGTTCCCGGTGCAATCAATATCACGCTCGACAAACTGCCAAGGCGGTTGCAACAATTGCCCCACGATCAGGAAATCGTGGCTTATTGTCGTGGCCCCTATTGCATGCTCGCCTATGAGGCCATCGAGATGCTGCGCGGCAAGGGTTTCCAGGCGCGGCGGCTGGAAGAAGGATTCCCCGAGTGGAAAGCGCAAAACCTGCCTGTGGCCACAGGCACATCTGATTAGCCTCCCGGTACTACCCCCCAGAAATTGAACCCCGGATACCGATTCATCTGAGAAACTCCTTGACTTGTATTCGCAAGCTCTTAAGAATACGCGAACCAATGCTGGTCAACGGAGGAAATTATGAAATACCTGATGATCCTGAACGATGCCCCTTATGGCACGGAGCGCAGCTACAACGGTTTGCGTCTGGCGCGCACGCTGCTCAAGACGGGCGAAGCGGAGGTCAAGATGTTCCTCATCGGCGATGCGGCCGCATGCGCCAAAAACGGGCAGAAGGTGCCGCAGGGCTATTACAACATCGGCGACATGCTGGGCATGGTGGCGAGCCATGGCGGCGAAGTCGGCGTGTGCGGCAGTTGCCTCAATGCGCGCGGCATCGCCGCCGTGGATATGATCGAAGGCGCGTCGTGCAGCACCATGGATCAATTCGCCGCATGGACGCAGTGGGCCGACAAAGTGATCGTTTTTTAGGGGGAATGAGATGAGCCGCTCAGCGTTGGTGCGGTTTGCCTTGTTGGCTGCGCTCCTGGCGGGCATCGCGGTGGCGGCAGCCTATCGCGAGCAATTTTCCGCCACGGCACTCCAGAACTGGATGCAGGATGCGGGTGTTGCTGCGCCACTGATCTTTATGGCGCTCTACGCGACGGCGACCGTCCTGTTTCTCCCGGGTTCGATCCTCACCATTAGCGGCGGCGCACTGTTCGGGCCGGTCTGGGGCACGTTCTACAGCCTGACGGGCGCTACGCTGGGCGCAACCCTGGCGTTTCTGGTTGCCCGCTATCTCGCTTCCGACTGGGTAGCCCGCAAGGCAGGTGGCCGGCTCAAGCAGTTGATCGATGGGGTGGAGGTGGAGAGTTGGCGTTTCATCGCTTTCGTGCGCCTGGTGCCGCTTTTCCCCTTCAACCTCCTGAACTATGCGCTGGGGCTGACACGGATCAAGCTGTCCCACTTCATCGTCACTTCCTACATCTGCATGCTGCCAGGTTCGATCGCTTTCACTTATCTGGGCTATGCGGGGCGCGAGGCGGCTGCGGGCAGCGAGGGAAGCATCCAGAAGGGTTTGCTGGCGCTGGGCTTGCTGGCATTGATCGTTTTTCTCCCACGCCTGATACGCCGGATGCGCCGCGCGCCCATGCTCGACGTGGAGGAACTCAAAAGAAAGCTGGATGCCGGGGAGGGCCTGTTGGTTCTTGATGTCCGGGGAGCGCAGGATTTTAGCGGCGAACAAGGCCACATCGCAGAGGCCCGCAGCATTCCCCTTGAGGAACTCCCGCAGCGAATGACGGAGCTCGACGGCTATCAGACGCGCCCGATCGCGATCGTGTGCCGCACCGACAAGCGCTCCACTGCCGCGGCACAGTTGCTGTCAGGGAAAGGGTTTTCCGGCATCCATGTGACGCGCGGGGGAATGACCGCCTGGAACCAGAACGGTTTCCCGGTAGAAAGATGAAGCCACGGAATGATCGGGGAACTATCGTGATTTTTTCATTTTTGGACATTCCATGATGTTTGTCCGTAACAAAAAAACCGTAGTTGTCGGCATCGTCCTGATCGCCCTGATTGCGTTCATAGCCTGGCGGCTGGTACGGCCAATGAACATCTTCGTGGTATCGGAGGCGTTCGAGCGCCCGGTTTCAACCGCTGACCTGCCTTCATCGCTCCAGTCCTTGAGCGCCAAAGGTTGTGCCGGTTGCCACCGGGAGTTTTACGAAGAATGGTCGACAAGCATCCACAGCCAGGCCTGGACCGATCCCTACTTTCAGGTGGATTGGGGGTTCGACGGCAAGCCGCAAATCTGCAAGAACTGCCATATTCCGCTCGACCGCCAGCAGGAGCACAAGGTCGTCGGATTCAGCGACAAAGAAAAATGGGAACCCATCCTGGCGCCCAATCCGGCGTTTGATGCACAACTGCAGCACGAGGGCGTCACCTGCGTAGCCTGCCACCTCCGGAACGGCAAGATTATCGGAACCTTCGGCAGCGAGAGCGCGGCGCATCCCGTAGAAAAACTCGCCAACCCCAACGAGGTCTGCTTCAAATGTCATGTCGTGGGCGGAAATCGCTGGGACACGTTTTTCCGGTTTCCGCCATGTGGAACCGTCGCCGAGATCAGCAACACACCGGGCGCGACA
>MGWS01000010.1:48321-48557 GCA_001801105.1 Gallionellales bacterium GWA2_60_18
CCTGTTGCTGCGAACGATACCGTTGGTCGCGAAGCCGCCAAACCGAGCGACGCATCGCCCGACTGTATTCAATGCCACATGCCGCTAACCGAACGACCCTTGGTCGCGGGCGGGCAGGTTCGAACCGTGCGCAAACATCTGTGGCGCGGCGGGCACGATCCGGAAATGGTGAAACAAGGGCTGGAAACTGCACTGCGCGAAGCGCCTGCACCCTCACCCGGCAAACGCTCCTTCAC
>MGWS01000011.1 GCA_001801105.1 Gallionellales bacterium GWA2_60_18
TCCATGTATTTACCGTCGCCTTCGCCCTTCATCGCCACGCCGAATACGCTCTCGCTCTTGCCCGGTATGTCTACGCGATAGACCTTGGAGACGCCGTTCTTGTTGCCCGCCAGTTTCGCATCGACCGCCTGCACCGCCTCTTCGTAACTGCCGTATTCGGCCAGCACGCTGGGTTCGTCGAAATACTCCATGCCAAACATGTAGTGGTATTTGCGCGCCTGCTTCGCCGTCATCCCCTGCGCCCCAAACTCCTCCGCCTTGCCCAGCGCGAGCGCCAATTTACCGGCAACGTCGCTCAGGTCTGATTTCATGCGGTACACATTGGCCATATACACCGGGTTGGTATAGCTCACCTGCACCTCGTCGTTTACCCTAGTTATCGACACCCGTTGCACAGCCCCGTAGCCGCCGTGCTCGGAATCGGCCGCATTCCTTTTCAGCTCGTCGCTGGTGACGACCAGCACTTGCGCATCGGGATAAGGAGAATAATTTCCGACAATAGAAAAGCCTGCGCCGGTCAGCGCAGTTTTGGTCTGAGCAATCTTCTCTTCGACCATGCCCGCGCCCTTGGAGGCCAGCACGAACGGCTTGAGTTTCACATCGGCTGCCAGCGCACCGGATGCGCCGAACAGCAATAATGCGGATAGCAATACACTCTTGAAATTCATCGTGCCTCTCCTTCGGGTTATTGGACTGCGGATGATTATGTCGTGCGCTGTTGTTGCTTCGGGTGAAACCAGGCCAGCTTGTCGCGCAGCGTGACCACGCCGCCGATGATGATCAGCGTCGGCGCCTGCGGTTGCTCGCGCTCGGCGATGCCGGGCAGCGTCGCCAGCGTGCAGGTGATGACACGCTGGTTCGGCGTGGTGCCCTGCTGCACGATCGCGATGGGCGTGGTGCCCGGCAGGCCGTGTTCGATGAGCCTGGCACACAGCGTATCCAGCCCGTGCAGGCCCATGTAAACCACCACGGTCTGGCGCGGGCGGGCCAGCGCATCCCAGTCGAGATTCATCGTGCCATCCTTCAGGTGGCCGGTGACGAACATGCAGGACTGCGCGTGATCGCGATGAGTCAACGGGATGCCCGCGTAAGACGCGACACCGGAAGCCGCAGTGATGCCGGGCACCACCTGGAACGGGATGCCCTCCGCCGCCAACGTCTCGATCTCCTCGCCGCCGCGCCCGAAGATGAACGGATCGCCGCCCTTGAGGCGCAGCACGCGTTTGCCCTCCTTGGCGAGCCGCACCAGCAGCTCGTTGATCTCTTCCTGTCGCATGGTGTGGTCGGCGCGTTTTTTGCCGACGAAGATGCGCTCGGCATCGCGCCGCGCCATGTCGACGATGGGTCTGGACACCAGGTTGTCGTATACCACCACGTCGGCCTTCTGCATCAGGCGCAGCGCGCGGAAAGTCAGCAGGTCCGGATCACCCGGGCCGGCGCCGACCAGATACACCTCGCCGCGCTTAATGTTGTCCTCGTTTTCCAGCATCTGTTGCAACATCTTTTCCGCGCTGTCTTCATCACCGGTCAGCACCTTCTCGGCGACCACGCCCTCGAACACGTTTTCCCAGAAGATGCGGCGCTTCGCCGGATTGGTGACGTGCTGCTTGACGAGTTCACGGAAGCGCTCTGCAAACGCGGCGAGGCGACTGTAGTTCTGCGGGATCATGGCCTCCAGCTTGCCGCGCAACATGCGCGTCAGCACCGGCGAAGCGCCGCCGCTGGAGAATGCCACCATCAGCGGAGAACGGTCGAGAATGGCGGGCATGATGAAGCTGCACAGCTCGGGGTTATCCACCACGTTCACCGGAACGTTGCGCTCACGCGCCAGTTCGGAGACTTGGCGATTGACGCCGTGGTCACTGGTGGCCGCGATGACCAGTATCACGCCATCGAGGTGCTGCGTTTCAAAACGGGCAACAACGCACTCGACGCTTTGCTGTTCCACCAGGTCAGGGTGGATCTCGGGCGCGACCACGCGCACATTCGCCCCCGCCTCCAGCAGCACACCCGCCTTGCGCCTTGCGACCTCGCCGCCGCCCACCACCAGGCACAGCTTGCCTTTGACGTTCAGAAAAATCGGCAGGAAGTCCATGCTATTGCACCGCCTTCAGGATCAGCGGCTTCAGCGCCTCAGGCAGCTTGATCTTGCCCGCGAGGGCGAATTCATGCGCGCGCGGCGACATCTTCTGCCAGGTCTTCTTGATGATCTGGAGCCACTTGGCCTCGTCGTAGTCCGGGTGCTGCCCGGCAAATGCCAGCATGTAGTGCTCGATGAACACCAGATCCGCGACATCTTCCATCAGCTGCGTTTCAGGATCGGTCTTGAGCTCTTTCTTGCTGACGATGTTTTTGACGCGCGCGATCATGTCGTCGCCGTAGCCCGCTTCTTTCATCAGGTTCCCCGCAGTTTCAGCATGGAATTTGTAGAGCGTGGTGCGCCACAACATGTAGCCCGGCTTGTCCATGGAGTAGTCGCTGCGCGGAATCTTCCAGCGCTGAATATGCTGCGCGCGCACTGCCAGTTTCAGCGCCTCCGATGCCTCGGGCGCATAGCGCTCCAGCATGGCGGTCATGCGTTGCGCGTAGAGCAGCTCTTTGGGATACTCATTGCCATCGTCTGTTTCCCTGTTCGGGTCTTTCGCGTTGGCTTGGTCGAAGGCGGCGATGGCGGCCCGGTAATGTTCCTGCGTCATATTGCGTGTTCGTTGGAATAAGTTGGCTCTAAATGTCGTTGTTCCCGCTGCCGCCGGATGAATGCGACGAAGCGGGTGGCCCAGTAGCAACTGCCGATGGTGCGCAGGTGGGTATAGGAGGCCAGCAGGTTGTGCAGGATGAGGCCGTCGTGTTCGCCGTCTATCCCGTAACCGCGCTCGACATGGTAAGCGAAGCGCGTATCCGGTGGAAGGTTTTCCAGGCTGGAATAATGGAATTCATGCGCCTTGACCTGCTTGGCGGGTGCATTCGGGCGCGGCCACGGATGCGCCTCGTCTTCCTTGAGATGCACATAGCCGCGGCCGATGGGCTTGTCGTGCATGCGCACATCACCGGGGATCGCGCCGGCCATCTGGTACACGCGTCCCTGATAGGTGATGCTGCGCGACAGGTACATCAGCCCGCCGCATTCGGCATAGGCCGGCATGCCGTTCTCGATGGCCTGTTTTATCTGCGCGCGCAGCGTGCTGTTTGCCTCCAGCTCGGCGGCGCAGGTCTCGGGGAAACCGCCGCCGATATACAGCGCATCCACTTCCGGCAGGCGTGCATCGCGCAACGCATCGAACGGCACCAGTTCCGCCCCCGCCGCTTCCAGCGCATCGAGATCATCTGCGTAATAGAAGCCGAAGGCGCGGTCACGCGCGATGCCGATACGCACTTTTTCGCCGCAACGCAAGGGACTCACCTCGGCAGGAAATTTAATAATGTTTTTTGCGTTTGCCCTCTCTCCCTCTGGGAGAGAGTTGGAGTGAGGGCTTTGGTGCGGCACATCCAGCGGCACCTTCTGCGACAGCGCGAGCAGCTTGTCCAGATCGACCTGTTCCGCGATGGCCTCGCCGATCTGTTTGATCTTGGCCGCGGCGACATGCGATTCATTGCTGGGCATCAGGCCGAGATGGCGTTCGACGATGCTGAGCCGTTCGTCGTGATGGATCGCGCCGATCACCGGCACGTCGGTGTAATGCTCGATGACCTCGCGTAACTTGGCCTCATGCCGGCTGCCGCCGAGGTTATTGAGGATCACCCCGGCGATGTTGATGTCGCGGTCGAATGCCTGATAGCCGAGGATCAGCGGCGCGATGCCGCGCGTCATGCCGCGCGCATCGATCACCAGGAACACCGGCAGGTCGAGCAGCTTCGCGAGCGCGGCATTGCTGTTGCTGCCGTCCAGCGCGAGCCCGTCATACAAGCCCTTGTTGCCCTCGACCAGATTCACTTCCGCGCTGTGGCGCGCGAAGGTGGCGACGATGTCGTCGCGTTCCATCAGGTACAGGTCGAGGTTGCGGCAGGCGCGCCCGGCGGCCCCATTTCCCGATGCCAGGCTGAGCCACATCGGATCGATATAATCGGGGCCTTTCTTGAACGGCTGCACGACATGGCCGCGTGCCTTCAGCGCGGCGCACAGGCCGATGCTGACCATGGTCTTCCCGGAGGATTTATGTGCTGCCGAGATCAGCATACGGTTCATGGCAGCCTCCCGGCAGGGTTAATCCGCTGTGTGCGGTTTGTCTTGCGGCATGAAATTCAGCACATGCACGCTAACGGCGGTAATGAGGAAGGCGATGGCCAGACCGCCAAAACCGAGCAGAAACTCGTAGATCGAGGGTTGATAAGTGGCGATTTGCCCGTCGCCGAAACTGCTGCTGACCTGATAGCCCGGAAAGAGGTTCAGCGGGTAGGCCTGCCCGCCGATGATGAACACATACAGCAGCGCGAAGCCACCGAGAATAACCAGCAACGAAGCCGCCATGACACAGATACCCTTGCCCAGCCCGGGAGCGTAGATCAACAACAGCGGCAGCAGGCTGCCGAACCATACATAACCCCACCAGAACGCGCTCGGATAAACGCCGCCATCCAACAGAATGAAGCGCTCGAAGCCGGACTGGTGCGCGAAATACAAATTGGTCATATGGTAAATGGCGACCATATACAACGAGCCGATGATGAACACGCCGAGCAGGTTCTTGTTGCGTTGCAGGATCGCCGGATCGAGCATTTTCGTGTTCCATGCATAGAGCGCCGCCTGCGCCACCATGAACACCGCCAGCCCCCAGGCAAAGGACAGCACGATGAACATCGGCGGCAGCATGGCCGAGCCGTAAGCCTGGCGCGCGGCGAGGAAAGCGAAGATCAGGCCGGTACCGGTGGTGAGAATGAAACGCCAGGCGAACACCGCGAAGCCCACCGGCTTCGACCAAGGGTTCATGCGCCGTTCCATCATCGTCCACAGATAAACGACCGCCAGCGCGAACATGCCGGAATACAACAATACATTCCAGGCGAACACCGAGGTGAGATTGTAATTGGTCGCGGCGACGATGATGCGGTCCGGCCGGCCCAGATCCAGCATCAGCACGGTCAGACCGCCCGCCAGCATGGCGATGGACAGCAGGCCGGCCAATGGCGCGCGCGCCTTGTAAACGGTCTTGCCGAACACCGAGCCGATGGAGGCGACATTCAGCACGCCGGAGGCCGCGACGATCAGGAAGATCGCGAACACATGCGGGATGCCCCACACAACCTGGTTGTTCATGCCGGTGATGATGTGGCCGTGATGCTCCATCAGGTACACGGCATACAGCCCTGCAAGCGCAATCAGGCCGCCTGCCGCCAACAGCGCGTAGTACAGCCGGGTTTTTAAATACATCGGAGGGTAGGCGCTCATTTCATAACCCCTGATAACGGATGCCCGGATTCAGCCGCAGGTCGGCGCGCACTTGCACGGAGGCCACGCTGCGCACCTTTTTGGCGATTTCGCTTTCCGGGTCGTTCAGATCGCCGAACAGGATAGCCTTGTTCGGGCAGGCCTCGGCGCAGGCCGGCTGCATGCCTTGATCGACGCGATGCACGCACAGCGTGCAACTTTCCACCGTACCCTTGCCGCGCGGCACATCCGGATTCTGATCGTGCAACGGTTCATGCACGAAGGAGCGCGCCTTGTACGGGCAGGCCATCATGCAGTAACGGCAGCCGATGCAGCGATGCTTGTCGACCAGCACGATGCCGTCGGCACGCTTGAACGAGGCCGTGGTCGGGCACACATCCACGCAGGGCGGGTGCTCGCAATGCTGGCACATCATCGGCAGAGACAGTTCGCGCCCGCTGCCGGTGTCCTTGAGTTCGATCTTGCGTATCCATTGCGAGTCGGTTGCGCCCGTGCCTCCGGACAAACCGTTCTCCTTGTTGCATGCGGTCACGCAATCATTACAACCCGTTTTGCACTGTGCGGTGTCGATCAACATCCCCCAGCGCACCTTGCTGCTCGCTGCCTCGGGCTTGCCATGCGCCAGATCGAACAACAATATGCCTGGCGCAATGGCGACCGCGGCGACACCAAGCGAAGTCTTCAAAAAACCTCTGCGCTGAATGTCGATGCCGTTCATTTTGTATTCCTCTGCAACCAAGCGCTCTTGCGCTTGCCGGAATGGCATTCAAAGCAATCAATTTTCACCGCTTCATAACGATGGCATGCAACACAAAAGCTGTCGTCGCGCGCGATCACGCTGTCATCTCTGGTGCTGGCGTGACATTCGATACAGTTCTTCAGGCTGAGCTTCTCGTCGCGGGCGCCTTTGCGTATCACCTCGTCGCGCTGATGTTTGAGCAGGTGCATGTGGTTTTTGCGCATCCACTGCGTGTCTTCCACGCACTGCCCGCCCTTGCCGATATCCGGCTTGGGCATGTCCGCTCCGGTAGCCCAGGCCGCAGGAACGCACAAGCAAAGCAGAAGGGATGCGAACCACAGTTTCATCATTCACCCAGCCCCATCTGAATATATCCGGTCGGGCATACGTCGGCACAGATATGACAACCGATACACTTGTCGTAATCGGTGGCGACATAACGCCCGGTGGTCGCTTCGGTCTT
>MGWS01000012.1:0-7555 GCA_001801105.1 Gallionellales bacterium GWA2_60_18
CATTGGTTCCCTTGGAATCGTCGTAATAGACCACGCCGTCGATTTCGGCCACGCGCTCCACGCGATGCGGCAACCCCCGGAAGCTGCGCAACGCCTCGAGCAATGCCGGCATCGGCAAGTCGATCGCGCGGCACAGCGCCAGCGCGGCCAATGCGTTGGCGACGTTGTGCATTCCGGCGATATTCAGCTCGCTAACCCTGAGCAGCCGTTGATCACCCTGCATCAGCCAGATATCGCCGTGCTCCCGCTCCACGCCGAAATCCTTTTCGTGAGACGACACATCGAGCCCGAAGGTTATGACCTCGCGACCGGGCAACGCCATGCCCATGCTGCGTACGTCGTCGCGATTCAGCACCTGCACCCCGCTGCCGACAAAGATGCGCGCTTTGGCCACCGCATATGCATCGATGCCGGCATAGCGATCCAAGTGATCTTCGCTGATATTGAGCACCGTCGCCGCATCGGCATTCAGCGTTGCGGTCGTTTCGAGCTGGAAGCTGGACAATTCCAGCACCCATATTTCCGGCTGATTCGCGCCGCGCGCCAGCACCACGTCCAGCACCGCCGGGGAAATGTTGCCCGCCGCGACCGCATCCTTGCCAGCCGCCTTGCACAGATGCTCCACCATGCTGGTCACGGTAGTCTTGCCGTTTGAACCGGTAATCGCGATGACTTTGGTCGTGAGCCGCAAGTCGTAATTCATGAGTTGCTGCGCGAAGAGTTCAATATCGCCGACGACCGGAATACCGCGCGCCATGGCTTCTGCCACAACCGGGTCGCGCAGCGGCACGCCGGGGCTGATAGCGATCAGGTCGATGCCGTCAAGCAAGGCATTGCCGAATGTGCCGCAGAAAATCTGGCCGCCCGCGACATACTGGCCGGCTTCGGCCAGGCCGGGCGGCTCGCTGCGGCTGTCCGCGACGCGCAGGCGCGCGCCCTGCGCGCTTAGCCAGCGCACAAGCGACAGGCCGGTCTCACCGAGACCGAGCACCAGCACGAATTTGTCTTTCAGTTGTGTCATCTCAGTTTCAACGTCGCCAAGCCAATCAAGACCAGCAACATCGTGATAATCCAGAAGCGCACTACCACTTGCGTTTCTTTCCAGCCCTTCAACTCATAGTGATGGTGCAGCGGCGCCATACGGAATACGCGCTTGCCGGTGAGCTTGAACGAAGCCACCTGGATCATCACCGACACCGCCTCGACCACGAACACGCCGCCCATGATGAACAGCACCAGTTCCTGGCGCACGATCACCGCCACAATACCGAGCGCCGCGCCGAGCGACAGCGCGCCGACATCGCCCATGAACACTTCGGCGGGATAGGCGTTGAACCACAGGAACGCCAGCCCCGCACCGGCCAGCGCGCCGCAGAACACCGCTAGTTCTCCCGCACCGGGGATATAGGGAATGCCGAGATATTTCGAGAACACCGCATTGCCCGCCACATAGGCGAAGATCGCCAGCGCGCCGCTCACCATCACGGTGGGCAGGATCGCCAGCCCGTCCAGCCCGTCGGTCAGATTCACCGCGTTGCTGGTGCCGACGATAACCAGATAGGCCAGCACGACGAACAGGAAGGCGGAGAGCGGGAACACCCAAAACTTGAAGAACGGCACGATGAGTTCGGTCTGCGCGGGCAGTGTCGCGGTATTCCACAGGTAGATGCCGACCGCCAGCGCGATCAGCGATTGCCAGAACATCTTGGCTTTGGCCGACAGCCCCTTGGGGTTGCGGTGCACCACCTTGCGGTAATCGTCCACCCAGCCGATCACGCCGAAACCCAGCGTGGTGAGCAGCACCAGCCACACATAATGGTTGGACAGGTCGCCCCACAAGAGCGTAGTGACGGCGATGGAAACTAGGATCAGCGCGCCGCCCATGGTCGGCGTGCCGGCCTTGACCAGGTGCGTCTGCGGCCCGTCGCTGCGCACTGACTGGCCGATCTTGTAGGCGGTCAGCTTGCGGATCATCGCCGGCCCGACCATGAACGAGATGATCAGCGCAGTCATCGCCGCGAGCACGGCGCGCAGCGTGATGTAATTGAACACGCTGAAAAACCTGATGTCCTGTGCCAGCCATTGTGCGAGTTCGAGCAACATTTACTGTGCCTCTCCTTTCCGGGAAGGGGGAAGTGGGACGGGGGAAGGGGGGAGCGGCGCGCAGTTACCCTTCTCACTTGCTCCTTGCTCCTTCGTCGATTCCTCTTTCACGCCATCCACGCAGAACTGCACCACGCGTTCCATTTTCATGAAGCGCGAGCCTTTCACCAGCACGGTGGCATCCCCATCCAGTTCATCTTCCAGCGCTTTCTCCAAGTCCTCGATGCGCTCGAAATATTCCGCGCCGCAACCGAAAGCGCGCACCGCATTGACGCTCAATGCGCCCAGCGCATAGAGTTTCTCGATCCCGGCGCTGCGCGCTGCGATGCCGATTTCGGCATGGAGCGCGGCGGCGTTATCGCCCAGTTCGCCCATGTCGCCCATCACGAATACACGTTTTCCGACAGCCTGCGCCAGCACGCCGATCGCGGCGCGCATCGATGCAGGATTGGCGTTGTAGGTATCGTCGATCAATACCGCGCCATGCCGCGCCACCTTGCGCTGCAAGCGCCCGGCTACGCCGCCGAATTCCTCCAACCCCCGGACAATGACTTCCAGCGGCACATTTAACGCGATGGCGGCGGCAGTTGCCGCCAATGCGTTGCGCGCATTGTGCGCACCGGGCACCTGCAAATCCGCACTGAAATCTCCCGATGGAGTATGTGCGTCCAGGCGCAGCCCGGCGCCCTGCGGTTGCCATTGCCCGGTCACATCGGCTTGCCCGCCCAGGCCGAATTCGAGCAGCGGGTGCGAACCGGCCAGCGTGCGCCACAGCGGCGCATGTTCATCGTCGGCATTGATCAGCGCAGTGCCCTTCGCGCCCAATCCCGCAAAGATTTCCCCCTTGGCGTGCGCCACCGCCTCCACCGAACCCAGCCCCTCCAGATGCGCGCCGCTGGCATTGGTGATCAGCGCAATGTCGGGGCTGGCGATCTGCGTCAGGTAATCGATTTCGCCGGGATGGTTCATGCCCATTTCGATCACGGCATAGCGATGCCGCGCGTTCAATTGCAACAGAGTCAGCGGCATACCGATGTCGTTATTGAAATTGCCCTGGGTGGACAGCACCGCGTTACCGCTGCCCGCCGCCGCGCGCAGGATGCTGGCGAGCATTTCCTTCACCGTGGTCTTGCCGTTGCTGCCGGTGATTGCCACCAGCGGAATATCGAATTGCCTGCGCCAGTAGGCCGCGAGCTGCCCCAGCGCGAGGCGGGTGTCCGCCACCAGAAGGATTGAGAACGGGGTGCCGAGGGCCGGGGGGTGCGCCTCATAGCTGTCGGCGTTAACCAGCGCCGCCACGGCACCGGACTGCATGGCGGTTGCGACGAATTCGTAGCCGTCGAAATGTTCGCCGCGCAACGCGATGAACAAATCGCCCGGCTGTATCTTGCGCGAGTCGCTGGACACGGAAAAAAAGCGCGCATCTTCTCCAACCAGGCGTGCGCCCAATGCATGCGCGGCTTGCGAGAGCAGCATCATGCCCTCATCTCCCACGCCCGCAGCGCCTGTTGCGCAACCGCCAGATCGCTGAACGGGCGCTTCACGCCGGCGATTTCCTGGTAATCCTCATGCCCCTTGCCCGCCAGCAGCACGGTATCGCATTGCTGCGCCATGCCGATGGCGCGCACGATGGCCGCGCCGCGTTCGACGATGACTTCGTGTTTGTTCGCAGTCATGCCGCCGAGTATTTCGCCGATGATGAGTTGCGGATCCTCGCTGCGCGGGTTGTCGCTGGTGACGATACAGTGGTCGGAAAATTTCTCGGCGACCCGCCCCATCATCGCGCGCTTGCCGCGATCGCGCTCACCGCCGCAGCCGAATACGCAGATCAGCCTGCCGCCTGAAGATGCTCCGACTTCGCGCAACGCCAACAATACTTTTTCCAGCGCGTCCGGCGTATGCGCGTAGTCCACGATAACCGTCGGCTGGCCTGCGTTGCCGAGCCGCTGCATGCGCCCCGCCACCGCCTGAACCTTGCTCAGCGACTGCGCCGCCTTGTCCAGCTCGATACCGCTCACCAGCAGCACCGCCAATGCGCCCAGCAGATTCGCCGCGTTGAAGCGTCCGACCAATCCGCTGTTTATCTGCGCCGCACCCCAGCTCGTATGCACATCCAGCCGCAAGCCTTGCCCGCTCATCTGCGCGAGATGGCCGTACACCATGCGCAAGCCGAGGCGTTCGGCCAGTTGCAAGGCGGCATCGGAGAGGCCGTAACCAATCACTTCGGCGCCATCGTCGCGCAGTTGCTCGGCCAGTTGCGCGCCGAACGCGTCGTCGAGATTGAGCACGGCGAACTTCAGCTCCTGCCAATCGAGCAGTTTGCGTTTGCTTGCCGCATAGCTTTCCATGTCGCCGTGATAATCGAGATGGTCGCGGCTCAAATTGGTGAGCAGCGCCACATCGAAACGCACGCCGTTCACCCGGCCCTGCGCCAGCGCGTGCGAGGACACTTCCATCGCCACGGCCTGCGCATCGGCATGCAGGTAATCCGCCAGCAGGCCATGCACGCGGATCGCATCCGGCGTGGTATTGGCACTGGCTTGCAATGCATCGGCAAAACCATTCCCAAGCGTGCCGATCAGCGCGCACTTCTTGCCGGCGTCGTTCAGCGCATGGGCGATCCAGTGGCTGGTGGAAGTCTTGCCGTTGGTACCGGTGACCCCGACCAGCCACAGCTTCTCCGAAGGCACGCCGCACACCGCGTCCGCGAGCCAGCCCGCCTTGTGGCGCAGGTCGCTCACCGCGAGATTGGGTACTTGCCATGCCTCGTTCCAGGCGAAATGCTGCGCTTCCCAGATCACCGCATTCGCGCCCTGCGCGATCGCCTGCGCGATGAATTGCCGCCCGTCGGTCTTCTCGCCCGGATAGGCGACGAAGGTATCGCCCGGCCGCACCGTGCGGCTGTCGGTCACGAGGTGCGTGATTTTCACGTTCAGTTCTTTTAACTGCTCAAGGGGGAACATCACACTTCCTCCTTGATGATTTCTTCCGGCGGTGCGATGACATTGTCCAGCGGTGCATCGTTCGGCACATTGAGCGCGTGCAGCGCGGCCTCCGTTACCTTGCTGAACACCGGCGCGGCAACCAGCCCGCCGTAGTATTGGCCGTTGTCCGGCTCGTCGATCATCACCGCCACGATCAGGCGCGGATTCGAGACCGGCGCAAAGCCGGCAAACGAGGCGACATAGCGGTCGATGTAGCGACCGTTTTCCAGCTTGTGCGCTGTGCCGGTCTTGCCCGCCACGCGGTAACCCGCCACCTGCGCCAGCGGCGCCGTGCCGCCGGGTTGTGCCACCAGTTCCAGCATGTCGCGCAACGCGTGGGCTGTGGCGTCGGAAAACACTTTTCTTCCGGTCGCGGGCGCATCCAGCTTCAGCAGCGATATGGGCTTCAATTCGCCGCTGTTGGCGAACACGGTATAGGCGCGCGCCAGTTGCAGCAGGTTCACCGACATGCCGTGCCCGTAGGACAGGGTGGCCTGCTCGATGGGGCGCCAGGTCCTCGCATCGCGCAATCTGCCCGCCGCCTCACCGGGGAAATTGCTGCCGGTCTGCGCGCCGAAACCGCTGTCTGCCAGGCTCTGCCACAGGGTCTGCGCCTCGAGCGACAACGCGATCTTGGCCGCGCCGACATTACTGGACTTCTGGATGATCTGCGCCACGGTCAGCATCGATTCCGGATGCGTATCGCGAATCTTTTTGTTGCCTATCGTCAGCACGCCGTGCTCGGTGTTGATGACGGTTTCCGGGTGCACCTTGCCCTGCTCAATCGCAGTTGCCACAGTGAACGGCTTCATCGTCGAGCCCGGCTCGAACAGGTCGATAACGGCGCGGTTGCGCATCGCCTGGTTGCCGGCCTTGCCGCGATTGTTGGGGTTATAGGCGGGGTAATTGGCGAGCGCCAGCACTTCGCCGCTCTTCGCGTCGAGCACCACCACCGCACCGGCCTTGGCCTTGTGCTGCCTGACGGCGCTTTCCAGCTCGCGATAGGCGAGATGCTGCACGTTGCTGTCCAGGCTCAGCGCGATATCGCTGCCCGGCTTGGGCGCGCGCAGGTTGCCGGCATCCTCGACGATGCGCCCACGCCGGTCCTTGATGACGCGCTGGCTGCCGGACTTGCCGGCCAGCCGTTCCTGCAACGCAAACTCCAGGCCTTCCTGCCCGTTGTCGTCCAGCCCGGTGAAACCCAGCGCCTGCGCGGCCACTTCGCCGGCCGGGTAGTAGCGGCGATATTCGCGTTGCAGGGAAACGCCGGGGAGGTTCAGGCTCACCACCTTCGCAGCCTGATCGGGAGGCAATTGCCGCTTGAGATAGACGAAATCGCGCGAGGTGTCGGACAGGCGGCTTTTCAATTCCGTCACACCCAGGCCGAGTATTTGCGCCAATTGTTTCAGTTGCCGGCTGTCGATTTCCACATCCGCCGGGCTGGCCCACACCGATTCGACCGGCGTGCTGACCGCGAGGGGGATGCCGTTGCGGTCGGAGATCATGCCGCGGTGCGCGACAACTTCGATCACGCGGCTGTAGCGGGCATTGCCTTTTTCCTGCAAAAAGTCGTCGTGCATGACTTGCAAATACACCCCGCGCCCGAACAGGCCGAACAGCCCGGCGAGCAACAGCGCGAATAACGCGGTGGCGCGCCATCCGGGCAATTCTGCCGTGATGTCTGGATGGGCGCTGGCTGCGTAATTCATGGTTGTTTGTCTATATGTCCGTCAGGCTCTACCCGTATGAATTGAACTTGCCCGCTGCCGGGCAACTGCATCTGCAACTGTTGCGCCGCGATCTTCTCCACCCGCGCCGGCGTGGCCCAGGTGCTTTGCTCCAGTTGCAACTGTCCCCATTCCACATCCATCTGCTGCGCCTGCTCTTTTTGCTTCTGTAACTCGATATACAGCTTGCGCGCCTTGTGCTGCGAGGTGACCACGCTCAATGCGCAGATCACCACCGCCGCGAGCAGTAACGCATTCAATGCGCTCCCGCCGCTACGCCACATCGCTACGCTCCGCCACGCGCAGCACCGCGCTGCGCGCGCGCGGGTTGGCCTGCACTTCCGCCCCAGTCGCGCGCACCGCTTTGCCGACCAGATGCAATTTTCCCTGCGGCACTTCGCTGGCGCGGATCGGCACACCGCGCGGCAGCTTGTCGCCCTCCGCCGTGTCGCGCATGAAGCGCTTCACGATGCGATCCTCCAGCGAATGGAAACTGATCACCGCCAGCCTCCCGCCAGCCTTGAGATGCGTCACGCATTGCGGGAGCACCCTCTCAAGCTCTTCGAGCTCCCCGTTGAGATAAATCCGTATAGCCTGAAAGGTGCGCGTTGCCGGGTTCTGCCCGGCTTCGCGGGTACGTACCGCCTTGCCAACCAGCTCGACGAGCTGCCGCGTGGTGCGGATGGGTTCGACTGCGCGCGCCGCAACAACCGCCCTTGCAATCTGCTTAGCAAACCGTTC
>MGWS01000012.1:7724-7878 GCA_001801105.1 Gallionellales bacterium GWA2_60_18
ACCGCCGCCGGATCCTTGTCCAGCGTGATCAGCCTGCCGTTACTGCCCAACCGTTCGAGGATCAGCGCGCTGTGCCCGCCGCGCCCGAACGTGCCGTCCACATAAATGCCGTCCGGCTTGATCGCCAACGCCTCGACAGCTTCATTCAATAGAA
>MGWS01000013.1 GCA_001801105.1 Gallionellales bacterium GWA2_60_18
TGCAGTGCAACAACTTCGAGGTGGTCAACATGGGCGTGATGGTGCCCTGCCAGCAGATCCTCGACGCTGCACGCGAACACAACGCCGACATCATCGGCCTGTCCGGGCTGATCACGCCATCGCTGGAAGAGATGGCGCATGTCGCGAAGGAAATGGAGCGGCAAGGCTTCACCATTCCGCTGCTGATCGGCGGCGCGACCACGTCGCGCGTGCACACTGCGGTGAAGATCGCGCCAAATTATCCGAGCGGCGCGACGGTGTATGCGACCGACGCGTCGCGCGCGGTGGGTGTGTGCAGCAACCTGCTCTCCGACACGCTGCACGACGAATATGTCGCGGGCATCAAGGCGGACTATGCCGAAGCGCGCGAGCAGCATGAAGGTAAGAAGAGTAAGGCCGTGTATGTCTCGCTGAAAGAGGCGCGGGCACATGGGCTGAAGACAAACTGGGCGGCAAAAAACCCCAACCCCTCCCGGCCTCCCCTTGTCAGGGGAGGAGTAGATGCGGTGGCTCCCTCCCATGACAAGGGGAGGGCTGGGGAGGGGTTGGAGCCTTACACACCGCCCAAACCCTACCTGACAGGCGTACACAAATTCGAAGCCTACCCGCTCGACAAGATCGCCGAATACATCGACTGGTCGCCGTTCTTCCAGGCTTGGGAGCTGTCCGGGCGCTACCCGAAGATATTGCAGGACAAGACGGTGGGCGAAGAGGCGCGCAAGCTGTTTGCCGATGCACAGGCGATGCTGAAAAAGATCATCAAGGAAAAATGGCTCACCGCAAACGCGGTGTTCGGCCTATTCCCGGCGAACAGTGTCAATAGCGACGACATCGAAATCTACACCGACGAATCGCGCAAAAAAGTGTCAATAACCTGGCATAACCTGCGCCAGCAAACGAAAAAACCGGACGATATTCCGAACTATTGCCTCGCCGATTTCATCGCACCGAAGGAAAGCAAGGTCAATGACTACATCGGCGCGTTCGCGGTGACGACGGGCATCGGCATCGACGCGCGCGTCGCCGAGTTCGAAAAGCACAACGACGACTACAGCGCCATCCTGCTCAAGTCGCTGGCCGATCGCCTCGCTGAAGCCTTCGCCGAACTGCTGCATGCACGGGTGCGCCGCGAATTCTGGGGCTATGCGGCAGACGAGGCTCTAGATAACGATGCCATGATTGCCGAAAAATATCGCGGCATCCGCCCTGCCCCCGGCTACCCGGCCTGTCCAGAGCATAGCGAAAAGGGTGCGTTATTCGAGTTGTTACAAGCGCCGCTCAACGCAGGCATCACGCTGACCGATAGCTACGCGATGCTTCCGACTGCGGCAGTCAGCGGCTTCTACTTCTCTCACCCGCAGGCGCAATATTTCGCCACCGGCAAGATAGACAGGGATCAGGTGGCGGACTACGCGCGGCGTAAGGGTTGGAGCCTGGAAGAAGCGGAGCGGTGGCTGGCGCCGGTGTTGGGCTATTAACGTAGTAGAATTATCTCCTGACGTATCCAAGATAGAAACCCGAAGGAGCCATCATGTTACAAACTATTGAGGTTGAAATAGATTCCCAAGGAATTATCCATCCGCTGCAAGCCTTGCCGCAATCGGCAGAGCGGCGAGCACTCCTGACACTGGTGATACCTGAACAGACAATGCCTGCGCAGAGTGAACACACTGATTGGCGTAGCTTTGTTGGAAGGCTGAGCGATTCTCCCAATTTCAATGCTGACCCGGTAGAGATTCAACGAAAGATGCGCGATGAATGGCGCTAAATGGCTGCTGGATACCAATGTGGTGATCGGCCTGCTAAAAAAACAATCCGCAGCCGTCGCCTTGGCAGAGGCACAGCATTTGGAACTTAGCCAGGCTGTGGTCAGCCAAATTACCCGGATGGAATTGCTTGGGTTCTCAAATCTGGCGAAAGAAGAGGAGGCTGCCATTTTGGAGTTTCTGCAAAACTGTCGAACTTTGTTCGTTGACGAGGCCGTTGAGCGACAAGCCATTCAATTGCGCCGTACCAGCCAGTGCAAATTGCCGGACGCCATCATCGCCGCCACCGCGCAAGTGCACCAACTCACGCTACTGACACTCGATCAGCGATTGGAAAAGTTGGCAGTGCAACTCAAAAACACCCAATAACCGGCTTGTTTATCCCAGTTTTCGCCACCGGCAAGGTGGACAGAGATCAGGTGGCAGATTACGCGCGGCGCAAGGGCTGGAGTTTGGAAGAGGAGGAGCGGTGGCTGGCGCAGGTGCTGGGTTACTAGGATTTATTGTTAGGGAGTCAAGATGACAGAGATGGAAATGAAATATGGCTTCCCACTTTTCTCAAAGCCGTCTTCGACGTTTATACAAAGTACCTATCAAATTCAACCACTGGACGGTATAGCCAAGAATCAATTATTTATATGGTGATGCTCTATCTCGGTTCGATTACTCGATATCACCCGTATATGTTTGATGAGATTTTTCTGGTAAAGAGCAATGACTTATGAGTGAATTTTTAACTACTTAACCCAAACAATTTCTTTACCTTTCTATAGCTCGAGTTCTTGGGCAAAGTGTAGTTAAAGCGTATGCCAGTTTTTAGTTTGATGGTGGGCAAAGTTGCCCACCCTACAAAAGACAAGATGAAACGCATCACTTTTTTACCGCTGGCCGTACTGTTATCGGCCGGCATTTTCAACCACGGCTTGCTCCGAACAGGCCACAACATAGAAGGAAACATGCAACATGACCGAACTGATTAAAACTGACAACAAACTGGGCGAAGGCGCAGAGGCTACCGCCGGCAAGCTGGTGCTGGTGCATTACACCGGCTGGCTGCACGACGAAGCCGCACCCGACCAGAAGGGCGCCAAATTCGACAGCTCGCACGACCGTGCCGAACCGTTCGATTTCCCACTCGGCGCGGGGCATGTGATCAAGGGCTGGGATCAGGGTGTGGAGGGCATGAAGGTTGGCGGGCAACGCACGCTGGTCATTCCTTCCGACCTCGGCTACGGCGCGCGCGGCGCGGGCGGGGTGATTCCACCGAATGCGACGCTGGTGTTCGATGTGGAGTTGCTGGCGGTGCGTTAAAGCCTTTTCCGCAGATGACGCAGATGATACAGATTTAAAGCCAGTTCAAAAAAACAGGCTTAATCTGCGCAAATCTGTGTAATCTGCGGACAACTGCTTTTTGTGGGTTGATTCTTCATACCTACTGCATTTCACCTTGCGAGCCGGTAAAAAATCAGTTCAAATGCCATTCATGGAAAAAAGCGATCAACACGGCTTCATGATACGGACGCAGGTACATTACCTGCCGGATCAGTCCGACGAACTGGGCAACCGTTTTGTGTTTTCCTACACCATCAATATCACCAATCTTGGCAGCAACACCGCCAAGCTCATCAGCCGCCACTGGATTATCACCGATGCCAACCACCATGTTCAGGAGGTGCGCGGGCAGGGTGTGGTGGGCGAGCAGCCATCGCTTGGCCCGAACCAGAGCTTCGAATATACCAGCGGCACGGTGCTGGCCACACAGGTCGGCACGATGCGCGGCAGCTATCAGATGCAAGCCGTGGACGGCACGGAGTTCGATATCGAGATCCCGCAATTCGTGCTGAGTGTGCCGCGTGTCTTGCATTAGATATTTTTCCGACGCATGGTATAGGGTAGGGATGCGCGGCGCCGCGCCCCTGCTGCTGGTCTTTCTTGCATCCTGTGTCGCGCCGCCCAAGCCGCCCGCCGTGCCTCCTCCGACTGTTGCCCCTCCTGTCTCGTTGCCTGTCGCGCCTTTTGCGGCAAGCAAATGGGAGATGCTGCCGGATTGGCAAACGACAGATTTGCAGCCGGCCTGGACTGCTTTTGTGCAAAGCTGCCGCGCATTGAAAAGCAAGCCGGGCTGGCAAGCGGTATGCACGCGCACCAATGAGTTGGCGCAACCGGACAACGCCGCATTGCGCGCGTTTTTCGAGGAAGGTTTTGCTCCCTATCAGGTGTTCAACCCGGATGGCTCATCGCAAGGGCTGATCACCGGTTACTACGAACCGAAGCTGACCGGAAGCCGCACCAGGACGGCGCGTTTCCGTTATCCGCTGTATGCCGCGCCGGAGGATTTGCTGACCATCGATCTGGGCGAAGTGTATCCGCAACTGAAAGACCTGCGTTTGCGCGGACGGTTGCAAGGCAGGCGCATCGTGCCTTATTACAACCGTGCCGAGATCGACAACGGGAAGGCAGTGCTGCAAGGGCGCGAATTATTCTGGGTGGAAAATGCGGTCGATCTGTTCTTTCTGCAAATCCAGGGCTCCGGGCGCATCGAATTGCCGGATGGCAGCCTGGTGAAAGTCGGTTACGCCGAGCAGAACGGGCATCCTTATATTTCCATCGGCAAGAAGCTGGTCGAATCGGGCGAACTCAAAATCGAGGAAGCTTCGATGCAAGGCATCAAGAGCTGGGCGGAACAGCATCCGGAAAAACTCTCTGCGCTGCTGGCGCAAAACCCCAGCTATGTGTTCTTCCGCGAATTGCCGAATGGATTGTCCGCGCCGCTCGGCGCATTGGGCGTGCCGCTGACCGAGGCATACAGCATCGCGGTCGATCCGCGCACCATCCCGCTCGGCGCGCCGGTGTTCCTCGCGACCACCTACCCGAATACCGCCGAACCGTTGAACCGGCTGATGCTGGCACAGGATACCGGCGGGGCGATCAAAGGCGCGGTGCGCGCCGATTTTTTCTGGGGCTTCGGCGAGCAGGCGGGTGTTCAGGCGGGGCGCATGAAACAGAGCGGGCAGATGTGGGTGTTGTTCCCGAAGGGTGCGGAGCCGGTATTCAATCAGTAGCTGTCGGACATAGTTCGATCTGCGGAGCTGGGTGATGCCATGCGTAAGCCGGTGCATATCTGCTTCTGGGGCATCAAGCTTAGTGCCGTGCTTCACGAATAGATCTTGACACAAAATACCTGACGGGCAGGGCTGTATCCGCAAACGAATTGCACGAATGATGCAGGTTAGCTCAACCGATGCAGCGCGCCCGGCAATTGCATCACATCACGAATCTTCACATCCACGCACGGCGCGCTTTTATTTCCGGCATTCACCCATACCGTGCGCATCCCCAGCCGCTTTGCCGTTTGCAGATTTTCCAGGCTGTCTTCGACCATCACACATTGCGCCGCCGCAACACGGTGCTTCCGCAACAGACACAGAAAGCCGAAACTGTCCGGCTTGGGACGGTAGCGTGTCTGCTCCACCGCCATCACATCGTCGAATAGATCCGCCACGCGCAGCAGTTTCAGCACTGCTTGCGCATAGCGTTGCGGCGCATTGGAAAATACCACTTTCCTGCCCGGCAATGCCTTCAGCACATGGCGCAGGCGCGGCTCGCGCAACACCATCCTGTCCAGCTTCTGGAACTGGTGGGTATGCCACAGAAAGTGTTCCGGGTCGGTGCCGTGATGGCGTATCAGGCCGCTCAATGTCGCGCCATAGCGCTGCCAGTAATGCATGCGCAATGCGTTTGCTTCCTT
>MGWS01000014.1:0-20120 GCA_001801105.1 Gallionellales bacterium GWA2_60_18
CTCTCTTCAAAAGCGGACTTTACTAACTTCTAGCTGGTACGGTCTAGGGGGAGCAGGTCACTTACCAAACAGCAGAGATGAAAGGTCATCGCCCCCTAAGTGATGGTTGTAATTCCACTCGGAAAAGTGAACACGTATGAGAGCGCGAAATATTCGTTTCAGCAGAGGGTCATGAGCCGATAGAGATGGCACATTCGTGGCGTGACAGATCCTGCACTCACTTATAACGGCCCCCTTAGTAGTTACGGTTTCTACTAACTCTCGTGCGGTGAAGCACTCAGAGCAAAAGGACTCAGTCTTGTCTGTTTCGGAGTGATATGGGGTCAGCATCGCAATTGATTGCTCAAGCCGCCATCTTCAATTCAACTTTCTTTCCCGCTCTGGTCGCCAGCGTAATCAGCATGTCCAGACTGAATTTCTCGAACTTGCCGCGGATCAGGTCGGAGACGCGCGATTGCGAAATGCCGAGTACTTGCGCGGCTTCTGCCTGTGTCCATTCCATGTCGCGGATTTTGATGCGCAACTCTCCCATCAATTGAGAGCGCATGGCGAGGATGGTGGCTTCTTCCGGCGAGAAGCCGAGGTCGAGAAATACGTTGCCGCAGGATTCTGTGATTTTGAGTTTTTCTTTTTTCATTTGGTACTCTCCTTGAGTTGCTTGTAGCGGGCGGCTGCCAGCGCGATGTCTTCCTTGCGCGTCTGTTGCGTCTTTTTCTGAAAGGCATGCAGCACGTAAATTGCATCGGCGAATTTCGCCACATAGATCACGCGCCATTCGCCCAATACATGGATGCGAATCTCATAAGCGCTTGCGCCGACGTTCAGCATGGGCTTCCAGTCAGAAGGCATCAGTCCAAGCTGGACTTGCCAAAGCTCGTTCCCTGCCAGTCCTTTGGCTTCTTTGGGGAATGCAGCCAGATCGTCTTCGCTGGAGCCGGTGAATTTGAGCGGCTTCATGTGTTCAATATATAAGTAGTTAGATAAGGGCGCAAGCGGATTTTTTGGCTGCGCATTCTGCTCACCTCTTCTCCCTCACCCCCAACCACGCATCCGAAGTCAGCGGCCTCTTCAGCGTAGGCAGTGTCTCTTCCAGCCAGGCCAGCGCAAGCTTTGGTGGCTGGCTGGGTCATTTCTTTTCCCAAGGCGCAAAGCCGATGGGGCGTTTCTTTTTGGATTCAGGCGGGGTCATTAATTCATGGATGGCCTCGAAGACTGCCTTGAAGCGCACGTCGTATTTCTTTTCCAGTGCGTTGAGCTTGCGTGCGAGTTCGGCATTGCTGGACAACATCTGCCGCAGGCGCACAAAGGCCCGCATGATTTCGATGTTGACCTGAATGGCGCGCTCGCTGTGGAGGACGCTGGAAAGCATGGCGACGCCCTGTTCGGTGAAGGCGTAGGGGGCGTATCGGCGGCCTCCGCGTCCGGCGGGCTTTTCGTTTGAGGTCACAATTTGTGACCTCAAAGTTTGCCATTCCGTGGCATCCAGTTGGAACATGAAATCTTCGGGGAATCGTTCGAGGTTGCGCTTTACCGCTTGGAGTAACACTTTAGTTTCCACGCCGTACAGTGCGGCAAGATGCTCGTCCAGCATGACCTTTTGCCCATGGATGAAAAACATCCTCGATTCGATCTGTGCAACTGATGTGATCATGCTCAGTGCGTCCCCTCGGTTCATATGCTGGCAACCCGCTGTGCGGGTTTTGTCTTGCGCCAGCTCCTGATCTGGGGGTATTTGCCTTGAGCCTCGCGCCTCGCGCCGTTCGTGCGGCGTGGTGTGCGTTTGGCAAATCTGCAAGAAGATCGGACTTTATGTGAGCAGGGCGGGGTGTGTCAATGCGGCAAGTAAGGAGATTAACGAGGGCGGCTTCGGCTTGGTCTTCAGCCTCAAAGTCCGCGCATGTAAACCGGTCGCAGCCGCCGCTGCCCGGCTATCGCCTCCCGCAGTTGCAGCAACAGTTTCTCTTTGTCCTTGGGCAGATTCCCGGCGAGCGCCAGCGCATTGGAGGCGTGGTTGGAGCGGAAGATGACCGGCTGCGGCGGGTTGAGGCCGCTGATGAGTTGTTCCTGTTCCTTCAATATCGCGAGGTCGTCCGGCATCTCGAACGGCTCGCCATATTTGCGCTGGAATTCTTCGGCGATGCTTTCGTCCAGAGTCAGTTGCAGCGTGGAGAGGTAGGTGACGGGCGCGCTGTTGAGCAGGGCGATAGTGCCGGCTATGTGTTCGTTGCTGTGCGTGATGCCGCCGAGGCCGAGGATGACGGTGGCGGAGACTTTCATGCCGCAGTCGTGCGCCTTGTGCAGCACTTCGGCGATGCGCCGTTGCGTGGCGCCCTTGGTGATCTTTTTCAGGATGAGGTCGGAGCCGGATTCGATGCCGAAGTAGAGCAGGGTGAGTTTGTGCTCGCGCAACAGAGCCAGTTCTTCTGCACTCTTGTGCGTGATGTTGCCGGGCGTGGCATAGCAGGAGACGCGCGTGAGGCGCGGAAAGGTCGCGGCCAGTTCGCGCAGGATGGCGATCAGGTGTTCGGTGGGCAGTGCCAGCGCATCGCCATCGGCCAGGAACACGCGCTGCGCATCCGGCCAATCGGCGGCGGCAGTGCGGATGTCGGCGATCACGTCGGCCAGCGGGCGTTCGACATAGTGCTTGCTGCGATACATGGCGCAGAAGCTGCACTGGTTGAAGCTGCAGCCCAGCGTGGCCTGGATGATGAGGTTGTCGCCCTCGGAGGGCGGGCGGAACAGCGGCATGTCGTAGAGTAAGTCCATGCCGAATTGTAGCGGGGTTGTTGCTTGGTTTAGTTGGGGTTTTGGTCATTCCGGCAAAGGCCGGAATCCAGTTGATTAACAAATTTCCACGCAAGCCTGTAGGTCGGGTTAGCGTAGCGTAACCCGACAATTTGCCGTCGGGTTACGGCGCAAAGAACGCGCCTAACCCGACCTACGGGACTGGATTCCGGCCTGTTGGATTGTCTGAGTTAAACGGCGAGTGGTTGGCAGAAACTCAGGATGCGACAAGCCCAGGGCGAACGGGGTACACCCGACCGCATATTCTCTGCGAGAATCGTCTAAACTTGCGCCATGCAAATCAAATTCATCTCTACTGCCCCGAGTCGGCCTCCCAGCCTGTTGCGCAAAATAGTGGCGCTCATCGCGATGGTTGCGCTGGCTGTTGTGGCGATCATGTTCTCGGTGGTGTTGCTGGCGGTCATTCTGGTCGTTGTCGTGTTCGGCGGCGCTTATCTGTGGTGGAAGACGCGCGAGCTGCGCAAGCTAATGCGGGGCTTCACGCCTCCTCCCGGCGCGACGATGCGCAGTGAAGCCTTTGCCGGTGAAGCGTTCAAGGGCGAGGTGATCGAGGGCGAAGTGATCCGTGTGGATGAATCACGGATAGAGGAAAGGCGCTGAGCGCGGGGCATCGTCATGTGGCTGCAAAAAGAGATACGCCTGCAAGCGAAGCCGCGCGGCTTCCACCTGATCACCGATGAGTTGTTGCGCGAGCTGCCGGAGCTGCGCGATTTCAAGATTGGCATGATGAACGTGTTTATCCTGCACACTTCCGCCTCGCTGACGCTGAACGAGAACGCCGATCAGACGGTGCGGCAGGATTTCGAGAATTGGTTCAACCGTGCGGTGCCGGAAGACGAGCCTTACTATCGGCATCAGGACGAAGGCTCGGACGACCTGCCCGCGCACATCAAGGCCAGCCTGCTGGGCAGCAGTCTGAACATCCCTGTCCGCGACGGTCGCCCGGCGCTGGGCACCTGGCAGGGCATCTGGCTGTGCGAACACCGCGACCATGGCGGTAGCCGCCGCGTCGTGGTGACGGTGCAGGGCGAGTAGAGGCTGGCCGGGTTAGCCGTCGGCAGGCCCCGGCAGATCCTCGAAGTAAAGCGCCAGCGCTTCTTGCAGGTTCTCGACGGCTTCCTGTTCGGTCGCGCCGCGACATTCCAAATCAAGATCGGGGCAACTCGCGATATAGACCCCGTTTTCCCGGGTGATCACATAGTTCGAGTTCTGCTTGCGTTTCCGGTTGTTCATGGTGATAAGCAGTTAAATTGGTTTGATGATTCCGCGTCAGCCGCACGCTCCGATCGCGCCGCAACTGGTGCAGAACTCGCAGCCGTCCTTTTTGATCAGCGTGGCGTTGCCGCATTCCTTGCACACCTTGCCGACGATGGGTTTGATGCCGGATGACTTGTTCTTCGCTGCCGGGACTTCCATCACGCCCATCTGCTGCACCGGGTAGCCGTGCTCGTCGAGAATGCCGAGCATGGCGTAGCGGTGGATGATGAGCTTGGCGACATACGAGACGGTCGAGGGGTAGCTTTCCATCTTGGCGCCGCCCGGCACGCGCGCCATGAAGTCGCCCAGCGGTTCGCCGAAGTTCAGCAGCTTGCGCAGCTTCATGCCGATCCACGCCGGGTCGATCACGCGCATGTCCAGACTCAGCACCTTGCACAGGCCGTCGAGCGAACGCGGATACACGCCGGACAGCCACATCGAGTAAGGGCGGCGCTGTCCGTCCGGCAGCACCAGTTCCTTCAGTCCCAGCACGAAGTCGTCGCCGGTGCCGGCGTTGGCGACATCCACGGTCCAGCTCATGGTGCCGTCGGTGCCGGTCTTGGGTTCTTTCTTGGCGAACAGCGCATCCATTACCGGGGTGGTCGCGCCATCGCCGATCTCCAGCGCGCCGAGCTGTTCGAGGCGGAAGCGGATCAGGTACGCGAACGCGGCGACCAGGCTGGGCATGCGTTTCACTTCGCCGTCCGGCGGCATCGGCATGTCGAAGGCGTCGTCGCCCGCGGTCTTCATCAGCATCTCGACCTTCATGCGCAGCCACACCGGGTCGCGCGCGCGCATGTCCATCGACAGCGACTTGGCCAGCGCGCCGAGGCCGCGCGGCTGTTCCGAGCCGTTCACCCAGACTTCGAACGGGTGGTTGCAGCCGTTGGCGGTGTGCGAGATGAACACCACGAAGCTGCCGAGCGGGTGCTTGACCACCTGCGACACCCAGCCCTCGCTGCCTGCGGGCAACGCGGGGCGACCCGGCCAGCGTAGCGAGGCCAGCGCCGGGTTGGGCGTGTCTTCCAGCACGATGCGCCGGTCCTGGTCGAACACCAGATCCTGCGGCTGCTCTTCCTTTTTCTCAGGCGTGACCGACAGCACCGAGCCCAGCACGCTGTTGGGGCGGTAGGTCGCCAGGCCTTTCAGCCCGGCTTTCCAGGCCTCGTGGTAGAGATCCTTGAAGTTCTCGTAGGGATAGTCGGCGGGCACGTTCACCGTCTTGCTGATCGAGGTGTCGATGCAGGGCGCGACGGCGGCGACCATCTTCATGTGGTCGAGGGCGCTGATCTCCAGCGCGGTGACGAAGGCGGGCGGCAGTTTGTTCACGTCGCCGCCCTGTTGCTTGTACACGCGCCAAGCGTGGTCTTCCACCGAGTAGTCTTTGGTGGTGCCGTCCGGCATGCGCTTCTTGCGCGTGTAGAACCACGAGAACGGCGGCTCGATGCCGTTGGAGGCGTTGTCGGCGAAGGCCAGCGAGATGGTGCCGGTGGGCGCGATGGACAGCAGGTGGCTGTTGCGGATGCCGTGCTTGCGTATCTTGTCCTTGATCTCGTCCGGCAGGCGCGAGGCGAAGCGCGGTGCGGCGAGATATTGTTCGGCATCCAGCAGCGGGAACGCGCCGCGCTCGACGGCGAGATCGATCGAGGTGAGATAGGACTCGTCGCGCATGATGCGCGTGATGTCGGCGGCGAAAGCGCGCGCCTCGTCGGTGTTGTAGCGCAGTCCCAGCATCACCAGCGCATCGCCCAGCCCGGTGAAGCCGAGGCCGATGCGGCGCTTGTTCTGCGCTTCCTGCTGCTGTTCCGGCAGCGGCCAGGCCGTCACGTCCAGCACGTTGTCGAGCATGCGCACCGCGACGCGCACCACCTGCTTGAATGATTCGTAGTCGAAACCGGCATGCACCGAGAACGGGTTCTTCACCATGCGCGCCAGGTTGATCGAGCCGAGGCAGCAGCAGCCGTAGGAGGGCAGGGGCTGCTCGGCGCAGTTGTGGACATATAAACCGTTGGCATCGAAGGCATGCACTTCGGCCACGGTCACGTCGTACACGTCTTCCGTACCATCGGCTTCCAGAGATTGCACGGTGGCGACGAAGCGCTCCGCGTTCGGCTTGCGCTGGTAATTCGCCAGCGCCGTTTCCAGCCTGCCCATCTTGTCGCTGTCGGCAAAGCCGATCAGCTCGGCATAACGCCCGATGTTCTCTCCGCTGATGATGAGTTCATGCAGTGCCTGGCAGGCATATTCCTTTGTGCCGCCTTTGCCGTCCGGCAGGAGCTTCATGCCTTCGGGACGGCGGTTCTGATAAATAGTGGAGACGATGCCGAGGCGTTGCAGCATGCGCTGCACGGCTTTCAGGTTGCCGAGGTCGATCTGCGTCAAACGGATGCTGACGCCCTTCTCCTGCGAACCCTGCACCGAGCCGTCGGCATCGAACATGCCGCGCAATACGCCGCGATAGAAATCGGACGAGCCGGTTTCCAGCGCCGCAGTGAAGCGCTTGTTGCCGGGTGTCAGCCCCAGTTCGAGCGCCAGTGTGCGCAGCGCGCCTGTCGCCAGACGATATTCGCCACGGCCTTGGATGGGCGTCTGCCAGCCGTTGAAATCGGAACGATGCGGCAACGAGCGCGCCGCTTGTTCGGCAGCGCGCATGACAGCGGCAGCGCCGGCGGAGGGGGGCATGTCCGCGCCGTTGGCGACCTTCAATGCCGCCATGTCCCAAACGCTCAGCACCGCTTTGTCGTTCTTGAGCGTGCCGTCGCCGATCAGCAAGCCGATCAGGTAGCCTTCCGCTTCAGTGCGCGCGCCCGCCCATTGCCGCATGGCGCGGTGATCGTGCAGTACGATCAGGTCGTCGGCGCGCAATTCGCCTGCGTTGATCCACTCCGTTTCGCGCGTGTGACGCGTCATGCGGGAAACGCGCAGTACCTTATGGTCGGCGGTCAGGCGCAGCGTATGCCCTTCGGCGGTAGTGAGGCGCAGCACTGGCTTGGTGCCGGTGAAGAAGAAGCCTTGTGATTCGGTCGGGTAGCACTTGCCATCGACCAGCGCGGCGAAAGGCTTACCGATCAGCTCGCGCACCTGGCGTGCGCCCGTGTCTGTCATCACCCAGGTGTCTGCGGTGACGCACGGGTTGGTCGCCTCGATCACTTCGATGTAGGAGAGGTTGTTGTCGCGGTTCATCAGGTCGATGAACAGCACGCCCGGCTCGGCGTGGTCGTAGGTGCTTTCCATGATCTGCTTCCACAGGTCGCGCGCTTGCACCTTGCGATACACCCACTTGCCGTCGGCGCGTTGTGCCGCGCCCTGTTCCCTGAGCGCGGCGGCGGGTTCCGCGCGGTGTACCAGCTCGAATTCCTGATCGTTCTCCACCGCGACCATCAGCGCGTCGGTGACGCCCACAGAGATGTTGAAGTTGCGCAGGTCGCCCGTGTCCTTGGCGTGGATGAAACGCTCGATGTCGGGATGGTCGCAGCGCAGCACGCCCATCTGCGCGCCGCGCCGCGCGCCGGCGGATTCGACGGTCTCGCAGGAGCGGTCGAACACGCGCATGTAGGAGATCGGGCCGCTGGCGCGCGAGTTGGTGCCCTTGACCATCGCGCCCTCGGGGCGGATGGCGGAGAAGTCATAGCCGACGCCGCCGCCGCGCCGCATGGTCTCCGCCGCCTGCTGCAGGGCGTCGTAGATGCCGGGTTTGCCGTCGCTGATGCCGGAGATCGCATCGCCCACCGGCTGCACGAAACAGTTGATCAGCGTCGCTTGTATCTTCAGGCCGGCCGCCGAGTTGATGCGCCCGGCGGGCACGAAGCCGCTCTCCTGCGCCTGGAAGAATGTCTCTTCCCAATGCGCGCGCTGTTCGTCTTTTTCGGCCTGCGCCAGGCCGCGCGCCACGCGGCGGCGCACGTCCCCGATCGAGGTCTCGCCGGGTTCGGCGTATTTTTCCAACAATACTTCGGTGCTGATTTCCTGCGTCATTACGGTTGCTCCTTCAAAAGCGTTTTGTTGCTGTCATTGCTCAACTCATCGGCAAGCTCGGTACGGAATCTTTCGAGCTTGCCGTGAAAATCGTCCGCGTCGCCATAATCCAGAAAGCGCTGGTAGCGGGAATGCGGGCCGCGCATCTTGCGCGCGTGCTTGATCGGGCAGAAATACTGCTCGGTGCGCGCCGTGATCTCCTGGGCGTAGGCCAGCAGGCCGACCGCATACGAGCAGTACAGGCAGTGCGCCTTTTCGATGATGTTCAGGTAGGCCAGCAACTGGTGGTCGAACACGATGTAGTCGGCGCGCTTCGCTTTGGCGATGCGGTAGACCGGGAAACAGGTCGTCTGGTAGAGGCTGATGAACAGATCGAGCAGCAGCAGCGGGATAGCCGCGCTATAGATGATGGGCATGGTGAGGTAGTTCTGCGGGCGCACGGTGAGGAACCAGCGGAACACCCCCAGCCTGACGCGCCGGTGTGCATCGTGGATGGCGCGCTCGAATATCACGCGCTGGTCTTCGATGCGGTAGCGCAGGCGTTCTTCCTGCGCCTCGACGGCGGCGTCCAGTTCGCCTTCCAGGGCGGCGATCTGGTCGAGCAGTTGGCGTATCCGGTTGTCCATGATCGCTACTGGCCCCCGAGCAGGTTGACCAGGCCGTCCAGCCCGGTGAAGTTCAGCGCATAGCTGGCCTGCTCGCGTACCACCGGCTTGGCGTGATAGGCGATGCTGATGCCCGCCTGCGCCATCATCTTCAGGTCGTTCGCGCCGTCGCCCATGGCGATCACCTGTTGCGGCGCCAGCGCCAGTTCTTCGCGGGTCTTCACCAGCCAGTCGGCCTTGCCCTGTCCGTCGAGTATCTTGCCCAGCACCTTGCCGGTGAGCTTGCCGCCGGCGATCTCCAGCGTGTTGGCGTGGGCGAAATCGAGACCGAGCCGCGCTTTCAGGCGCTCGGTGAAGAACATGAAGCCGCCGGAGACCAGCAGCGTCCGGATGCCGTGCCGCTTCAGCGCGGCGAGCATGGCCTCGGCGCCGGGATTGAGTTTCAGGCGCTCGTCATGGACGCGCTGCAAGGCACCCTCGTCCAGCCCTTCGAGCAGGGCCACGCGGCGGCGCAGGCTTTCGGCAAAGTCGATCTCGCCGCGCATCGCCGCCTCGGTGACCGCAGATACCTGCGGCTTGAGCCCCTGCATGTCGGCGATCTCGTCGATACATTCTATGTTGATGAGCGTGGAATCCATGTCCATCACCAGCAGGCCGAAATCGGCGATGCGGCGGTCGCGCGGCACCAGGCCGTAATCGAGCTCGTTTTCGAGGCAAAAGGGTGCGATTGCGGGATGCGGCTGCGCTCCGGGCAGGCGGTAGGCATGTTCGCCGATCTGTTCGCAGCGGCCGCTGCCCGCCAGGCTGGCGAGGTGGTCGAGATGCGCGGCGGCAATGGGGTGCGTGGCCTGGATGACGAGATTCATTATGGTCGGTTCGTTCGGGATTCGGGTTGCGGTTTCGCATTGCGCGAGGAACGTATTTTAGCGGAGAACGCGATCCGCTGTTGCGGTGGCGCAGGCCGGGAAACCCCGATAAGGCCCTGCGGGGAGGGGTTAATCGGCGGATTGCCCCGCCGGAAGCAGCAGCCAGGCCGGATCCTTGCCATAGACCGTGAGCGATTTCTCGATCTCGCCGGCCGCGTTCAGGCGCACGACCTTGAAATCGTGCAACAGGTGCTCGCCCATGTACCAGTAGCGGATACCGAGCCGGGCGGCGACTTCCGCCATGGCGGCCTCGCTGCCGGTGAGCAGATGCCAGTTGTCCCGCTCCACGCCGCGCCTGACCCGGTATTCGCGCCAGGCGGCGGGCGTGTCGTTCTTCGGATCCAGGCTGATCACGACGAAATCGATGGCTATCTTCTTTTCATCGGCTGCCGCCTGGATATCCTTCAGTTGCGTGAAGGTGACGCTGCACATGAAACGGCATTCGCTGTATTCCATGGTGAGGATGAGCGGCCTGCTGCGCCAATCGGAGAGATGTAGCGTCTTTCCCTGATCGTCGGTGAACGGATAGGGCAATGTGTGGAAGCTGAATGGCGCGCAGTTGGCCGTGCCGGACAACAGGGATGCGGCGGCGAGCAGGAAGGCCGCAATGCGGCGGAAGAGGGGTGTTCCGGCTTTCCGGGATGCTGGCAAAGAGGGATCAGTAGGCAACGAGGTACTTGTTGATGTTCATGGCCACCTCGGTGATTTCGCTCACGACCAGAATCACACCGATCAACAGCAAGATCGTGCCCATGAAGGGATGGCGGTAATTGAACCATCGCTCGGCGGGACGCAGCCTGACGGGGATCTTTTCGTCCGGATAGACCGGGTAATCCGCGATCTCGGACGGTTCGGCGTTGCGCGGAACCCGTTTATGGCCGGTGATCATCGCCAGCACGTAGTTCTCGCGGTGCGCGCGCGCGGCCCATGCCACGCCGACGATGTGCAGGGCGACGAAAGCGGCGGTGAGGTGACCAAGCGACTTGTGCAGCAACTTGAGAATATCCTCCCAGTTCGCCGGCACCATCTCGCCGAAGGGGCCGAGTTGCTGCCCGGAACTGTAGAGCAAGAGTCCCAGCGAGCCGTTGACCAGCATCAGGCTTATCAGGGTAAGCGCCATCCATGAGCCCATGGGGTTATGGCTGGCGTAATAACATGCGCGACCCCTGAGCATCTGAATGGTGTACTCGAACAACTGCTTCGGGCTGTACCAGAACGAGCTGAAGCGCGCCGCCTTGCTGCCTAAGAAGCCCCATGCCAGACGTATCACCATCAGCACCATCATCAGCTCGCCGGCATAGGCATGGATCGGGAACTTGCGGTATTTCAGGTAGATGATGGCGAAGAAAATCACCGTCATCCAGTGGCTCATTCGCACGAACAAGTCCCACACCTTGATGATGGTTTCCTTGCGCTTGCGCCGTTCCGGGATTTCAAGGAAGCCGGAAGCCGGGGTGTCATCCATGTTGCTATACCTTGAATTTCGACATTTCAGCTTGCAGGCTGCTGGCGAGGCTGTTCAGCTGGCGCGTGGCCTCGGTCATCTCCTTGATGGCAGCGGTGTTTTCACGGGCCAGGCCAGCGATGGATTCCACCGTGTTGGCGACCATCGTGCTGGTGGCGTTCTGCTCGGTGGTGGCGGTGCGGATGCCACCCATGCCTTCGGCACACTCGATGACCGACTTGGAGGCATTCGTCAGGATGTTTGCCACATTGGCCATGGTTTCCAGGCTGACTTTGAGCACTTCGGTGCCGTGGTCGACGGCGCCGTTGACCTGGCCGGATTCCGCATCCAGCGCCTGGGTGATGGTATTGATCTCGCTCGCCGACTTGGCCGATTTTTCCGCCAGCTTGCGCACTTCGTCGGCGACCACGGCGAAGCCGCGTCCCTGTTCGCCGGCACGGGCCGCCTCGATGGCGGCATTGAGCGCCAGCAGGTTGGTCTGGTCGGCGATATCCTTCACCTGCTGGGTGATCTTGGAGATGGATGCGGTCTTCACGACGAAGGTCGCCACGGTCGAAGCGATCTCGGAAACGGACTGCGCCACTTGTTGCAGGCTGGCCTGCAATTCCGTCAGGGTTTTGGCTCCGGCCTCGGTATGTTGGCGGCTATCGCACGAAAGGCTTTCGACGGTGCCGCACGCGTCGGCGACGCTTGCGATGCTGTTGGTCATTTGCTCTATCGCGCTCGCAGTGGACATGGATTTGTCCATTTGCTCGATCGAGCTGGTGGAGATGTGTTCACTGGTCTTCTGCAGGTCGCGGGCCGCTTCGCCCACCTTGGCGGCCGTCAGGTTGATGCTTGCGATCAGCCGCTGCAACTTGTCCATCATGTGGTTGAAGGCTTCCGAGGCCAGACCGATCTCATCGTGTCCGGCTACGGGCAGGCGCTGGGTCAGGTCTCCCTCGCCATGGGAGATGGTCTCCAGCTGGCTGGTCATGGACATGAGCGGTTTCGACACGGTGCGCCGCACGAAGTAGTAGATGAATCCCAGCAGCGGCAGCGTGATGATAAGGGCGGCGAGGGTGAGCGCGATCTGGGCTTGCTGAACCGAGCTGTCCACGGTCTCGAGACGTATCTTCATCGAGACTGCGCCGAGGATCATGCCTTCCTTGGCTTCCAGGTGGCATTCCATGCAGTCGCGGCCGAGGTAGTTCTTGAAGGCAGTGGCGGGGAACACCGCGCGCAGGATGTGCCCTTCCTTGGGATCGTCCTGTTCTTCAAACACCGGCTGGCCTTCCTTCAGGACGCGCTGTTCCAGTCCATCCGGATGCATGGCGCTCTCGTCGCCATCGCCCATCTCGTGGATCACCGGTTCGCCGCGGATGACGTGCAGCTCGCGCACCGCATCCGATTTCTGCACCTGATCGTAGAGGATGGCGCGCTTCTTGATGGTCTTGGTGACCTTCATGAACAGCAGGTTGGCCATGGTGGTTTCGTGTACGCTGGCGGCGAGGTTGCGTGCCAGGTTCGTCGCCATGTTGCGCTGCTGATACGAAGCCCAGCCCACCATCAGCGCCAGCCCGAGCAGCAGCATGCCGCCGATGGCGCACACCATCTTGACCCAGATCTTCAGATTCGCGATTTTGCCGTTGCTGCTCATTCGACGTTTCCTCTGGTCATCACAGTTGGTTCATGCTGTTGAAAAACATTCTGCGCTGCTTTCGTTTCGCTGGCAAATTTGTCACCACTCTCGATGTGGATCAGAAATCGTAGCGGTAAGTCATGCCCAGGAAATGGGTGAGTTCCTTGGCGTGCTGATCTACCGTGCCGCTATCGGTTGCGTATGTCCATCCGGTCCAGTTCCAGTCATCGGTCTTGCGCTGGTCGAGCATGTAATCTACGCGCACGCTGGAACTCTTCGCCACCGGGTAGATGCCGAACACCGAGAGGCTGATCAGCTCGGTCGTGATATCAGGCGCAGCGGGAGTGGTCAGCGTGCCGGTCATGGCATGACTACTCTGGTCGTTGGCGACCATGAGGTCGCCGCCCAGTTCGAGTTTGTTGCGTACCTTGCCGCGGATGCCGAGTCCGAACGAGTCCACGCGGTTGTTCAGAGCTGAACTGTACAAAGTTCCACAGCCGATCACCGTGCAGGTCGCCTGGGATATCCCGGTACTCTCGCGTGTGCCCCAGGCAGTCAGTTTCCAGTTGTCGTTCACGGTGTAGCTGGCATCAACGCCGGTCAGCCAGGCATGACCGGAGCGTGCCCCGACTTGTTGCGTTTGACGAGCCGGGCCATAGACGTCGCGCGAGTCTTCCGCATTGAATTGCAGCGACAGCGCATCGGTCGGAACCCAGTCCAGCGACATGCGCCACTTGTTGCGGTCGCGGTCCGCTATGTAGATGGGCTGCAAAAAGCCGCCGGAAACATAAGAGGTGCCGTCGGTTTTTGTGAGGGTTCGGTAATCCGAGCCGCTACGACTGCTACTGACATAACTGAGCGAGCCGCTGAGCGACTCGCTCAGCGTGCGGCGCAGTTCGACGCGGTAGGTCTGCTCTTCGGTGCGAGCACGGTAGCCGACCACGCGTGTTCCCGCCATGGTGCGCTCCTTTAGTTCGGCATCCACTCCGCCGATCAGATGGAAGCCTTGCGGCAACTGGTAGGCAGCCTCGAACTTGCCGGACTCGTTGCGCAGCGAGCGCGGTTCATTGAAGCCGTTGGTGGAAGCGCCGGAAGCAATGTACTGGGATGTTGCTGTGTTGTCGTCGCGGTCCTCATAACGCAAATCGGCTTTGAGGTTCAGCTTCGGTGTCGGGCGTGAGGTCAGTGCCAGTTGTGCCAGCGTGGTATTGAGTACACCGCCGAGGTCGGTACGGGTTGAAAGAGACGCAGCCGTCGGCGTGATAAACCTGTCGTTTTGTGTAGCGTGGGTGTAGGCCAGCTTGAACTTGGCGCGCGTGACATCGGTGAACTTGTAGGCGCCAGTCAGATGCAGCTGGTGTGCCGAGTTATCCGGGGGGAGCGCGATATTGGCGGCGTCGGTCGTAGTGACTGCAAGCAAAGGGTTCGAGTTGTCGAAGAACGCGCCGTAATAGCCGCCGACGAGTTGCAGTCGCTCGCCGGTGTAGTTCAACACGGCATCGAGCTGCTGTGTGGTAGTGTCGATCGGTTCGGCGAGAAAGTTCTGATTTGAACCCGTGTTACGACGCCCGAATAGCCGGGTGCCTTCCTTCTTTTCATGCTGATAATTCACGCGGAACTCGAATTCCGGGCCGAAATAGCGCGAGGCTTCGACGGCGGTCTTGTAGCGGTCGGTTCCCAGCTTGACGGTCTGCATGGGCGAGACGTTGTTCACCGAAAGCGTATTGGTTCCGATACCGGTCAGCTTGGTGTGGATGTCGTATGGTGCGACGCGCGGAGTCTGGCCGTAGTCGAATGCGATGCGCCATAGTCCCTGCTTCTCATATTCGGCATGGAACTCCTGCGTGGACAGGCCGAGGTTGCGTGCGGAGATGCGCGTCCAGGTGGCATCGTCGCGCCGTACCAGGTCGAGCGCGCCGAAAGCGTAGGTATCGGCATCACTCAGCCCGCGGTACATGCCGAAACGCTGGTTATCCTCGCCGATGTTGATCATTCCGAACGAGATACTGCTTGTTCTTGGGTTGGTCAGCAGGTCGATCTCGTCGCCTTCCTCGGCATGAACCGGGGAGAGGAACGCACCCAGCGTGGCCAGCAACGCCAGGCGGCGCGCGAAAGGGAAACGTTGGTTTTTCGTGTTGAACATGTTCGTATCTCCTTAGAAGCGGAAGGTCCGCTCGCCACCCGTATTGGTCGGATTGTTCGTGCCATGGATTTGGGTGTGGCAATTCAGGCAGGAGCGAGCCTGGGTGATGCCGCGCGTGCCGCTGGTATTGCTGGTGCCTGTGTTGAAGCCGGGATTACCCCCCTGATGGCTGCTTGTTTCATGGCACTGCTGGCACAGGAACGGCGGCCGGGTCTTGAGCAGGTTATCCACTGCGGTGCCGTGCGGGTTGTGGCAGATGGTGCAGTCCTCGGCGGGCTCGTGCTTGCGGATGAACGGGCCGCGCTTCTCCATGTGGCAGGTGAAGCAGGTCTCGACCACGCTGTCGCGCTTCATCAGCTTCGGCCCGGCCGAGCCGTGCGAGGCGTGGCAGTCGCCGCACACCACTTTGCCTTCCGGCACCGGGTGGTGCGAGGGTTTGTTGAACAGCACGCGCTGATCCTTGTGACAGGTATAGCAGACTTCGGGCTGTTGCTGACGGTCGCGCACCTTGTCCTGCGGGAGGTGCAGCTTGTGGCAGGAGGTGCAGGCTACGCCGCGGCTGTCGTGGGTGCTACCGCCCCATTGCATGAACTTGCCGCCCTTGTGGCAGCTGGCGCATTGGTCGTTGTGCCCCTGCACGTCGTTGGCGGTGCGTTTGCCATACGGGAATTCGGGCTTGGGACGTTCCTTCACCCCGGCGGGCTTGTTGATATGGGTCTCGGCCTCGCCGTGGCAGCCAGCGCAGGACGGCAGGCGTCCGTCGGACATGACGCCATGGCGGGTCTTGGCGATGGAGAATACCGGATAGGCTTCGGTCTCGTCGTGGCAGCGCGTGCATTTCGCGTCGCCGGTAAGGATCACATCCTTGGACTTGGCATCATCAGCGGCTTGTGCCATGCCGATGCCGGACGCGAGAATAAAAAGGGCACAGAATGCCCCTGCGATTTTTTTCATCAGTAGTCCCCCTTGATCCTTGCTCAATCCTATTGGAAGAGCAGGTATGGCTATTAGCTAGTGCCCTTATATATAGGGCATCTCTAAAAACCTAGCGTCCGCACTGTTATGCAGGTTTCATGCCAAATATCAATTAATCATGCAATGCCAGATGAATGGGGGGCTTACTGTCGACGCGCTATTTTTGTATCGAGCAAAACTATTGATATATGCAAATATTTCTCGGGAATGGGAACAAGCCTATTCCCAAATTTTGGAATACGAGACAGTTTATTGATTTGTGTAACTGTGATGAAGCGTTCGCAAGCTCAGCGCGTCATGATCCACTGCACTACGTTCTTGATCTCGCCGTCATCCTTGGTCTTGAGTTGGTCGTGATCCTCTTCCTGATCCTCGATCTTGACCTTGGGGCTGGTGGTGAGATGGGTGTAGATCTTTTGTTCGGCATCGCCCTTGCCCTTGTATTTGGCGGCGATCTCCTTGTAGGACGGGCCGTCCTTCTTCTTGTCGATGCCGTGGCATTTGAGGCAGCCGCTCTTGCGGGCGAGCGCCTCGGCGGAAGCTTCGTCAAGGCTCCAAGCCGCCGGGCTGGCGAGGATCAGTGCCGTGGCGAGGAGGCCGGGAATCAGGGAGGTGTTCATCGCATGCCTTTATGAGTGATTGAATGTTCGATTGCGATTCTGCTCTGGAAGCGGATTTTCCGCAATTCGCTTCCACCAAGTCAATCAACGGTTCTGCCCATGTTCGGTTGACCTGTAGTCTGCCCGAGCCGTGTCCGCCTATTCTTTCGCGCCGGTTTCATAGAGCCGGGTGATGTGATCCATGCGGTTGAGGATGGCATCGCTGGCATCCGCGACCACCACGCGGTAGGACTGCGCGCCTTCCATCGCCAGGGCGGCCTGGAACCACAGCCACTGGATCTCGACGGCTTCCAGTTCGCTGGCGATCTCCGGCGTGTTCTCCGGCGCGGCGGCGAGTTGCTTCAGCGCGGCATCGAACTCGTTGGCGGCAGCATCGAGCTCCTCGTCGATGCGCGCCGAGCGGATGCTCCAGGCGCGCAGCATGTAGTATTTGGCGAGCCGTTGCGACAGCATGCGCTGGCGACCGGCAACGTTGATCAGACGGCTGTAGGAATCGGCGGCGGCATCCTGCAAATGTGCGGTCAGGCGGTCGGCGATGTGCAGCACTTGCTCTCCCTGTTCCAGCAGGCGCATCGCGTTCTCGTGCTTGACCGGGCCGGTGGCGGTCTTTTTGAAGTGTTTCCACTGTGCTTGCAGCTGCGCCAGGTCGTCCTTGGCGAGCGGCGAGGCTGCGGCCGACGGCTTGAGTTCGCCGAGGCGTTTCTCGAAGAGGTTCACCGCGGCGGATAGTTGCGCGCGCGAGGCGGCGGCGGATATGCCCAGACCGGCCTGGCAATAGGTCTTGACGATGCGCTGCGACAGCATGCGCTGGTAACCGGCCTTGTTTACCGCTTCGAACAGGTCGGGTGCGGCAACAGCGAGGCCGGGCAGACAAACGAGGGGGAGCAGCAGGGCGTTGAACAGTTTTTTCATGGGTGCTCCGGTTCAGAATATCGACATGCCGCCGATGCGCAATGTACGGATGAGCTGTTCGATGGCGTTTTCCATGGACTTGATGGCGGCAGGGTAGTCCCTGGCGGCAGCCTGTTTCTCGGCCTGCGACCTGATCTGACGGCTTTCCTCGATATTGTGGTCGATGATGTTGCGGGTCGCTTCGCTGTACTGGTTGCTCGACAGCATCATATCCACCAGCATCTGGTGGCTCTGGTAACGTTTCAGTTCATAGCTGTATTCATCCGCCGGCGTGTCGAACTTGAGGTCGATGGTGACGACATCGCCGTCGCGCAGTCTGGTGAGGGTCGCCACGGCGAGCTGGTAGGCTTCCGCCAGCTTTTTGTTGGCGTCGCCATGGCGTCCGGCGGCGGAAAGTATGTCTGCTTCCCGGGTCTTCTGGTCGATCATGCTCAGCGCTTCCGGCGCCTTCTTGCCGGTCTTGCCGAGCGTATCGGCGATCGACTTGCGATAGTCGCCGGTCTGTTCGAGCAGGTCTTTGTTCTGGCTCGCGAGCAGGCCGGTATCGAGTGCGGCGCCGTTCTTGCCGGCCAGCGACGAGGCGGTGGTCGTCGCCTTGAGCGCGCCGTCCAGCGCCTGCGTGGCCTTGGCGAAATCGCCCAGATTGCCGGCGGTGCGTGCTTCGTCGCGCAGCTGTAGCGCCATTTGCAGTTGTGCTTTGGCTTCGCTGTCCGGGCCGTCCTGTATCTGGCGGAACTTGGCGGAATTGAGCAGGCTTTCCAGCAGCTTGAGTTTCTGCCCGGTCACCTGGGGCATGGCGGGAGGCGTGTCCTGCGCGCAGGCGCCGCCGCAGGCCAGCAGCGCCAGAACGGCAACGGTACAGGCGGTTCGATGATGGGTTGGTTTCATTTTTCTCCCCCTCCCGTGTGACAAGCGGCTTGGCTGATATATCTTCCAGCTTTGTATTTACTCTACCACAACAATTGTTGATGCATATCGCCGGCGACGGGTAAACTTGCATCGCCTGTTCAGAAACTTTCCCGTCTCCAGAATGACCGCAGCAAACCGCAATAAACAGCAGGACGAACCCGCCTTTGTGCTGCACAGCTACCCGTTCCGCGAGACCAGCCTGCTTCTCGACGTGTTCAGCCGGCGGCATGGCCGGCTTGCGATCGTGGCGCGCGGCGCGCGACGCCCGCGTTCGGCGCTGCGCGGCGTGCTGATGAACTTCCAGCCGCTGCTGCTCTCCTGGTTCGGCAAGGGCGAGGTACGCACCCTGCACAGCGCGGAATGGCAGGGCGGCCAGCCCTGTTTGCAGGGCACGGCGCTGATGTGCGGCTTCTACCTGAACGAACTGCTGCTCAACTTGATGGCGCGCGACGATCCGCACGAGCAGCTGTTCGACTATTACCGCGCCACCCTGTACCGCCTGGCGCATGAGACCGACCATGCCGCGACGCTGCGCTGTTTCGAAAAACACCTGCTGCAGGAGCTGGGCTACGCGCTGCCGCTGGAGCGCGAGGCCGGCAACGGCGAGCCGATATGCGCCGAAGTCTGCTATCGTTATGTCGTGGAGCGCGGCGCCGTGCCGGACGACGGTGGTGCAGGGCTGCCGGTGCTGGGCAAGACGCTGCTCGACATGGCTGCGGACGACTATGCCGACCCGGTCACCGCGCAGCAGAGCAAACAACTGATGCGCATCGTGCTGAACCACCATCTCGGCGGCAAGACGTTGCACACGCGCGAACTCATCAAGGAACTGCAAAAACTATGAATACCTCTAAAAATTCAGAATTTCGGGATGCAGCGCAAGGCGCACGGAGCGCAGCAACCGAGACATATCTTGCAGATAGGCGAGGTTGCGAGCACCGCGCAACGCCGCGATGCGCCCGAAAAATGAATTTGGAGAGGTGTTCATGATGAAACTCGGACTTAATATCGACCATGTCGCCACGCTGCGCCAGGCACGCGGCGCGCGCTATCCCAATCTGGTGCGTGCCGCGCTGATCTGCGAGGAGGCCGGTGCCGACGCCATCACCCTGCACCTGCGCGAGGATCGCCGCCACATTCAGGATGCGGACGTGGACATCCTGCGCGGCATGCTGCAAACGCGCATGAACCTGGAATGCGCCGTGACCGACGAGATGATCGGCAACGCGCTGCGTATCAAGCCGCACGACATCTGTCTGGTGCCGGAACGGCGCGAGGAGCTGACTACTGAAGGCGGGCTGGATGTAGTGGGTTCTTTCGACAACGTCATTGCGGCGTGCGACTTGTGCGGCGAGGCGGGCATCCGCGTGTCACTGTTCATCGACCCGGACGTAAAACAAATCGACGCCGCGCGCCGCACCGGCGCGCCGGTGATCGAGCTGCATACCGGCAGATATGCCGATGCCGACAGTATGCCGGAGCGCAACAACGAACTGGAACGCCTGCGCGTCGCGGCTGAATATGCCCATGCCTATGGCTTGCAGGTGAATGCCGGGCATGGTCTGAACTACCACAACGTGCAGCCCATCCTCGCCATTCCCAATATCGTCGAATTGAATATCGGCCATGCCATCATCGCCGAAGCTGTGTTCATCGGGCTGGATGCGGCGGTGCGCAAGATGAAGAGCCTTTTGACGGCAGGATTGCCGCCTGATGTCACTATCAGCCATTCGGCCAGACTAACAAACGCCAGCCAACTCGCCGGTCATGCGCGGGAATAATGAATGATATTTGGCATCGGCACCGACATCGTTGAATACGCCCGTATCGAGGCGCTGTGGGCGCGCTACGGCGAGCGCTTCGCGGCGCGCATCCTGACGCAGAATGAATTGCCGGAACTGGCGCGG
>MGWS01000014.1:20128-77790 GCA_001801105.1 Gallionellales bacterium GWA2_60_18
TCCCGCCCGCCTGCTCGCCAAACGCTTCGCCGCCAAGGAAGCGTTCGCCAAGGCGGTCGGCAGCGGCATGCGCCAGCCGGTCAGCTTCCACCGCGTCGGCGTCACGCACGACGGTCTCGGCAAACCGGTGTTGCAGTTCGACGAGACGCTACGCACCTGGCTGGCCCAACTGGGTATCAACGGCCATCACCTCTCCATCAGCGACGAGCGCGACATGGTCGTCGCGTTCGTCGTACTGGAGAGCGATTAGCCCCGGCAAGCCGGACAGGCTCTCAGGTGTTTCCTCCGGAATCGTAGATGCCCTGACTGGAACGATCAAGTTCCTGTTCCATGGTGAAGTGCTGCCCGGCGGCTCCCAAGCCAACTGCGGCCCGGCTGGCACGTTCATCTTCACACCGCCCATCCTGGCATAACAACGCCAGGATAACCGCATTGGCATCGTTGAGGGGAGGTACCATCAGTGTTTGCAACCGGTCATAGGTATTCCGGTCAATCGAGATTTGGATTTGATCAGTCATGTTTGCCTCCTGGGTAAGAATTAAACCGACTCTTGCGCTTGAACTTCCATGCTTGCAGGTCAATGAACGCACTGCAATCAAATAATAGAACTGCCCGGCTTACCCGGTCAAACTAAATATCTTCACAAAGGCCGCGCTGTTCGGCATGGTTTATGCCCCAAAGGCCTTATAATTTGGCATGCTGCCGTACATCGCTTTTGCTGAATATAAACTTGGATAATCCGTCAGCACTCGTGCAGGCTCGAAGAGTCGTCTAATGGATTATCCGGGTTAAACAACCGAGGAATGCTTATGGGTTTGGGGCCGGTGATGCTGGATGTGTTGGGCAAGACGCTTACCGCTGAGGATGAAGAGCGCCTGCGCCATCCGCTGGTGGGAGGGGTGATCCTGTTCGCGCGCAATTACGAGTCGCCGGGCCAGCTCGCCGAGCTGACGGCGGCGATACGCGCGCTGCGCACGCCGCCGCTACCGATCGCGGTGGATCACGAGGGCGGGCGGGTGCAGCGGTTTCGCGAGGGCTTTACGAAAATTCCCGCGATGCGCGAGCTTGGGAAAATATGGGATGCCCATCCGCAGCGCGCGCGCCATCTGGCGCAGCAGGCCGGCTATGTGCTGGCCGCCGAGCTGCGCGCCTGCGGGGTGGATTTTAGTTTCACGCCCGTGCTGGACGTGGATCACGGGCGCAGCGGCGTGATCGGCGACCGCGCCTTTCACAGCGATCCGCAGGCCATCGCCGAGCTGGCGCACAGCCTGCTGCTGGGGCTGAAGCAGGGAGGCATGCACACGGTCGGCAAACATTTCCCCGGGCACGGCCATGTGGAGGCGGATTCGCATCTGGCCATTCCGGTGGACGATCGCGACTTTGTGGACATCGAACAGTGCGATCTTGTCCCGTTCCGCCGGATGGTGGATTACGGCCTGACCGCGGTGATGCCCGCGCATGTGATCTATCCGAAGGTGGATAACCGCCCGGCGGGGTTCTCGTCGGTCTGGCTGAAGCAGGTCTTGCGTGACCGGCTCGGCTTCGACGGCATGATCTTCAGCGACGATCTCAGTATGGAAGGAGCGACCGTGGCGGGCGACATCGTGCAGCGCGCCGAGGCTGCGCTGGATGCGGGCTGCGACATGGTGCTGGTGTGCAACAGGCCGGAGTCGGCGGACGAACTGCTGCAAGGCTTGCACCGGGAGATGTCGGCCGTGAGCAAGGCGCGCCTGGCGCATATGCGCGGGAGGGCGCATCCCGAATCGCTGGCGCAGTTGCATGAGCAGCACGCCTTCCTCAAGGCGCTGGACGAAGTGGCCGCCATCGGCATGGACAGCCCGGAATTACCGCTGGCATGAGGACGCGCAAGATGAGAGGTATCCATGAGTGAATTGCAAATCGCATTGCTGGCCATAGGTTGCGCCGTGGTCGTGGTGGTGTACGGCTACGGCTGGTGGCAGCAGAGGCAATACCGTCGCAAGTTCGAGACCAGCTTCAGGAACAGCCATGCGGATGCGCTGTATCGCGGGAGTGCCGATGAGCCCGCTATCGGGATGCCGCCGGCGCAACCGCAGCAGGAGACCGCCGGGGCGGTGGATGAGGCGATGGCGACGCCAGTGACCGGGGAGATGGAACGCATCGAACCCGTTGTGGCATCGGCACCGCTGCTGCTGGATGAATCCTGCGCGCTGCTGAATGCGCACAGCGATTTCATCATCGAGCTGCACCTGCAGGAGGCCGCGCCAGCCGCCATGCTGGACGGCCTGTGGCAGCGCAAGTTCGATTTCGGCAAGCCGGTTCAGGTATGCGGCCTGTCCCTGAACAGCGGGCAATGGGAGCGCGCCGTCGCCGAGGGGCAGACGTTGTATTCGCGCCTGCGCGTCGCGTTGCAGCTGGCGGACCGTGGCGGCGCGGCGAGCGCCGCGAAGCTGGCCGATTTTCGCGACCTGGTGCAGGGCGTGGCGAACAGCATCAGGGCCGATATCACTGTTCCGGACGTGCAGGACGCGCACCGTTGCGCCGTCGAACTGGATGCGTTCTGCGCCGAAGTGGACCAGATGGCCGGCATCAATCTGGTGCCGCCCGGCGAACGCCTGCTGACCGGGGCAAGGATCGCGCAGGCCGCCGCGCTGCACGGCATGGCGCTGGAGTCGGACGGCGCGTTCCATCTGCCGGACGCGCATGGGCGCGGCCTGCTCACGCTGAGCAACATGGACAGCAGGCCGTTCCAGCGCCATACGCTGGAGACCGCTACCACGGCAGGCATCACTCTGCTGCTGGATGTGCCGCGCGTGGAAGACCCGGCGGCGCAATTCGATGTCATGCTGCGCATCGCGCGCGAAATGGCCATCGAGTTGCAACTCAACCTGGTGGACGATCAGCGCGTGGTGCTGAGCGATACCGGGCTGGCACGCATCCGCGAGCAGATCGCCGGGGTCGCCGCGAAGATGAGCGAACACGGCATCATCCCCGGCAGCGCGCAGGCGCGCAGACTATTCTCATGACAGCGGTTGCACAACGCATCGACCAGTTGCGCAAGGAGATCGAGCGCCACGACCATAGCTACTATGTGCTGGATGCGCCGACCATCCCCGACGCGGAATACGACAAGCTGTTCCGCGAACTGCAAGCCCTCGAAACACAACATCCCAAACAGCTGACGCCCGATTCGCCCACCCAGCGCGTGGCTGGCCGTGTGCTGGAAGGCTTCGCGCCGGTGAAGCATGTAGTTCCTATGCTCTCAATTGAGACTGAGACTGACAAAGAAGCAAGCGGTGCAATCAATTTCGATACCAAAGTGAAGAGCGCTTTGGGTACAAATGAAGAGATTGAGTATTCCTGCGAACTCAAGTTTGACGGCCTCGCTATCAACCTGCGTTACGAGCACGGCGTGCTGGTTCAGGCCGCCACACGCGGCGACGGCGAGACCGGCGAGGATGTCACACAGAACATCCGCACCATCCACAGCATCCCGTTGCGCCTCACCGGCTGCACTGCCGAGGTGCTGGAAGTGCGCGGCGAGGCCTACATGTCGCGCAAGGACTTCAACCACTACAACGACACGCAGCGCGCGCTGGGTTTGCCGACATTGGTCAATCCTCGCAACGGTGCGGCAGGCAGCATCCGCCAGCTCGATCCCCAATTGGCCGCAGAGCGGCATCTTTCGTTTTTTGCCTACGGTTTGGGGGAAGTGCAGGGCTGGACATTGCCGGCTACGCACAGCGCCACCCTCGATGCCTTACAGTCATTCGGTTTGCCGGTATGCGAGGATCGAGCGGTAGTTCTCGGCCCTCAAGGACTGATTGATTTCCATACTCGAATTCACGAGAAACGAGATAGTTTGCCGTTTGATATTGACGGGGTCGTCTATAAAGTTAATTCATTGGATTTGCAGCGCCAGTTAGGGAAGCGATATCGAGACCCAAAGTGGGCCATCGCACATAAATATCCACCTCAAGAGGAAATGACACTGCTGTTAGACATTGATGTTCAGGTTGGACGAACTGGGGTGTTGACGCCGGTAGCAAGGCTTCAAGACGTCTTCGTTGATGGTACTACGGTAAGAAATGCAACACTGCACAACGAGGATCAAATAAACCTTAAGGATATACGCATTGGAGATACGGTAATTGTTAGACGTGCTGGTGATGTAATTCCTGAGATTGTAGGTATGGTTAAGGAGCGGCGGCCCGAGAATGCGCGTAAGTTCGTTATGCCTAAAGAATGTCCCGTGTGTGGTGCGCACGTTGTTAAGATAGAAAAAACGAAGAAGTTAAAAACAAAAAACCAGGTAACTGAGGGGACGGCTTACCGCTGTATTGGCGGACTGTCTTGTCCTGCACAAAGAAAGCAGGCGATTATTCACTTTGCAAGTCGTCGAGCAATGAACATTGATGGACTAGGCGAGAAGTTAGTTAATCAGCTAGTTGATTCTTCTCTAATAGAAACACCATCTGGCATATATCGATTGAAGTTTAATCAACTTATTCAGGTTGAACGAATGGGTGAGCTTTCTGCAAATAATTTGCTTAAGGCAATAGAAGCAAGCAAACAAACTAGCTTGTCGCGCTTTATTTTCGCTTTAGGAATCCCAGAGGTTGGAGAAGGTACTGCAAAAGATTTGGCTAATTTTTTAGGAAGTTTGGATAGAGTCGAAAAGGCTTATCCAGAAGTCTTGGAATATATTCCCAACATAGGCCAAGAAGCGGCAAGTGCAATACATGAATTTTTCTCGGATTCACATAACAGGAAAGTATTGAAGGAACTTCGTGAATCGGGAATTTCATGGGGGGAAGATCGACCGGTAGATATTCGTGTGTCATCGCAACCAACTTTGGCAAACTTCATCTATCCGCGATTAAAAATTATTGGGGTCGCAGAGGGGGGGGCAGAGAAATTGGCTGCTCATTTCAATGAGTTGAAAAAATTAGTTTCAGCTAGTAAGCAAGATTTATTATCTGCATCAATTAGTAAGAATGCCGTGGACGGTGTTGTTAAATACTTTGGCGACTTGAAGCAGTGTGAATACGTCTTGCGAGTTGAAGAGCAATTAAGGGAGTTTGGAATGCATTGGGATGGCCGACCCAGTACTGGCAGGCCAGAAACCCGCGAGCGCCTACCTTTGGAGGGGATGGTGTTTGTGTTGACAGGAACCATGCCAAATTTGAGTAGAGAAGAAGCAAAAAATAGCATCGAAGATGCTGGCGGGAAAGTGACAGGTAGTGTTTCGGCAAAAACGAACTATGTAGTTGCAGGTGAGAATTCAGGAAGTAAGTTGCAGGATGCAATAAAGCTGGGTATTACAATTATCGATGAAAAAAAGCTTTTGGGGATGTTGTCCACAACTGGGCAGCTAACCTTGGATATTTGAAAATGAAGAAAGAATTCGAAGTGCGTAGTAGTGATGGAGTTACCACCTATGTTGTAGAGCTTTCTCTGGAATCCAGCAGGCTGCATGTTTATTGTAGTTGTCCAGCTGGGAAGTTGGGTAAGTGGTGCAAACACAAGATGCGTCTAGTATCCGGGGATGTTGTCGGAGTGCTTAGTGATTCTGGAGTTTCCGATATGGCTGAGGTTCTGGCTTGGATTAAAAATTCTGAATTTCCACGGTTGCTGAATGAAATGGAGTTGGCTGAAGATGAAATGCTGGCCGCCAAAAGAAAAATAGATAACGTAAAAAAAGCACTGGAAAAAGCTGCTCAGAAAGGTGTGTATGAAAAAAATAACCAAAGCAGTGTTCCCGGTTGCCGGCATGGGCAGCCGTTTCCTGCCCGCGACCAAGGCCAGCCCGAAGGAGATGATGCCTATCGTGGACAAGCCGCTGATCCAGTATGCGGTGGAGGAGGCGGTGGCGGCGGGTATCACCGACATGGTGTTCATCACTGGGCGCAACAAGCGCGCGATTGAGGATCATTTCGACAAGGCTTACGAACTGGAGGCAGAGCTGGAGATGCGCGGCAAGGAGGAGTTGTTGCGCATCGTGCGCGAGGTGATTCCGGCGCATATCAACTGCATCTACATCCGCCAGGCCGAGCCGCTCGGGCTGGGACATGCGGTGCTGTGTGCGCAGCCGGTGGTGCAGGACGAGCCGTTCGCGGTGGTGCTCGCGGACGATCTGATCGACGGCGAAACACCCATCGTCAAACAGATGGTCGATATGTTCGCGCAACACCAGTGCTCCATCCTCGGCGTGCAGGACGTGCCGCGCGCCCATACCGGACAATACGGCATCGTCAGCAGCAGCAATCTCGCGCCTAACCTGGAAAAGGTGCATGGCATCGTGGAGAAGCCCAGGCCGGAGGACGCGCCTTCCACGCTGGCGGTGGTCGGGCGTTACATCCTGACACCGCGTATCTTCCATTATCTGGAGAACATCCGGCCAGGCACCGGCGGCGAGATACAGCTCACCGACGGCATCGCCGCGCTGATGCAGGAGGAGCAGATGCTGGCCTACCGCTTCAGCGGCACGCGCTATGATTGCGGCTCCAAGCTCGGCTATCTGCAGGCGACCGTGGCGCTGGGGCTCAAGCATCCGGAGGTGCGCGAGGGTTTTGCGGCCTATCTGGATAGTCTGCGATGAGCGTTTCGCGACAGCACGCTCGCGACATCCTGCTACAGGCCGAGCTACTGTGCCCAGCGGAGCAGGTGCAGGCGGCGTTGCACAAGGTCGCGCGCGAGATCAACGCGGCGATGGCGGAGATGCATCCGCTGGTGCTGTCGGTGATGGGCGGGGCGGTAGTGTTCTCCGGGCAGTTGCTGCCGCTGCTCGAGTTCCCGCTGGATTTCGATTATCTGCACGTGTCGCGCTATGGCTCTGCCAAGAGCGGCGGTGCGATGCACTGGAAAGTTGAGCCGAGCGAGAATGTGCGCGGTCGCGCGGTGCTGGTGCTGGACGACATCCTCGACGAGGGCGAGACCCTGCATGCGATCAGGCAGCGCGTGCTGGAACTCGGCGCGGCGCGGTTCTACAGCGCGGTGTTCGCCGACAAGCGGCACGGCAGGGAGAAGCCCATCCGCGCCGATTTCGTCGGGATGGAGCTGCCGGACCGTTTCGTGTTCGGCTATGGCATGGATATCGAGGGGGCATGGCGCAACCTGCCCGCGATTTACGCAATGAAGGAAGGATGAGCATGCTGGCGATTATCGGCGGACGCGGACTGACACAACTGACGAATCTCGAGATTACCCACCGGCAGGTGATGCGCACGCCCTATGGCGAGCCTTCGGGCGCTTTCATCTTCGGCACCCTGAACCAGCAGGAAGTGATCTTCCTGGCGCGGCACGGTTACGGCTACACCATCCCGCCGCATCTGGTGAACTATCGCGCCAACCTGTGGGCGTTGCGCGAGCAGGGCGTGGAGGAGATCGTTTCCATCACCACGGTGGGCGGCATCCGCGCCGACCTGGTTCCCGGTACGCTGGTCGTGCCGGACCAGATCATCGACTACACCCACGGGCGCGACGCCACCTATTTCGATACGCGCGACGCCATCTATACCAATGTGGATTTCACCCTGCCGTATTGCCCCGATCTGCGCGGACGCATCCTGCAAGCCGCACAGCGCGTGCAGCAGCCCTGCCTGGACGGCGGCGTGTATGCCTCGACGCAGGGGCCACGGCTGGACAGCATCGCCGAGATCAACCGCTACGAGCGCGACGGGGCGGACATGGTGGGCATGACCGGCATGCCGGAGACCGCGCTGGCGATGGAACTCGGCCTGAGCTATGCCGCCATCGCCGTGGTGGCCAATCCCGCGGCAGGGCGCGGCGACAGCCGCAGCGGCATCCATATCGAGCAGGTCAACAGCGCTGCCGCCGCAGCGATGGGACGGGTGCGCGCCATTCTCGAATGCGTGGTGGATTGCGGGACGGAAGAACCGTCGCAGAAGGATGCGCCATGAGCGTCAGGACGGTGTTGCGCATGGGTGATGTGCGCCTGTTGCAGGCCGCCGAGCCGGTCAGCGACTTCGGCAGCAGCGAATTGCACGCGCTGCTGCAGGACATGCGCGACACCATGGCGGCGCTGAACGGCGCCGGTCTGGCCGCGCCGCAGATCGGAGCGGGGTTACGTGTGGTGATCTTCGGCGCGGCAGAAAACCTGCGCTATCCGGATGCCGAGGCCGTGCCGGAAACGGTGCTGATCAATCCGGTTATCGAGGCGCTGGAGGATGAAATCGAAGAAGCATGGGAAGGCTGCCTGAGCCTGCCCGGATTGCGCGGGTTGGTGCCGCGCTTCTCGCATATCCGCTATCAGGGATTCGACGAGAACGGCATGCCGATAGATCGCACGGTAAGCGGCTTCCATGCGCGCGTGGTGCAGCACGAATGCGACCACCTCGACGGTATCCTCTACCCGATGCGCATCCGCGACATGCGCATGTTCGGCTTCACCGAAGAACTGTTCCCGGGGCGGGAGATGCAGGACGAATAAGCCAGCGGTTTATGGGACAGTCCCGGGCGATGCATGCCGTGATAGAGTGTTGCTACGCAAGAATCGTGTGGAGGTACTGTGGAACGCACATTGCTTTTGGTCGACGATGAGGAAGATATCGGTGCCGCCCTGTCGCGCCTGTTCAGGCGTGACGGCTACAGGATACTGCGCGCGTGCAGCGGCATGGAAGGCATGGAGATTCTGGCGCAACACGAGATCGATGTCATCATCTCCGATCAGCGCATGCCCGAAATGTCCGGCGTGGAGTTCTTGACCCAGGTAAAAGAGTTATACCCGCAAACGATACGCATCATATTGAGCGGTTACGCCGATCTCGATTCGGTGATAGACGCCATCAATCGCGGCGCCATATACAAGTTCTTTATCAAGCCCTGGGACAATGAAGCGTTGCGCGCCGAGGTGCTGGAAGCATTCAGGCATCATGAACTGGCGCGGGAGAAGGCGCACCTGGTACAGGAAATCCAGGCCTCAAACGATCTGCTGGCCCAGGTCAATCTCGAATTGGCGGCAGCGGTGGAACACAAGGACAGCCAGATCGAGCATATCGCGCATTATGACTCCCTGACCAACCTGCCCAACCGCTTGCTGTTCATCGACCGGCTGGGACAGGAGCTGGCGCGCGCGGACCGCGATAACCGTCTGGTGGCGGTCTTGTCGGTCGATCTGGATCGGTTCAAGCAGGTCAACGATTCATTCGGCCATCCTGTCGGCGACCAATTGCTGCAGGCTGCGGCGGGCAGGCTGGCAAGCCATGTGCGCGCGGGCGATACCGTGGCACGTATTGCGGGCAACGAGTTCGGGGTGGTGCTGACCGGCTTGAAGGTGGCCCATGATGCAGGCGAAGCGGTGCAGAAAATTCTCGATTCGTTTGCGCACAACCCCATATCGATAGGTGACAGCGAAATTTTCGTCACGCTCAGCGTGGGAATCTGCATTTATCCGTTCGACGGGGTGGATACGACGACTTTACTGAAGAATGCGGATGCGGCGCTGCACCATGCCAAGAATGAAGGACGCAACAATTTTCAGTATTACGCCGGTCAGATGAACGCCTCGGCATGGCAGCGCCTGAAGCTGGAAACCGAGTTGCGCCATGCGCTGGAGCGCGAGGAGTTCGTGCTCCATTACCAGCCGCAGATCAATCTGGACAGCGGAAAAATAATCGGCATGGAAGCCTTGCTGCGCTGGCAAAGCGCGGAACGCGGCCTGGTCGCTCCCGGCGAGTTCATCCCGTTGCTGGAAGAGACCGGCCTGATCCTGCCGGTGGGGGAGTGGGTTCTGCGTGCGGCTTGCAAACAGGCGCGCGCATGGCAATTGGCCGGTTTTGTTGATATCCATATCGCGGTCAATCTATCGACACTGCAATTCAGGCAGCCGGATTTTGCCGGCGTGGTCATAGGCATCCTGAAAGAGAACGGTCTGGATCCGGCGCTGAGAACAATCGAACTGGAGTTGACCGAAAGCCTGCTGATGAACAACGTGGCGGGGACGATCGATACCCTGAATAAGCTGCATGAAACGGGCATACAGTTTTCCATTGACGATTTCGGCACCGGCTATTCGAGCCTGAGTTATCTGAAGCGATTTCCGATCGGTAGCCTCAAGATCGATCAGTCTTTCGTGCGCGACCTGTCCAGCGATCACAACGACGAGGCGATTGTGGGCGCCATCATCGCGCTGGGGCACAGCCTGGGATTAAGCATCATTGCGGAGGGCGTGGAAACCACGATGCAACTGGATCAACTGCGCAAGATGGGTTGCGATGAGATACAGGGTTACTTGTTCAGCCGCCCGGTGCCCGCCGGGGAAATGACGCAGTTGCTGCAAAGCGGGTGCATCCCGCAATTGCCGCTGGAGGCATGATGGAACGCGTATTGTTGCTGGTCGACGACGAGGAGAATATTACCTCTGCCCTCGTGCGCCTGCTGCGCCGGGACGGCTACCTCATCCTGCGTGCCAACGGCGGCGAGGCGGGGCTGGAATTGCTGGCGCAGAACAAGGTCGGCGTGATCATTTCCGACCAGCGCATGCCCGGCATGACGGGCGTGGAATTTCTCGGCAAGGTGCGCGAGCTTTATCCCGATACCGTGCGCGTCATTTTGAGCGGTTACACCGAGCTCAACTCGGTGACCGATGCCATCAACCGTGGCGCAGTCTACAAATTCCTCACCAAACCGTGGGAAGATGACCTGCTGCGCGCCAATGTGGAAGAGGCATTCCAGCGTTACGAAATGAAAATGGAAAATGCGCGGCTGGCGCGTGAGCTCCAGAAGGCGAACCAGGAATTGCTGCGCGTTAACCACGAGCTTGAGCTGCGCGTAGAGGAGAAAACCTGCGAAGCCGTGCGTAACCTGAATATCCTCCAAGTATCGCAGGAGGTGCTGGAACACCTGCCGGTGGCGGTTGTCGGTATCGGCGACGACGGCGTGATCGCCATCGCCAACCGGATGGCGCATCGCCTGTTTTCGGCGGAAGGCACCCGGCCATTGTTGGGCGAAGCGGCAGGCGAGGTCATTCCGGCGGAATTGCTGGACTGCATTGCAGGCGAGAAGTGCAGCAAGTTCGGAGAGAAGCAGCCATACCGGCTGACCAACGGAAAACCGGCCGATTGCTGGTGCTGCCCGATGGGCGAATCCTCGCCATCGAAGGGCGCAGTGCTCGTCATCAATGCCGACGTGTAAGACGGAAGATCCCCTGTTCCAGATCAGGCAAGGAAAATAGTATGCCCGCCATAACGGACAAGCGCCAGATTTTCGACAAGCTGCATCATCTGCCCGCGATGCCCCTGGTGGTGCGCGAGGTAATGGCCAGCTTCAGGAATCCCAATGTGGGCAGCGCGATCATGGCGCACAAGATTGCGCATGATCAGGGGCTGAGCGCAAGGGTGCTGCGGGTGGCGAACTCCTCGTTTTATGGCTTGGCGCGCGAGGTCGGTTCGATGCAGGAAGCGGTCACGGTGCTGGGTTTCGACACGGTACGCTCGCTGGTGGTGTCGGCAGGGTTCACACATGCTTTCCCGGCGTCTGCGGATGGTCTGTTCGATCGCCATGCCTACTGGATGCACAGTTTCCGGGTGGCGACCTATACGGAAGCACTGGCGCAATGCCTCGGCGGTACGCGGCAGATGTCGTTTACCGCCGGTTTGTTCCATGATGTCGGTCAACTCGTGTTGAGTATCTGCATCCCGGAAAAATTTTCCGGGCTACTGGCGCAACAGAAGAATTCCGGGGTGAGCCTGATCGAGCTCGAAAAGGCAGAGCTGGGTTTCGACCATGCCGAGATAGGTGCGGAAATGGCCAGGCGCTGGAACTTTCCGCCGGAAATCGAACATGCCATCAATTATTGGCATACGCCGGAGCATGAGCCGTTCGAACAGATTAACGGTTTGGTGCATGTGGCAGTGTTGCTTGGGAGCGGGCTGCGCGGCGACGACTTGATGGATCGCCTGCCGGTAACATTGCGTGATCGTTTGCTGATAAGCTGGGATCGCATCGAGCCATGCATGCCGCAGCCGGATCAGTTGGATGCCGTGGCCAACCTGATGCTGGGAACATAGGAAAAGACGAAGCCTATTCATTAACTTCGCGTACCCGCAGGTGGGGAAATGCGTTTTTCACAAGGTACATCATTCAAGCCGGAGGCCCTCCCATCACTTGTCCTGCTGGCCATAGCGATTGCTGTTTTTGCTGCAGAAGCATGGGTGATGGTGTTCTTTCAACATATTCCGGAGAAATCCATCGGTACCTGCTTCACTCAGGCTGTCTATTTGGGGTAATGCCATGCATTTTTCTGATCTGAAGATCAAGTGGAAGATCATCCTTGCCGCAAGCCTGTTCATTCCGATATCGATCGGGCTGACCATTTATAACTTTAACCGGATATACGCCCTGGAGGTCAGGACAGCCCTCAATGGCCTGATGAATTTCACGGATGCCAAGCAGCAGGGAATAATCCGCTTCATCGGAGCAAATGAGAAGCTGGCCAAGCAACTGGCGTTGCTTGTTAATCAGGCGCCGACGGAGGTGACCGGGAATTACTTCGCTGAAATTGTCGCCACGGATACGTTCAGGCTCGAAGACCATCCGTTCAGGAAAGAAATCGAAGCGGGCCAGCGGCATATTCCGACATGGCAGGTTTACCATGCCATCGACTATGTCGATAACGGCACCATCGTAATCTCGTCGGATCCTTCCCGCGTAGGACGCCGGATGGGTCGGGTTCCCGATCTTCGGCACGGATATTCCGATGTATACATGGAAGGCGATATACCGGTTTTAACTTTTGGTTCGCCAAGCGGACATGGCATGGTGTACATCCATGCCGATGCCAGAATGCTTACCACCATCGTAAACGGCGAGATCGGCAATCTGGAGGGGGGTATGGGCGCCTTCTATCTGGCCGGCGTGGGCAAGTCCTTTGACTACTATCTCGTGAATAAGGATAACCTCCTGATAACCGAATCAAGGGTCTTCCCCGATGCGCTCCTGAAGCGTCGCGGCAGTGAATTCCCCTGGAAGGCTACCCAACAGAACCCGTCGCTGGGCATTCTCTGCAACGCACGGGGCGTTTATACCACCAACGCGGGGAGCGTCACCGGCTGTCATGAAGCAATGGGCTTTTACCAGGGTGTCGACGGCAAGCTCATGCTGGGAACGTCGATGCCGTTCTACGATTCCGGATGGACGCTGGTAGTTGAACAGGAAGCGGATGAATTACTGATGCCCCTCACTTTGTTGCGCAACAGCATGTTCTTGTTCATTGTCGCGGCGGGACTGACCAGCTTTCTGATCTTTGTTGCCATCGTCAACCGTTACATCTCCCATCCGCTCAGACAACTCATGAGCGCTATCGGCATGGTGAAACAGACCGGCGATCTGTCGCATCAGGCGAATATAAGCGGCAATGATGAGGTTGGGCAGACAGCGCAGGCTTTCAATGCCGTGGTGAGCACACTGCATGCAGAGAAAGAGCGGCAAAAGGAACTCAACAAAGATCTGAAGGAAAGCCATGATCAGTTGATGCAATCGGAAAAGATGGCCTCGATCGGCCAGCTGGCTGCCGGGGTGGCGCACGAGATCAACAACCCGATCGGTTACGTCTACTCCAATCTGGGCACACTGGAAAAGTATGTGCAGGACGTTTTCAGCATGATAGACAGCTACGAACAGGCGGAAGGTGCGATAGCCGATGAAGCGGTGCGCACCCGGTTGCAGGCAGCCCGGAAAAAACTGGACATTGCGTTCCTCAAGGAAGATCTGGGTGCGTTGATGAGCGAGTCCATGGACGGCATCACGCGGGTGAAGAATATCGTGCAGAACCTGAAGGATTTCTCGCATGTGGATGCCGCCGACGAATGGCATTTCGCCGACCTGCACAAGGGGCTGGACAGCACGCTGAACATCGTCAACAACGAGATCAAGTACAAGGCCGATGTGGTCAGGGAATACGGCGACATTCCGGAGGTGGAATGCCTGCCCTCGCAGCTCAACCAGGTGTTCATGAACCTGCTGGTCAATGCGGCCCATGCTATCGAAGAACGCGGCACGATCACCGTCCGTACCGGGCAACAGGGTGATGAGGTGTGGGTGGAGGTGGCGGATACCGGCAAGGGCATCGCGCCGGAGAACCTCAAGAAAATTTTCGACCCCTTTTTCACCACCAAACCGATCGGTAAGGGGACGGGGCTCGGGCTATCGCTTTCATATGGCATTGTCCAAAAACACCATGGGCGCATCGAGGTGCGGAGCGAACCCGGCAAGGGCACTATTTTCAAGGTGTGGCTACCGGTGGTGCACAGCGGCAGTCCGCTGCCTGCCCTGAATGGGGATGGTGCATTACTGTCCGGCGCGCAGGATTTTTCCATTTAGCCCATGAAATGACATGAGGTTACTTTTCATCCCCGCCATCGCCCTGATGAACCGTCTTGGTTATACCAAGAAATTCCTGCTGCTTGCGCTGGTGTCCATGGTCGCTTTCGCGATAGTGGTGTATAGCCTTTATGGCGCTCTCGATAACGAGATCAGGATTGAGCGGCGGGAACTGGAAGGCCTCGCGCTGATCAGGCCGATCCCCCGGGCGGTGCAGCTCCTCCAGCAGCACCGAGGGCTTTCGGCTGCGTTTTCCGGCGACAACGATGCCATGCATGGCAGGTATCTTGCTGCGGAAAGGGAAGCTGCCCAGGCTCTCGATGCGATGGAAGGGAAGTTGCCTCCCGGCTTGAGGGAGACCGAAGGCTGGCACGGCATCAGGGCAGACTGGGAACGCATGCAAGAGCAGGCCGATATGCCGGCGGCGGGTAATTTTGCCGCGCATACCCGCCTGATCGAACAGCTGTTGAGTTTCCAGACAGCCGTTGCCGACGAATATGCGCTGACTCTCGATTCGCAGGTCGAAACATACTATCTGATCGACACTGCCATCATCCAACTGCCCAGGGTGCTCGAACACATCGGGCAGCTTCGCGCCCAGGGCGCTGCCATCCTGGACAGCAAGCAAATAGCGGATGAGCAGAAAATAGCCATATACAAAACCATCGGCATGCTGGACGGTGCGCTTCCGGTTTTCGAAGCCAGTCTCGAGAAGACCGTTCGCTATAATCCGGCGACAAGGAGTTCGCTATCGGCGATCTCCGGGGATATTGCGGATTCGGCGCGGCGAGTCGTCGACATCATGGAATCAGACATTCTCACCGGGCGATTCACCATGTCCCCCGAAGATTTCTTTGCGCTGGCCAGCTCGGCGATAGACAAGAGCTACGCCCAGATGTATGAGTCGCTGCTGCCGGCAACCGAAGCTCTCCTCAAGGCGCGCGTTGCGCGGGCTGAGAACATACTGCGCGCCAGCATCGGCCTTGCCCTGTTGCTGCTGCTGGTCGTGAGCTATTTGGCGGCAGGCATCTACTATTCCATAGTCGGCAATGTCCGGTCGTTTGCCCGCTTCGCGCGCATTTTCACCGGCGGGGACATGCATGAACGGATTCGCCTCGACACACACGACGAACTCGCCCGGATAGCCGACAGCTTCAATGAAATGGCCGACGGATTTAACGCCATGCTGGCAGTGCGCAAGCAGGCGGAAGAGGAGATGAAAAAATCGGAAACAAAATTCCGCTCCATATACGAGTCGTCGAGCGACGGGATCATGCTGCTGGATGAGAAGGGCTTCCTCGACTGCAACGAAGCCACCCTGCAGATATTCGGCTGCCCCACGCGCGACGATTTCATCCACAGGCATCCCTCACAGCTTTCCCCTCCCATGCAGCCTGGCGGCCAGGATTCAATGAGCCTGGCCAATGGACATATTGCCACGGCTTTGAAGAATGGCAGCGACCGGTTCGAATGGATGCACCGCCGGCTCGATGGCACGGAATTCCCCGCCGAGGTGTTGCTGACAAGCATGGAGCTGCATGGCAGGCCGATACTGCAAGCCACGGTTCGCGACATCACCACTCGCAAAATGGCGGAAGATGACCTGCGCAAGTCCCACGATGAATTGGAGGCGATCAACCGGCAACTGGAAGAAGCGCACAACCAGTTGCTGCAATCAGAGAAAATGGCCTCGATCGGCCAGCTGGCTGCCGGGGTGGCGCACGAGATCAACAACCCGATCGGTTACGTCTACTCCAATCTGGGCACGTTGGAAAAGTATGTGCAGGACGTATTCAGCATGATAGACAGCTACGAGCAGGCGGAAGGCATGATTGCCGACCAGGAAATGCGTAACCAGTTACAGGAAGCCAGGAAAAAACTGGACATTGCGTTTCTCAAGGAAGACCTGCGCGCATTGATGAGCGAGTCCAAGGACGGCATTACGCGGGTGAAGAATATCGTGCAGAACCTGAAGGATTTCTCGCATGTGGATACCACCGACGAATGGCATTTCGCCGACCTGCGCATGGGGTTGGACAGCACACTGAACATCGTCAACAACGAGATCAAATACAAGGCGGACGTGGTCAGGGAATACGGCGACATTCCCGATGTTGAATGCCTGCCATCGCAGCTCAATCAGGTGTTCATGAACCTGCTGGTCAATGCGGCGCACGCCATCGAAGAACGCGGTACGATTACTGTCCGCACTGGGCAACAGGGTGACGAGGTATGGGTGGAGGTGGCGGATACCGGCAAGGGTATCGCTCCGGAGAATCTGAAGCGCATCTTCGATCCGTTCTTTACCACCAAACCGGTGGGCAAGGGGACAGGACTCGGTCTGTCGCTGTCCTTCGGCATCATGCGAAAACATAACGGTCGCATCGAGGTGCAAAGCGAGGCCGGCAAGGGCACCGCCTTCACCCTGTGGTTGCCGGTCAAACATCAAGTTCAGGAGTAATGATGGAAATGGATAAAGCGCCTGTCGAACAGAATGCCGCATTGCCCGCCACCCTGCTGTTCGTGGACGATGAAGCGAACATTCTTTCCTCGCTCAAACGCCTGTTCCGTCCCTTCGGCTACCGCATTTTCACTGCGGAGAGCGGGGCGGAAGGCATGGAGGTGATGGCGCGGGAAAAGGTGGACCTGGTGATTTCCGACATGCGCATGCCGGCCATGAACGGCGCGCAGTTCCTGGAGCAGGTGCGCCGGAACTGGCCGGATGCGGTGCGCATCCTGCTTACCGGCTATGCGGACATCGGCTCGACCATAGAGGCGATCAACAAGGGGCAGATATACCGCTATGTCTCCAAACCGTGGGAAGACAATGACATCGTCATCACCGTGCGCCAGGCGCTGGAGCGGCGCGCGCTGGAACATGAGAAGGCGCGCCTCGAAGAGCTGACGCGCATCCAGAACGAGGAATTGAAGGAGCTGAATGCCAACCTAGAGAATAAAGTGCGCGAGCGCACCAAAGAGTTGCGGCAAACCATGGGTTTTCTGGAGGTGGCGCACGAGCGGCTGAAGAAAGGTTTTATGGCTTCGATCCGCGCATTTTCCAGCCTGATCGAGATGCGCAGCGGCGGCGTGCTGGCCGGGCAGGCAAAACGGGTGGGCGAGAATGCGCGCAGGCTGGCGCAACAATTGGGAATGAGCGAAGCCGAGGTGCAGGATGTGGTGTTCGCGACCCTGTTGAAAGACCTGGGCAAGATGAGCCTGTCCGACCGCCTGCTGTCCAAGCCTTTGTCCAATCTGGATTCAGAAGAGATGGCGCTGGTCGCCAAACACCCGATTCAGGGACAGGCGGCGTTGATGTCGATGGAACAACTGGAGGGGGCGGCCAAAATCATCCGGCACCAGCATGAGCAGTTCAATGGCGGCGGACATCCGGATCATTTGAGCGGTCTCGAAATTCCGTTAGGCGCGCGCATCCTGGCGGTTGTCGGCGATTACGATGCTTTGCAGACGGGCATGTTGCAGCCCAAGCGTCTGAGTCCAACCGAGGCAGTGGCACATCTGATCGGCGGTCGCGGCAGGCGCTACGACCCGTCGGTGGTCGATGCCTTCGTCAAGCTGCTTGACCTGGCTCCCGTCAAGACCGCCGGACGCGAATCGAAACTTGGCACCGCCCAGCTCAGGGCCGGGATGACCATTGCCCGCGATCTGGCGGCGAAAGATGGTGTTCTGCTGTTGTCATGCGGGCATGTGCTGGACGAAAAGCTGATCAACCTGTTGTGCGGTTATGAAAAAGCGATGGGGGATAGCTTGAGTGTCTATGTGCAGGCCAAATGATCCATCGGACTGTCATGCCGGCGCAGGCTCATCCAGATGACTGCAAATTTCCCACGAAGTGGGGCAACACCTTGGCCTTGCCGCTTTGCGGAACGTTTTTTATTGCTGGATACCGGCCTGCGCCGGTATGACGCAGTTCTTTTAATGAATCATTTGTGATCAACCAACAAGGAGAGCGCATCATGAAAATCGAACAGCAATACTGGACGTCCGGCGCAGGCTGGCAAAAGGAGTCGGCGGCTTCCGTCGATGGGAGCGCATCGCTGGTGCTGATTTTCGGGGCGGGCCATGTTCTGGGTGATGCCGCGCGGATGGAAGAGGTTCGCGCGCGCTATCCCGGCGCGCCGGTGGTCGGCTGTTCCACGTCGGGCGAGATTTGCGGCATCCGCGTGCGCGACGATTCCCTCGTCGCGACGGCGGTGCGTTTCGAACATACCGAACTCAAACTGGTGCATGCGATCATCGGTGCGGACGGCGACAGCCTGGAGGCGGGCAAGCGCCTGGCGCAGGCGCTGCCGCCCGAACAACTGGTGCACGTGCTGGTGTTCTCGGACGGGCTGAAGGTCAACGGCACCGATCTGGCGCGCGGCCTGCGCGAGAACCTGCCGGAAAACGTGGCCGTGACCGGCGGGCTGGCCGGGGACGGCGCGAATTTCAAACATACCCTGGTCTGCGCCGACGCTGCGCCCGCCGAAGGAACGATCGCCGCGCTGGGTTTCTACGGCGACCGCCTCAAGGTCGGCTATGGTTCCCTTGGCGGCTGGGATTCTTTCGGCGCGGAACGCCTGATCACGCGCTCGAACGGCAATGTCCTGTACGAGTTGGATGGACGCTCGGCGCTGGCGCTGTACAAGGAATATCTTGGCGAACACGCAGCCGGGCTGCCGGCCACGGCACTGCTGTTCCCGCTGGCCTTGCGCAGCGGCGAGGGGGAATACAGCCTGGTGCGCACCGTGTTGAGCGTCAACGAGGACGATCAGAGCATGACCTTCGCCGGCGACATGCCGGAAGGCAGCTATGCCCGTCTGATGAAGGCCAATTTCGACCGCCTCATCGACGGCGCGGCAGGTGCGGCGCATGCCGGTTATGAGACGCTCGGCTCGGTCAATCCGGAGTTGGCTTTGCTCATCAGTTGCGTGGGGCGCAAGCTGGTGCTAAAGCAGCGGATCGAGGAAGAGGTGGAAAGCGTGCGCAACGTGCTGGGGCCGGACACGGCGCTGGCCGGCTTCTACTCTTACGGCGAGATTTGCCCGCATGGCTCCATCACCAAGTGCGAGTTGCACAATCAGACCATGACGATCACCACTTTTTCCGAGCGTTAAACCATGCACAGGCTGCTCGAACGCCAGATCAGGCGGTTCCTCGGCGAACCCGCGACGTTGCCGCCGGAACTGGCGGCGTTCATCGCCGCCGTGGATGAGGCATACAACAGCGCCGATGCCGACCGCCTGCTGATCGAGCGCTCCCTCGACTTGATGTCGAAGGAATTGACCGATACCAATGCCGGACTGCGCAACGAACTGGCGGAACGTCAGCGCGCCGATATGGCGTTGCAAAAGAAACAGGAAGAACAGCGCCTGCTGATCGGGAAGCTGGAAGCCGCGCACAACCAGTTGCTACAATCGGAGAAGATGGCCTCGATCGGCCAACTGGCGGCGGGGGTGGCGCACGAGATCAACAACCCGATCGGTTACGTCTATTCCAACCTGGGCACACTGGAAAAATACGTGCAGGACACTTTTGGCATGATCGATCTATATGAGCAGGCAGAGGGCGCGATCGCCGACCCGGAAGTGCGTAGCCGGCTACAGGAAGCAAAGAAAAAACTGGACATCGCCTTCCTGAAAACGGATCTGCGCGCGTTGATGGACGAATCGAAGGACGGCATCACCCGCGTCAAGACGATCGTGCAAAATTTGAAAGACTTCTCGCATGCGGACACCTCCGACGAATGGAACTTTGCTGACCTGCGCAGCGGCCTGGACAGCACCCTGAGCATCGTCAACAACGAGATCAAATACAAGGCCGACGTGGTCAAGCAGTACGGGGAGATACCCGAAATCGAATGTCTGGCCTCGCAGCTGAACCAGGTATTCATGAACCTGCTGGTGAACGCCGCCCACGCCATCAAGGAGCGCGGCACCATCACCATTCGCACCGGCAGGGAAGGAGACGAAGTCTGGGTGGACATCGCCGACACCGGGGACGGCATCGCGCCCGAACACATGCAGAAGATATTCGACCCGTTCTTCACCACCAAGCCGATCGGCAAGGGGACGGGCTTGGGGCTATCGCTCTCTTACGGTATCGTCGAGAAGCACCATGGGCGGATCGAAGTGCAAAGCGAGGTGGGCAAGGGCACCACCTTCAGGGTCTGGTTGCCGATGAAACAATCGTAATGCGTTGTCGCGATTCCTGCCGCGCGGGTGCAGGAGATGAAGGGTGCCATGATGAATACAGCAACTGAAGAAAGGTTCGAGGCTTTCTGCTGGGGTAGCAAATTCAACACCGGGGTCGCGGTGGTGGATGAACAGCACCACAAGCTGGTGGACCTGATCAATCGTCTCGGAGCGATCAGTTCACACCAGACCAGTCCGGAGGAACTGGGTGAGATATTGAACGAGTTGGCAAACTACACGGTTTACCATTTCGGCACTGAGGAAAAACTGATGAAGCAGTACGGCGTCGATGCCGCTCACCAGATTTCGCACCTCAAAGCGCATCAGCATTTCACCGCACAGGTGACTGTCGCCGCAAAAATACTGTTGGCCAAAACCGACGCGTCCGGTCAACTCGTAACGCCGTTGCTGAAATATCTGACCAATTGGCTGGTGCAGCATATCCTGGGATCCGATACGCGCATGGGCCAGGAAATATTGGCGTTGCAGGCCGGGGCAAGTCACGAGGATGCCGCCCGCAAGGCGACAGCTTATATGACCCAGGCGGCGAATGTGCTGCTGGAAGCGTTAAACGAAATGTACGGCAAGCTTGGCGACAAGACGCTGGAGGTAATACAGAAAAATCAGGAGCTGGAAGCCGAACACGAGGCTCTGCACGTCTTGAACGAGCAATTGGAACAAAGGGTCAAACAGCGGACTGCGGATTTGGAGCTGGCCAACCAGCAGTTGCTCGCCAATATCGGCGAGTTGCGGCAACTCAACGAAAAACTCGAATCCGCGCAAACCCAGTTGCTGCAATCGGAAAAGATGGCATCCATCGGCCAGCTTGCCGCTGGCGTCGCCCACGAGATCAACAACCCCGTGGGATTCGTTAATTCCAATCTGGGGACGCTGGGTAGATACATTGCGAGCCTGCTTGAGGTGCTTGCCGCGTATGAGGTTGCTGAAAAAGGGGGCGCATTTTCAGACGTGGCCAAGCTCAAAAAAGAAATGGATATTCCTTTTCTGGTGGAAGATATCCCCAGCCTGCTGAAAGAGTCGCAAGACGGGTTGGCACGGGTCAAACGTATCGTTCAGGATCTCAAGAATTTCTCCCATGTCGACGAATCCGACTGGCAGTATGCCAATATCGAACTCGGGTTGAACAGCACCCTGAGCATCGTCAACAACGAGATCAAATACAAGGCCGACGTGGTCAAGCAGTACGGGGAGATACCCGAAATCGAATGTCTGCCCTCGCAGCTGAACCAGGTGTTCATGAACCTGCTGGTGAACGCCGCCCATGCCATCAAGGAGCGCGGCAGCATCACCATCCGCACCGGCAGGGAGGGGGACGATGTCTGGGTGGACATCGCCGACACCGGGCATGGTATCGCCCCCGAGAATTTGCAGAAGATATTCGACCCGTTCTTCACCACCAAGCCGATCGGCAAGGGGACGGGCTTGGGGCTATCGCTGTCCTACGGAATCGTCGAGAAGCACCACGGGCGGATCGAAGTGCAAAGCGAGGTGGGCAAGGGCACCACCTTCAGGGTCTGGCTGCCGGTACGGCAGCTAGAAGGCGATTGAACGGATGATCGTCTGTAGCGCGGTTATGTATCCGGAAACGGCATTGGCTTTGCGTCATCAAATCGGGACGACGGTTTTCCCTCACCAACAATCATGCTATCCGCCTCGCTGAAACGCTACGCCTATCTTTCTATCGCGGCCGCGCTCGCCACCATCCTGCTCAAGGGCGTGGCGTGGTGGCTGACCGGCTCGGTCGGGCTGCTGTCCGACGCGCTCGAATCCTTCGTCAATCTCGCGGGAGCGCTGATGGCATTGGCGATGTTGTCGCTGGCGCTGGAGCCGGAGGACGAGCAGCATGCGCACGGCCACGGCAAGGCGGAGTATTTCTCCAGCGCATTCGAGGGCTTCCTCATTCTGCTGGCGGCTGTCAGCATCGGTTATGCGGGCATAGATCGCCTGCTTCATCCGCAGGCGATAGAGTCGGTCGGCATTGGTCTGGCGGTGTCGGTGCTGGCTTCGCTCATCAACCTTGCAACGGCGCGCATCCTGATGAAGGTAGGGCGCCAGCACGGCTCCATCACGCTGGAGGCGGATGCTCATCACCTGCTTACCGATGTATGGACTTCCGTGGGCGTGATTATTGGCGTCGGGCTGGTGTGGTTAACCGGCTGGTTATGGCTCGACCCGGCGATTGCACTGCTGGTGGCGGCGAACATCGTCTGGACCGGTTGGCAGTTGCTGCGCCGCTCGGCTTCCGGGTTGATGGATGCTTCCATTCCCGATGAGCAACTCAAGGCGATTGAAACAGTGCTGGAAAATTACCGCCGGCAGGGATTGGATTTTCATGCGCTGCGTACGCGCCAGGCGGGCATGCGCGCTTTCATCACGTTGCATGTGCTGGTTCCCGGCGCATGGTCGGTGCAGCAGGGGCATGATTGGCTGGAGAAGATCGAGGCCGATATCCGCAAAGCGGTGCCAAACGCGCATGTGACGACACATCTGGAGCCGATGGAAGATCCCGTGTCACTGATCGACGAAGTGCTGGATCGCTTGAACTGATTGGAGAGTGGATCGCTCAATAGAAAGTAGATCGCTGCGCTCAGTGGAAAGTAGAACGGCGCTGCGCGCCTCAGTGGGCAAATCACTCCCCCCCACTCCCTACTTCCTACTTCTTACTTCCCAGAACGCACCATCTCCGCCGGGATCACCCAGCGGTCGAAATCCTCCGCATTGACGTAGTTCAGCGCAACGGCCGCCTGCTTCAGAGTGCTGCCGTCATGGTGCGCGCGCTTGGCGATCTCGGCGGCGCGGTCGTAGCCGATGTGCGGCGTCAGCGCCGTCACCAGCATCAGCGAGCGTTCCATCTGCTCGGCGATGCGCGCGTGGTTAGCCGCTATGCCGCGCGCGCAATGCTCCTCGAAGCTCGCCATGCCATCGGCCAACAGCCGCGCGCTCTGCATGAAGTTGTGCGCGATCATCGGGCGGTACACGTTCAGCTCGAAGTTGCCGGAGGCGCCGCCGAAGTTGATGGCGACATCGTTGCCGAACACTTGGCAGCACAGCATGGTCAGTGCCTCGCACTGGGTCGGGTTCACCTTGCCCGGCATGATCGAGCTGCCCGGCTCGTTCTCCGGGATGCTGAGCTCGCCCAGCCCGGAGCGCGGGCCGGAAGCCAGCCAGCGCACGTCGTTGGCGATCTTCATCAGCGCGGCGGCCAGTGTTTTGAGCGCGCCGTGCGCCGATACCAGCTCGTCGTTGGCAGCCAGTGCGGCGAATTTATTGGCTGCGCTTTGGAACGGCAGGCCGCTGTCGCGCTTCAATTCGGCGGCGACGCGCGCGCCGAACTCGGCATGGGTGTTCAGCCCGGTGCCGACGGCAGTGCCGCCCACGGCGAGCCGGTGCAAGGGTATGAGTGTAGTGAGGATGGCCGCTTCCGCATGCTGTAGCTGCGCGACGTAGCCGGAGAATTCCTGCCCCAGCGTCAGCGGCGTGGCGTCCTGCAAGTGCGTGCGGCCGATCTTCACGATGTCGGCGAACGCGGTTGACTTCTGTTCCAGCGTGGCGCGCAGCATGCGCAGCGACGGCAGCAGGCGCTGTGCGATGGAGCTCACCGCCGCGACATACATCGCGCTGGGGAAGATGTCATTGGACGACTGGCCGAGATTCACTTCGTCGTTGGGATGCACCAGCCGCTTCCCGCCGCGCTCGCCGCCGAGCAGTTCCGAGGCGCGGTTGGCGAGCACCTCGTTCATGTTCATGTTGCTCTGCGTGCCCGAGCCGGTCTGCCATACCGACAGCGCGAATTCCTGCACATGACGCCCCGCCAGCACTTCGTCGGCGGCTTGCACGATAGCGGTCGCCTTGTCCTCGGCCAGCAAGCCGAGTTCGTGATTGACCAGCGCGGCGGCGCGTTTCAGCGCGGCCAGCGCGAGCATGACCTCATCCGGCATGCGCTCGGTCGAGATGTGAAAATATTGCAGCGAGCGCTGCGTCTGCGCGCCCCAAAGGCGTTCAGCCGGGACTTCGATGGGGCCGAAGGAGTCGCGTTCGGTTCTGGTGGTCATGGTGTTCTTCTCCTAACGAATGTATCGATTGGCAGCGAAGCCAGTTGCCGTTGCGTGTGCTCATAGCCGATGGCGATGATCTCCTCGGCGCGGCCGAATTCCAGAAAGCGGATGTTGCCGAGCGGCGGCTGGATCAGCACATCCGGTTTGTCCAGATGCAGACGGGTCTGGGTGATGCGCGTCTCCATGATGTTGATCGAGGCCAGCAGCACCTCGAAGATGCTGGGCAGCGGCTCCGCGGAGACCCACTTCCTGAATTGTGCCGAGGCGGGATTGTCCCCGGCGAGCAGTTTCTGCCTGATGTCCTTCATCGACAGGCGATAGTCGCCCACCCAGCGCGAGAATATGCCGATCGCGCGCTCTTCCGCATCGCTCGGTTTGGCAGCGGGCAGCAGCGGTTTCATGTTCTTGCCGGCGATAATCTGGTGGTTGAGGTCGACCGCGATCACGATGTCCGCGCCCATGGCACGGGCTACGCTCACCGGCACCGGATTGGTGAGGCCGCCATCCACCAGGATGCGCCCGTTGCTGCGCACCGGCGTGAAGATGCCGGGCACCGAGATGCTGGCGCGCACTGCCTCGATCACGTCGCCGTTGCGGATGACGACCTCTTCGCCGCTGACGATGTCCGTCGCCACGGCGGCGAAGGGTATCGGCAGCGTTTCGATACTATCGGCATGGATGTATGCGCGCACCAGTTCGCTGACGCTGGCGCCGTCGAGCAGGCCGGATTTGGGCAGCACGACATCGAAGAAGGAGATCATCCTGCGCCAGTCAAAGGCCCGGAATGCAGCTTGCAGCTCGTCCAGTTGGCCGGCGGCATGGATCGCACCGGTGAGCGCCCCCATGCTGGTGCCCGCGATGAAGTCTATTTCGATGCCGGCGTCCTCGATGGCGCGGATCACGCCCAGATGCGCAAGTCCGCGCGCCGAACCGCTGCCCAGCGCCAGACCGACTCTGGGGCGATGGCCGGTAGGGCTGTCGGTTGTTGTTCTGGTCATTGTGGAATGTCGGTTTTATGTTTTGCAACGGAGTCCAGTTTGTCACCGGTCACTGCGCCAGCAGTTCGCGTAGCACATGTAGTGGTCAAGTGTAGCGCATTGCGCCGGATGGATATACATGGGGCCAATGCCCGTTGGCCGTTGAGGTCTGGGCAGCTAGCTCAACCCATCCTGCACAGGCAGCCCGGATAGCAAAGAAACTCGCGACACACTACCGCTGATGTCATTGCGTATATGCATAAAATGCGTATAGTGTGCCTATGGACATCGAATTCGACTCGCGGAAGGCGACATCGAACCTGAAAAAGCACGGCGTGTCATTTGACGATGCGGCCACCGTGCTGCTCGACCCGATGGCGCTGGTTCGGGAAGACGATGATGCAGAAGGCGAAGCCCGTTATCTCGCGGTCGGTATGTCGAAGGTGGGTCACCTGATAACGGTCTGTTATACCTTGCGCAACGAAGAAACCATCCGCCTGATCTCGGCGCGCAGAGCGACCACCAATGAACGGAGGCAATATGAAAGCTGAATACGATTTTTCCAAAGCCAAGCGCGCCAAGAACGTGCCGCATCTGGCCAAACTGCAAGCAGAAAATGCCGCAGGCAAAACGCGCATCACCATGTATCTGGATGCCGCCGTGGTGCAGGCATTCCGCAATCAGGCCGAAGCAGAAGGGAAGGGCTACCAGACGCTGATCAACGACGCGCTACGCCGCGTTATTTCGCAAGGCGGCGAGCCGATGACGGAAGAGACGTTGCGCCGGATAATTCGCGAAGAGATCAAGGCAGCGTGAAATATATTGCGATGCTGCCCCGTTTAGTTCCATGGGCATCGCTTTGCTCAATCCATCCTACGCGAGCTTGTTTATGAGTGGGGATGCAGTGAAAAACAAAAACGATTCTGTATTCAAATTTAATTCCATGTCGCAGGCAGCGTTGCTAAGTGGGGCGCGCATGGTGAGCGATGCGTTGATTGGAGTTGGATTGCAACCATTGCCTGGTGCAGAGTTGACGAAGGCTGATGAGGAGGCATGTAAGAAATTATTTGAAGTTGCCAATACGTTTGGATTGGAAGCATTGCAAGTGCATATTGATAAGAATCCGCCCAATGCCCGTACTATCGCATTTCTGTTAGTGGCTGCCAAAAACCAAGCGGAATCTTCACAGGTTTCGAGAGGTGCAAGCAAGCGTGCACGCTCGACAAGAAAAGTGGATGGAAAAAATATGGCGTTTGATTTGTGGAAGGAATGGCAAGGCAATCCAGGTCGCCACAAAGACAAAACTGCATTTTGCAATCACGCCATAGACCAAATCTCGTCTAAAAAAGGCCCCCCTGATATTGATATAAAGACAATGAACGTATGGTTCGATCATTTCAGGCTGTCGGAAACTAGCCCAGAATGGGAAGCAAAGTTCGGAAACAAGTACACCACAGAAAAAAGCGAGGAACGCACCCCGGGAAAAACTCCAATAGCAATGCTGCTGGATTTTTAACATTCCTGAATCTGGTTATTGTTCGCTCCATCCATTTACGGATAGAGGAGCTAAAAATGAAACCTGAAATTCAAAAGAAGCATCAAGACGCTGCAAAGTCTACTGTTGATTTAATACACTCCAGCGTTAATGCCAAAACAAATTCCAAAGGCACAAATGCGGACACCTTGCCTGATGTTGAGTGTGTTTTCGCTGGATATTACGTTGTTGCCTTTGTTGATCTACTAGGCACGGATGCAAAGAATGCGGAACTCAAGGCACAGCCAGAGTTTCCGGCTGCAATGCTTGGACAGGAAGTCGCCAAGGTAAAAGCATTTCAACATGACTTTTATGCCGTTTTTGAGGGAGCAGTACGGGCAGAAAAAAAACTTAAGCCGCTGAGACCGGAAAACATGAAGGCTGATCTCGAAAAGCTTCAAGGAAATGATGTCAAAAGTTATGCGTTTTCAGATTCTTTGGTTTTTTATGCATCATTAAATATGCAGCAAGACAGACTGGTTCCGGTAAGCAGTTGTTTTAGCATATTGACCGCCCTTGTATGTGCCCAGCTTTGGTCATTAGCTAGAGGGGTTCCATTCAGGGGCGGGGTGGAAGTCGGGCGTGCCGCTACATTTAACGGCAACCAAATTCTTGGGCCTGCACTTTCTGACGCGGTGAAACTTGAAGAGCAGGCTCAATTTCCTCGCATCCTTGTTGGGAATGGGTTTCACGACTATCTTCAGCTAAACAGCCAACTACCGCCAGACACCCCAGAAAATAGAGCGAGCCGGGAGTTTGCTGAGATTTGTATAGGTCATATTTGCGAAAGTGATGAGCCTTGCCAGCTTTGCGAACCTGATAAAACGGAAGATAGCCGAACGCGCGTTTTTAGTTTGGATGTTCACTCTGAGTTTGTCGCTGATCTCATTGGCAAGCCGCATCAAGAGTGGATCAATAAGGCGAGAATTTTTGCCGAGCGTGAATTACAACGGTTTAGTGGTCAAAACGAAAAATTGGCTTGCCGATATCGCCACCTGCTAAATTACTTGGAAGGCGAACGATAAACAAAGCGCCCCACCATTGCTGGAGGGGCGTTTTGCTTTGCGAGGCATCTCCTATTTCTGCATCGTGAACCGAGCGCTTACGCCTTGCCCACCAACTCCTTCAGCACGTACGGCAGGATGCCGCCCGCGCGGTAGTAGTCCACCTCGATCGGCGTGTCGATACGCAGCAGCAGCGCGACGTTCTGCGTGCTGCCATCCTTGCGCGTGATGGTCAGCGTCACGTCCTGTTGCGGCTTGAGGTCGCCGGCGATGCCGCCGATGTCGAAACGCTCGTCGCCGGTGAGGTTGAGGCTGGCAAGGCTGTCGCTGCCTTTGAATTGCAGCGGCAACACGCCCATGCCCACCAGGTTGCTTCGGTGGATGCGTTCGTAGCTCTTGGCGATCACCGCCTTCACGCCCAGCAGTTGCGTGCCTTTCGCGGCCCAGTCGCGGCTGGAGCCGGTGCCGTATTCCTCACCGGCGAAAACCACGGTCGGCGTTCCGTCGGCGATGTATTTCATCGCGGCGTCGTAGATCGGCATTTGTTCGCCGTGGTATAGCGTATAGCCGCCTTCCACCCGCGAGCCGTCTTCTTTTGGCGGCAGCATCAGGTTCTTGATGCGCACGTTGGCGAAGGTGCCGCGCATCATCACTTCGTGGTTACCTCGGCGCGAGCCGTAGCTGTTGAAGTCCTTCACTTCGACCTTGTGGCCTTGCAGATATTTGCCTGCGGGCGTGGTGGGCTTGAAGCTGCCCGCCGGGCTGATGTGGTCGGTGGTGACGGAGTCGCCGAACAGGGCGAGGGCTTTGGCACCCTTGATGTCGGATACCCCATCCCCACCCCGGCCCTCCCCTTGAAGGGGAGGGAGCAAGTCGAAGAACGGCGGACGCGCGATGTAGGTGGAGTCGTCCCACTGGTACTGCTCGCCGGCGGGCGCTTCGATGGCGTTCCACAGCGGCAGGTCGCGGGTGAGGTCGCTGTACAGCCTGCGGTACATCTCCGGATCGACCGCGTGTTTCATCATCACCTGCACTTCATGGCTGTTCGGCCAGATGTCTTTCAGGTACACCGGCTGGCCGTCGCGGCCTGTGCCGAGCGGCTCACGGTCGAGATCGATGTTGACCCGGCCCGCAATGGCGAACGCCACCACCAGCGGCGGCGAGGCGAGGAAGTTGGCCTTGATGTTGCCGTGGATGCGCGCCTCGAAGTTGCGGTTGCCGGACAGCACGGCGGCGGCGATCAAATCGTTCTTGACGATGGTCTCTTCCAGTTGCGCATCCAGCGGGCCGGAGTTGCCGATGCAGGTGGTGCAGCCGTAGGCGGCGAGGCCGAAGCCGAGCTGCGCCAGCGGCTCCAGCAAACCGGCGTTGCTGAGGTATTCTGTCACCACGCGCGAGCCGGGGGCTAACGATGTCTTGATGTGCGGCTTGACGTGCAGGCCTTTTGCGACGGCTTTCTGCGCCAGCAGTCCGGCAGCCAGCAGCACGCCGGGGTTGGAGGTGTTGGTGCAGGAAGTGATCGCGGCGATCAGCACGTCGCCGTGGCCGATCTCGACCGGCGGCAACATCTCATCCGCCGATTCGCAACGCACCGATGCGGTGGGGTGTTCGTCGGTCATCGCCATCTCGGTGCGGTATCTGGCGTTGTCCATGGTCCCGCCGCCGGAGACCGGGACGCAAACGTCGCCGCTGCGGTCGGGCAGAGCGGTGGTGTAACGCTTGTTCAGTTCGGCAACGGGTTTGTTGAAGCCGTTCTCCGCGACCGGTTTGGAAAATAGCGTGTCGAATGTTTCTTTCATCCGCGACAGCGCGATGCGGTCTTGCGGGCGCTTGGGCCCGGCCAGCGACGGCTCGATGCTGTCCAGGTCGAGTTCCACCACGCTGCTGTAATCGATTTCGCCAGCTTGCGGAATACCATACAAACCCTGCGTCTTGAAGTAAGACTCGAAGGCGTCCACCTCGGAGGCAGAGCGTCCGGTGTTGCGCAGGTAATCCACCGTGACATAGTCCACCGGGAAGAAGCCCATGGTCGCGCCGTATTCCGGCGCCATGTTGGCGATGGTTGCGCGGTCGGGCACGGTCAGTGCCGCCGTGCCCGCGCCGAAGAACTCGACGAACTTGCCTACCACTTTCTGTTTGCGCAACAGTTCGGTGACGCTCAGCACCAGATCGGTCGCGGTCACGCCTTCGCGCAGCTTGCCTTTGAGATGCACGCCGACCACGTCCGGCGTCAGGAAATATACCGGCTGGCCGAGCATCCCGGCTTCCGCCTCGATGCCGCCCACGCCCCAGCCGACCACGCCGATGCCGTTGATCATCGTCGTGTGGGAATCGGTGCCGACCAGCGTGTCGGGATAATACATGCCATCTTTCTGTTGTACGCCACGCGCCAGGTATTCGAGATTCACCTGATGCACGATGCCGATGCCGGGCGGCACGACTTTAAATGTATCGAACGCCTGCATGCCCCACTTCATGAAACGGTAGCGCTCGCGGTTGCGCTCGAACTCCAGTTCCATGTTGAGCTTGAGTGCGTCGGGGCGGTTGTAATAGTCGACCTGCACCGAGTGATCCACCACCAGATCGACGGGAACCAGCGGTTCGATGATCTTCGGGTCCTTGCCCAGTGCGGCGGCGGCATCGCGCATCGCGGCGAGGTCGGCCAGCAGTGGCACGCCGGTGAAGTCCTGCAACACGATGCGCGCTACGATAAAAGGAATCTCTTCGGTGCGCGGCGCGTTCGGCTGCCAGTTCGCCAGCTGGCGCACGTGCTGCTCGGTCACCTTCTTGCCGTCGCAGTTGCGCAGCACCGATTCCAGCACGATGCGGATCGAAACCGGCAGGCGCGAGATGTTGCCGATGCTGGCGGTTTCCAGCGCGGGCAGCGAATACAGCGCGGATTGCTTGCCGCCGGGACTGGTGAAGGACTTAAGGCTGTTGAACAGGTTGTGTTTCATGGCGGCCTCCGGATGGCGGACGAAGTGTCGGTAGCGATTATAAGAGCTTGTGCGCCGGGCTGGCAGTGCGATTTGCAGCTATCCGGGCATGCCGCTGAATTTCCCGTGACGAACCTAAAATCGGCACTAGCGAAAGTTTTGGGTTAGCATTGGAAAATTTTTTAATGACACGCAACACGATCTTGGAAACTTCCCGGAACGCCATCCCGACGCTGCGCCCCATCTGGCTGGTGGCAGGCAGCGTGCTCGGCACGCTGTTGATCGTTTCCGCTTGCAGCCTGTATTTCCACGGCAGCGTCACCGCAGATTACCTGATCACCGGCCTGATCGCTTCCCTGATCGTGGCTTCCATCGCTATCGGCCTGATGAGCCGGGCGGACAGCCGCGCATTGGCGCTGGTGCTCGGCAGCGAGGCGCGTTTCCGCCAGATGTTCGAGCGGCACAATGCGCCCATGCTGCTGATCGATCCCGCGACCGGCAATATCGTTGACGCCAACGATGCGGCCGGTCGTTTCTACGGCCATCCCGCCGGACAGATGAAGTCCATGAACATCAGGGAGATCAACACTCTGACGCAGGAGCAGGTCGAGGCCGAGCTTGCCAGTGCCTTACGCGAGGAGCGCAATTATTTCATTTTTCCACACCGGCTGGGCAGCGGCGAGGTGCGCACCGTCGAGGTGCATTCCTCGCCGCTGGACGTGGACGGACAATCGCTGCTGTTTTCCATCATCCATGACATCACCGAGCGCCAACATGCCGAAGCCGAGTTGCGGCGCAACCAGGATATGCTCAACGAAGCGCAGCGGTTGGGGCAATTGGGCAGTTGGGAACTGGACCTGGTGAGCGGCGAGTTGCGCTGGTCGGATGAGGTCTACCGGATATTCGAGCTGGATATGGCACACTTCTCGCCTTCCTATGAGAATTTCCTGAACGTGATCCACCCGGATGACCGCGACAAGGTGAATCAGGCTTATACGCAGTCGCTGAAGGATCGCCAGCCCTACGATATCGAGCACCGTTTGCTGTTTGCGGATGGCCGCGTCAAGTGGGTGCGTGAACATTGTCACAGCGAGTTTGACGTTTCGGGCAAGCCGCTGCGCTCGGTGGGGGCGGTGCAGGATGTCACCGGACAACATCTTGCGGCGGAGCAATTGCGCATCTCTGCCGCCACCTTCGAGGCTCAGGAAGGCATCATGATCACCGACCCGGATGCCAACATCCTGCGCGTCAATCACGCCTTCGAGGCTCTTTCCGGCTACAGCGCGGAGGAGATGATCGGGAAGAATCCGCGCATCCTCCAGTCGGGACGGCATGACAAGGCTTTTTACCGGGACATGTGGTCGGAGTTGCTCAGCGCGGGCAAATGGTCGGGAGAGGTATGGGACAGGCGCAAGAACGGCGAGGTATATCCGAAGCACATGACCATCACCGCAATCTACGACGGCCATCATCGGGTGACTCATTATGTCGTGGTGTCCAGCGACATCAGCCAGCGCAAGCAGTCGGAACATGAAATCCATCAGCTGGCCTTTTACGATCCGCTGACCAGACTGCCGAACCGCCGCCTGTTGCTGGATCGTTTGCAGCAGGCGATGGCGGCCAGCACGCGCAGCGACCGGTATGGCGCATTGCTGTTTCTGGATATGGATCACTTCAAGACCATCAATGACACGCAGGGCCATGCGATGGGCGACCTGCTGCTGATCGAGGTGGCGTGCCGGCTGCAAGGCTGTGTGCGCGAGGGCGATAGCGTGGCGCGGCTGGGTGGCGATGAATTCGTAGTGGTGCTCGAAGACCTGAGCAGCATGCCGGATGAGGCGGCCACCCAGACCGAACTGGTCGCGGAAAAGATCCGCAACGAGCTGGACCAGCCTTACATGCTGAAAGATTACGAGTGCCACACCACGCCGAGCATCGGCATCAGCATGTTTCGCGGCCATCAGGAAAGTGTGGAGGATTTGCTCAGGCATGCCGATGTCGCCATGTACCAGGCCAAGACGGCAGGGCGCAATGTCATCCGCTTCTTCGACCCGCAGATGCAGGCGACACTGGATATACGAACCGCCCTGGAAACGGACTTGCGCCGCGCGCTCGACAAACGCCAATTCCATCTTCATTACCAGGTGCAGGTTGACAGCGGCGGCAAGGCGGTCGGCGCGGAAGTGCTGTTGCGCTGGAAACATCCGGAGCGAGGCTTCGTTTTCCCCGACCAGTTCATCCCGCTGACCGAGGAGACCGGACTGATCGTGCCGATCGGCCTGTGGGTGCTGCAAACCGCCTGCGCCCAACTTAAGGCTTGGCAGCACGATGCGCTGACCCGCGACCTGACCATCGCCGTCAACGTCAGCGCCAGGCAGTTCCGCCAGCCTGACTTCATCGCCCAAGTGCAGCGGGTTCTGCTGGAGACCGGCGCCCGGCCTTCGCATCTCAAGCTGGAACTGACCGAAAGCACCGTGCTGGAAAACGTCGAAGACACCATCGCCAGTATGCGCGAACTCAAACTGCTGGGCCTGAGCTTCTCGATGGACGATTTCGGCACCGGCTATTCTTCGCTGCAATACCTGAAGCGCCTGCCGCTGGACCAGATCAAGATCGACCGCTCGTTCGTGCGCGACATCGCCAGCGACCCGAACGATGCCGCCATCGTGCAGACCATCATCGCCATGACCCGGGCGCTGGGGCTGAACGTCATCGCCGAAGGAGTCGAGACCGGCGCGCAGTGGGACTTCCTGGACCGGCACGGCTGCCACGCCTTCCAGGGTTATCTGTTCGGCAAGCCCTTGCCGCTGGAGCAGTTCACCGAGCTGCTGAGGCAGAACAGCGCGCAGCCGTAAGCCGCTTCCGTATGCGCCGCCGTGCCGACCGGCACGGCCAGCAATCTCTCCCGCAGTTTTCGCCAAGTCTCGTTGTGCGCGCCGCCGCCGCTGGTCAGCACGCGCCGCAACGGCGCTGCGCCGAGTTCCGCCAGCCGGGCATAGCCTGCCGTTTCGATGCGCGCCAGCCCTTGCAGCAGGCCGTGCAGGAATTCCAGATCGTTTGCCGGGCGAGGTTCCAGCCGCGGAGCGAGGTCAGGGTCGTTGAGCGGGAAGCGCTCGCCCGTTCCGGGCAGCGGGTAATAGTCGAGCGGGCTGTCCTGCATCGGGTCGATCTGCGCGCTCAATGCGGCGATCCGCGCATCGTCGAAGAACCGGCGCAGCACGCCGGCGCCCGCGTTGGATGCGCCGCCCGCCAGCCACAGGTCGCCGTAGCGGTGGCTGTAGACGCCGTATTGCGGCGCTTCGATGCGTCTTTCCGACAATTGCTTGAGCACCAGCGTCGTGCCGAGCGAGGTCACGCCGACGCCCGGCTCGTCCACGCCGGTGGCGATGAAGGCGGCAGTGCTGTCGGTGGTGCCGGCATGGATGCGGCAATCCGGGCTGATGCCGCAACGCGCGGCGATGTCCGCGCGGATGGCGCCGATGTCCGTGCCGGGCGCGACCACCTCGGGCAGCAGGCAGGCATGCGGCAGCGCCATGACCCAGTCCGGCCAGCGCAGCTGCCCCGTGTCGTAGCCGGTCTTCAGCGCGTTGTGGTAGTCGCTGACGCCGGGTTCGCCGCCGAGCAGCGCGGCGAGCCAGTCGGCCTGGTGCAGGAAATAGGCAGCGTGCTCGACTTCCGGCTGCTGCGTCAGCCACAGGAATCTGGCGAGGCCGGAGGTGGCGCTGCAAACGATATGGTCTGCGGGCGCGACGGTTTTGAGCTGTGCGGCCTGCGCCTGCGCGCGGGCATCGTTGTAGAGCAGGGCGGGGGAGAGCGGCGCGAGGTGCTCGTCGCACAGCAGCACCGTGCCGGAAGTGGCGGCTATGGCGATACCGCGCAGGTTCGCGGCGATGTCCTGCGGTAGCGCGCCCAGCAGCGAGAGCAGCGCGCTGCGCCAGTCCGCCGGGGCCTGTGCGTCCGCGTCCGGGTAGGCGGAGCGCTGCTCCCAGACGACCGACTTGTCCTCCTCGATGACGCAGGCGCGCGCGCCGGAGCTGCCGAAGTCGAGGCCGAGGTACATCAGCCCCGCGTATTGGACTGGCCGCCGAACTGGCTGAGTTCGACCAACGGGGCGGGCTGCCAGCCGGCCTTGCGGTGTTCGGCCACGACGTTGGTGAAGATGCCGCCGCGCACGTAGAACTTGGCGGTCAGGCGCATGAAGCGCGGCCGGGTCGCCGCCACCAGGTCGTCAAGGATGCGGTTGGTGACGTCCTCGTGGAAATGGCCTTCGTCGCGGAACGACCAGATGTACAGCTTGAGGCTCTTGAGCTCGACGCAGACTTCATCCGCGATGTAGTCGAGGATCAGGGTGGCGAAATCCGGCTGGCCGGTTTTGGGGCACAGGCAGGTGAACTCCGGGATCTCCATGTGGATATGGTAGTCACGGCGCGGGTTCGGGTTGGGGAAGGTCTCCAGCGTTTTGCTCGGTTGTGTGGTCATTTGGACGCCCTGGTGAGTTCGAATTGTGTAAAAAAACGTCGCAAAGCGACACCTTATCCCCCTCGCCCGCCTGTGGGAGAGGGCCGGGGAGAGGGCGGTCATGGCGGTATTCATGAAACGGGGGTGACTTGGGTCGCCATGACCGCTAGAATGGCGCGCATTATAGAACGTTGCTCCAGCCAAATTGCGTCTTTCCCAGATCAAACTCGCCGGTTTCAAGTCCTTCGTCGACCCCACGCACATTCCGTTGCCGGGGCGGCTGGTCGGCGTGGTCGGGCCGAACGGCTGCGGCAAGTCGAATGTGATCGACGCGCTGCGCTGGGTGCTGGGCGAATCCAAGGCCTCGGCGCTGCGCGGCGAGACCATGCAGGACGTGATCTTCAACGGCTCCAGCCAGCGCAAGCCGGTGTCGCGCGCCAGCGTCGAGCTGATCTTCGATAACTCGCTGGGACGGGCGGCCGGACAATGGTCCAGCTACGCCGAGATATCCATCAAGCGCATGCTGCAGCGCAACGGCGATTCCAGCTATTACATCAACAACCAGCACGTCCGGCGCAAGGACATCACCGACATCTTCCTCGGCACCGGCCTCGGCGCGCGCGCCTACGCCATCATCGAGCAGGGCATGATCTCGCGCATCATCGAAGCGAAACCCGAGGAACTGCGCATCTTCCTCGAAGAGGCGGCGGGCGTGTCCAAGTACCGCGACCGGCGCCGCGAGACCGAGCTGCGGCTGGGCGACACGCGCGACAACCTGCTGCGCGTGTCCGACATCCTGCAGGAGCTGGACAAGCAGCTGGTGCATCTCGGTGAGCAGGCCGAGGTGGCGAAGTGCTATCGCGCGTTCGAGGCGCAGCGCAACACCACCCAGCACCTGTTCTGGCTGGTGAAGAAGCAGGAGGCCGAGGCGCAGCGCGCCCGCGCCGCGCAGAACTCCGAAAAGACCCGCATCGAACTGGAAGCCGAGACCGCGCGCCTGCGCGATATCGAGAGCCGGCTGGAGACCGCGCGCAGCGGGCATTACCGGTTGTCCGATGCGGTACATGTCCGGCAGGGTGAGCTGTATACCGCCAATGCCGAGATCGCGCGGCTGGAGCAGCAGATCAAGCATGTCGCCGAACAGCGCCAGCGCCTGACCCAGCAGCTCGCCAACGCCGAGCGCCAGATCGAGCAGCAGAAACACCAGCGCCAGGGTATGCATACGCTGATGGAGCACTGGCAGCGCCAGCAGGAATCGGCGACCGTCAAGCTCGCCGAGGCCGAGCGTCAGGCGCAGACGGAGGGCGCCAGCCTGCCGCAGGCCGAAGAGGCGGCGCGTGCCGCGCAGGACCGCTACAACGCCTTGCAGCGCGAAGAGCTGCAACTGCAACAGCAGCTGCAACTGGCCGACACCCGGCGCGAGCATCTGCAACGCAACATCCTGCAACTCGAGTCGCGCCGCTCGCGCCTGCTGCTGGAGAAGGATAATCTGCCGCGCCCCGAAGGCGGCGTGCTGGAGCAGGCGCAGCAGCAGGTGATCGAGCTGGAAGCCGAGCGTGCGCAACAGGCCGCGAAACTGGCGCAGTTGCAGGAACAACTGCCGCTGGCCGACAACGAACGGCGCAACCAGCGCGCCGCGTTACAGCAACAGGAACGCATGCTGGCGCAGACCGAGGCGCGTTTGTCCGCGCTGCAACAGTTGCAGCAGAAGATCGACAACAACCAGAACCTGACCAGCTGGCTGCAACGCCGCCAGCTGGATAAATTGCCGCGCCTGTGGCAGTCGATCCGCATCGAGAACGGCTGGGAGGACGCGCTGGAAGCGGTGTTGCGCGAGCGCCTCAACGCCATCGCCATGACCGGTCTGGATGACGCCGCCGCATGGGACGATGCGCCGCCCGCCAAGCTGGCGCTGTTCGCGCCGGACGATGCCGGACAGGTCTCCGGAGATGGATCGCCGCAACTGACCCCGCTGCTGAATTATGTGCAATGCCAGGATGCGCGGGTGCTGCCCGCGGTGCGCGACTGGTTGACGCATGTCTACGCCATGGTGGATGTGGCGCAAGCCTGTGCGCAGCGCGCACAACTGCCGCAGGGTGGCTGGTTCGTCACGCCGCAGGGGCATCTGGTCGGCGCGCACAGCGTGCTGTTCCACGCGCCGGACAGCCAGTTGCACGGCGTGCTGGCGCGCCAGCGCGAGATCGAGACGCTTGAACAGGAACAGACCGAGCAGCAGCGTAATGCGGAATTCACCCGCGGCCAGGTCGCCGCAGCCGAGCAGCATTACCAGTCCATCGAGGCGCAGATCGGGCCGTTGCGCAGCGCGGGCAACGAGCTGCAGCAGCGTTTGCACGGCGTGCAGATGCAGATACTCAAGCTGAATCAGGCGCACGAGCGCAGCGCGGAGCGCGCGGCACAGATCGAAAGCGAGATGCAGGAAGCGGCCACGCAACTACTCGGCGAGCAGGAACAGCAGCGCGGCGTGAACCAGCAGATGGCGCAGTTGAAGGAGCAGGTCGCCGCGTTCCGCGCGCAGGTGGAAGAGGCGCAGCGCCAGGCCAATGTGCAGGATATGGCATTGCGCGAGCAGCGCAGCCGCGCGCAGCAGGCGCAGCACGTGCTGCAGGAGGCGCGCTTCTTCGACAAGACCTGCGCGGAGAAGATCGCCGACCTGCAAAACAGCACGCAACAGATCACCGACATGCTGGCACAGCTGGAACAGAGCCTGATGCAATTGCACACCGACCTGTCGGTCAGCGAGGACGAGACGGCGAAGCAACAGTTGCAGGCCGCGCTCGAAGCGCGCCAGGTTTGCGAACAGGGCTTGGCCGAAGCGCGCAACATCCTGGAGAACGCCACCGTCGAGTTGCAGAAACAAGAGCAGGAGCGCCTGGCCTGCGAGCACCGGCTCGACCCGCTGCGCGAGAAACTCAACGAGTTGACGCTGAAAGAGCAGGAGGCGCGGCTGCATTTCGAACAATGGAGCGAGCAGTTGCAGGGCGTGGACGAAGCGGCGCTGCTGCCGTTGCTGGAGTCGGGCAACAACAAGCCGAATGTGTTGCAGGGCGAACTGAACCGCCTGAATGCCGAGATCGAGGGCTTGGGTGCAGTGAACCTCGCCGCGCTCGAGGAGCTACAGGCGGCGACCGAGCGCAAGGCCTATCTGGATGCGCAGGCGGCCGACCTGAACGAGGCGATGACCACGCTGGAAGAGGCGATCCGCCGTATCGACAAGGAATCGCGCGACCTGCTGATGGATACCTACAACCAGGTGAACGGCCATCTCGCCGAGCTGTTCCCGATCCTGTTCGCCGGCGGCGAGGCGCGCCTGGTGCTGACCGGCGAGGAGATACTCGACAGCGGCGTGCAGGTGATGGCGCAGCCGCCGGGCAAGAAGAACACTTCCATCCATCTGTTGTCCGGCGGCGAAAAGGCACTGACCGCGATCGCGCTGGTGTTCTCGCTGTTCCAGCTCAACCCCGCGCCGTTCTGCCTGCTCGACGAAGTGGACGCGCCGCTCGACGACACCAACACCGAACGGCTGTGCGCGCTGATCAAGCGCATGGCGCAGAACACCCAGTTCGTGTTCATCAGCCACAACAAGATCACCATGGAACTGGCCGAGCAACTGGTCGGCGTGACCATGCAGGAGAAGGGCGTCTCCAAGGTGGTGGCGGTGGATATCGAAGAAGCGCTGCGCATGCGCGACGAGCGCATCGTCGCGTAGCTTTCCTTTCAGCTTGCCGCGCTGCGCGGCAGCGCCGGATCACTTCCTGTCCTGATCCTTTGTGTCGTCCGGACGATCGGCGGAATGCGGCATGTCGCCATGCCTGCCCATCTCGCGCTTGAATCTTTCGCGCTCTTCCGGCGACATCTTCTCGAAGCGTTCGCGCATCTCCTTGCGGCGTTCGGAGCGTTCCTCGTGCGAGCTGTCTTTCCGGTGTTCCTTCATCTTCTTGCGCATCTCCTTGCGCTCTTCCGGAGACATGTTCTCAAACTTCTCGCGCATCTCCTTGCGGCGCGCCTCGCGTTGTTCTGGAGTCAGGTCATCCCGGTGCTCCTTCATCTTCTCGCGCATGGCCTTGCGCACTTCCGGCGACATCTTCTCGAACTGTTCGCGTCGCTCCTTGCGCTTCGCTTCGCGTTGTTCCGGGGTCAGCTTGCGCATCTCTTCGCGCATCGTTTCATGTTCCTTGGCGCGCTGTTCCGGCGTCAGATCTTTCATGCGCTCCATGCGTTCCTGCGGGCTGGTGGCGGGCGGGGTGTCGTCGGCCAGCGCATTCAGGCTGAATGAAGCGACGATGCCGGCAGCGATAAGGGTCTTCAGAATGGGATTCATGGTGTTCTCCTGATGGTTATGGTCATGCGCCGTGATCGGCACGGGATGCATGATGCGATTGGACTGTAAGCCAAGTGTGTACGCCAAGCGCAAAGATGTAAGGAATTGTTTCAACAGGCGCGCGGCGACACAATTTCTGACACATGGTGCAAATGCAGCGTTTATCATGCCGCTATGACCGATAGTAAACGCATTCTCATCATCGACGACGACGCGCGCCTGCGCGAACTGCTGCTGCGCTACCTGTCCGAACAGGGCTTTGTGGCAAAGGCGGTAGCCGACGGCAGCGCGCTGGACAAGGCGCTGCTGCTCAACCGCTACCACCTGCTGGTGCTCGACCTGATGCTGCCCGGCGAGGACGGCTTGTCCATCCTGCGGCGGTTGCGTGCGGCGGGGGAGCATGTCCCGGTGATCCTGCTCACCGCGAAGGGCGACGAGATCGACCGCATCATCGGCCTAGAGATGGGCGCGGACGACTACCTGCCCAAACCGTTCAATCCGCGCGAACTTGTGGCGCGCATCAATGCGGTATTGCGGCGCAAGAACGGCCTGCCGGTCGGTGCGCCGGACGCCGAGGAAAAGACCGTCACCTTCGGCGATTGCGAATTGAATCTTGCCACGCGCGAACTGCGCCGTAGCGGCGCGCCGGTCAGCCTGAGCACCGGCGAGTTCGCGCTGCTCAAGACACTGGTGACCCATCCGCGCCAACCCTTGTCGCGCGACAAGCTGATGGAGCTGGCGCGCGGGCGCGAGCATGATCCGTTCGACCGCGCCATCGACGTGCAGGTGTCGCGCCTGCGCAAGCTGATCGAGCCGGATTCTGCCAAGCCGCGTTTCATCCAGACGGTGTGGGGGCATGGTTATGTGTTCGTGCCGGACGGGGTCAAATCGTGACACTGTTCCCGAAGACACTGCTGGCGCGCGCCTTCCTGCTCATCGTGGTGTTGATCATGGTTTCGCTGGCGTCTTCGCTGGCGATCTCCCGCCATCTCCAGGAGGAGCCGCGCGCGCAGCAGATGGCGCAACTGGTGGTGTCGGTGGTGAACCTGACGCGCGCTGCGGTGCTGTCTGCCGCACCCGAATGGCGCGGCGCGCTGCTGGACGAGCTGGCCGAAGCGGAAGGGCTGCGCGTGCAACCGGCGGAGAGCGGTGAAGTGCTCAAGCCTTTGCCGGAGCGTCCCGCGGCATTGCGTTTGATGGCGGAAAAGATACGCCGCGAGCTGGGCGAGGACACCCGTCTTGCGGCTGAACGCAACGGTGTGGAGGCCTTGTGGGTGAGCTTCTTCATCGGCAATGAGGAATTCTGGGTGTCCGTTCCCAGGGAGCGCGTCGAACGCCCGGCGTCGCAGCGCCTGCTGGTCTGGGGCGGCGTGGTGCTGGTGCTGGCATTGCTGGGCGGATATCTCATCGCGCGCCAGGTTGCGCGCCCGTTGAAGCGGTTCGCCGGGGCGGCGCGGCTGGTGGGCGAGGGCAAGACGCCGCCGTCGTTGCCGGAGCAGGGTGCGCAGGAGGTCGTCGCGGTGGCGCAAGCCTTCAACCGCATGTCGGAAGACCTCGCGTCGCACGAACGCGAGCGCGCCATCGTGCTCGCCGGCATCTCGCACGACCTGCGCACCCCGCTGGCGCGCGTGCGCCTTGCCGCCGAGATGACTCAGGATGCCGCGCTGCGCGACGGCATGGCTGCCGATGTGGAACAGATGGATGCCGTGATCCGGCAGTTCCTCGATTATGCGCGTCTCGACGAGAACGAGGCCGTCGCGCCGGCCGATGTGACTGTGCTGGTGCGCGACGTCGTGCAACAGTTTGCGCCGCAGGTGGGCGGTATCGAGCTGGATCTGGCGGCGCTGCCGCCGGTTCCGGTCAGGCCGCTGTTGCTCCGGCGCGCACTGGCCAATCTGCTGGACAACGCCGTCAAATACGGCGGTGGCGAGATCGCGGTGCAGTTGCGGCAGGAGGGCGGGAATATGGTGCTGGCGGTGGCGGATCGCGGCGCCGGCATACCCGAGACGCAACGGGAAGCGGTCAAGCGTCCGTTCGTGCGGCTGGAAAGCGCGCGCAGCGATGCGGGCGGATCGGGGCTCGGCCTGGCCATCGTCGCGCGTGCCGCGCGGCTGCATGGCGGGGAGTTCCTGCTGGAACAACGCGCGGGGGGCGGGTTGCTGGCGAAGCTGGTGCTGCCGATAAATCCCCGGTGAGGGGTTAGACCGGCTTGAAGAACGCCACCGCCACCGCCTCGTCGCGCGTGCGCTTGAACGGCGGCAGGCTCTGCCAGATGCGCCGGCCATAGTGTTTGCCGATGATGCGCGGGTCGCAGATCATCAGCACGCCGCGGTCGGCCTCGTCGCGGATCAATCTTCCCGCGCCTTGCTTCAGCGCGATGATGGCGCGCGGCAACTGGTATTCCATGAAGGCGTTGCGCCCCTGTTTCTTCAGTTGTTCGATGCGCGCGGACAGCACCGGGTCGTCCGGCGGCGCGAACGGCAGCTTGTCGATGATGACCAGCGACAGCGCCTCGCCGCGCACGTCCACGCCTTCCCAGAACGATTGGCTGCCGAGCAGCACCGCGTTGCCGTGCTCGCGGAAGCGTGCCAGCAGTTCGTTGCGCGAGCCTTCGCCCTGCAATAGCAGCGGATAGTCCCAGCCGCGCCGGTCGAACTCCGCCTGCAATATCTCGTGGGCGCGCTGCATCGCGCGCAGGCTGGTGAACAGCAGGAAGGCGCGTCCCTTGCTGGCTCCGATCAGCGGCAGCGATGCCTGCACCACTGCCTCGGTGTAGCCGTCGCTGTTTGGCTCCGGCAGGTTCTGCGGCACATACAGCAAGGCCTGTTCGCCGTAGTTGAACGGGCTGTCCCAGCAGGCGGTACTGGCCTTGAGCAGCCCCATCTCGGTCTGGTAGTGCGAGAAATCCTGCTTCACCGCCAGCGTCGCGGAAGTGAAGATCCAGGCGCGTGCGCTGCCGCCGATCTGTTTTTCGAATATCTCGGCGATGGACAGCGGCGTGGTGTTGAGTTGCAGCGAATGATGGAACACTTCCAGCCATCTGACCTGGTCCGGTTCGTCGCCCTTTTGCCATTTGCCCAGTTGCTGCGCCAGTGCCTGTGCGCGCTGCCAGCAATTATCCAGCCCTTCGCCGCGCTCCGCCTGTTGTTCCAGCAAGCCGGAAAGCTGTGCCAGTTTCTCGCCCAGCGTCTTCAGTGCGGGCGCGAACTCCTTGAAATTTTCTGCGGCACTGGCGGGCAGGCGGCCTTCCTTCTTGAATGCCAGGCGCAGGTCGCGCGCAGCCTTGTCCAGTTCGTCGCACGCCTTGGGCAGCGGCGCGAAATCCTTGGCTGCGGCGGCAGTCTCGATGCGGGTGTCGCTGGCAAGTTCGAGCAGTTGCGAAGTGGACAGGTTTTCGCCGAAGAACAGGCTGGCGGTTTCCGGCAACTGGTGTGCCTCGTCGAAGATCACCGTGTTGCAGGCCGGCAGCAGTTCCGCCACGCCCTCGTCGCGCAGCATCACATCGGCGAAGAACAGGTGATGGTTCACCACCACGACATCCGCCTTCATCGCCTCGCTGCGCGCCTTGAGCACGAAGCAATCCTTGTGGTTGGGGCATTCCTGACCGATGCAGTTGTCGCGCGTCGAGGTGACATGCATCCAGATCGGCGCGTTCTCCGGCACGTCGGCCAGCCCGCTCCTGTCGCCGCTTTGCGTCACCTTGGCATATTTCACGATCCTGTCGAGATGGCGCACGTCCTCGCGCGTCTTGAACAGCCCGTCGTTCTGAGATCGTTCCAGATGATAGTGGCACACATAGTTGGCGCGCCCCTTGAGCAACGCCACCGATACACCCGCTTTCAGCGCGTCGCGCACCATCGGCAGGTCTTTCTGGAACAGCTGGTCCTGCAGGTTCTTGGTGCCGGTCGAGATGATCACCTTGCCGCCGTTGAGCAGCGCGGGCACCAGATAGGCGAAAGTCTTGCCCGTCCCGGTGCCCGCCTCAACCACCAGGATCGCGTTGTCGCGTATCGCCTCGGCCACGGCCAGCGCCATCTCGCGCTGCTGCGCGCGCGGGCGGAAAGCGGCGACCTCGGCGGCAAGCGGACTCTGATCGGAAAAGAAACGTTCGACTTCGGCGGACACGGCGGGGACGGTAATGGGTTCTCAGCCGTGATGGTATCGCAAAGCGGCTGTTTCCGGCTGCCCGATGTTCGGGCGAGTAAGGGAAACGCTGAATAAATCGCCGAGCGGGATGAAGCGCAAGGCGCACGGAGCGCAGGAACCGCAGTGTACATGGAAGTACATGAGGATTCCGAGCACCGCGCAACGCAGCGATTCGCTCGCGCAGGCATTTATTCAGCGTTTTCCAAGGAGAATTGCCGGGCGCAAGGTGTATGGCTTCCTGCCAGGCGCGGCGTTATAGTGCGGCAGCGATATTGCGCGGGCCGCGAGACTGATGATTCCAGCCGATAGAACATGAACCTGCTCCTGTCCCTCAATCTGTTGCGCCGCGACTGGCGCGCCGGGGAATGGCGCGTGCTGCTGCTGGCGCTGCTGCTGGCGGTGGGCAGCCTCGCCACCGTCGGCCTGTTCGCCGACCGCGTGCGGCAAGCCTTGCAGCAGGAGGCGACCAGCCTGATCGGGGCGGACCTGCGCATCACTTCGTCCCGCCCGCTGCCGCCGGGCTATCGTGCAGGCGCCGAGGCGCGCGGCCTGCGTGCCATCGAGAGCCGCAGCTTCCAGAGCATGGTGACGTTCCGCGAGCAGGCGCTGCTCTCCAGGATAGAGGCGGTGGAGCGAGGTTATCCGTTGCGCGGGAAGATCGAGATCGAACCGCCCTCACCCCCGCCCCTTCTCCCGCCTGCGGGCGAGGGGAGTGGCGGCATTCCCGCGCCCGGCACGGTGTGGGCGGATGAGCGGCTGCTGCGCCGCCTCGACTTGCGCGTGGGCGACGAGGTGGGCATCGGCGCGCGGCGCTTCACGGTGGCGGCGCGCATTGTGAAGGACATCGACCTGTCCATCGGTTTCTCCGGTTTCGCGCCGCGCGTGCTGATGAACAGGCAGGACCTGGCCGCGACCGGCTTGCAGCAGGAAGGCAGTCGCATCACCTATCGCCTGATGGTGGCGGGCGAGGCGGTGCTGGTGGCTGCGTTGCGCGACGGGTTGAAGTCGCAACTGTCCGGTAACGAGAGGCTGGAGGATGTGCGCGATGCGCGTCCGGAGATACGCAATGCGCTGGAGCGCGCCGAGCATTTTCTCGGCCTGGCCGCGCTGACTGCGGCCATTCTCGCGGGCGCGGCGCTGGCGCTGGCGGCGCGGCGTTTCGTGCTGCGCCATCTGGATACCTGCGCGGTGATGCGCTGTCTCGGCGCGCAGCAGGGGCAGGTGCTGCGGCTGTTCTTGTATCAGTTCATCCTGGTCGGGGCGGGCGCGGTGTTGCTCGGCTGTGTCCTGGGTTATGCCACGCAGGCGCTGCTGGTCTGGCTGGTCGAGACCATGCGCGAGGCGGATCTGCCGCAGCCTTCCATATTGCCCGCGCTCAAGGCGGCAGCCAGCGGCTTCGCGCTGCTGCTGGGCTTCGCCTTCCTGCCGCTGTTGCAATTGCGCCGGATATCGCCATTGCGCGTGCTGCGCCGCGAACTGGGCGTGCCGCCGCCGAACGCGGTGCTGGCCTATGGGTTGGCCGTGCTGGTGCTGGCCGGATTGTTCCTGTGGCATTCCGGCTCGGCCAGGCTGGGGCTGGCGATGCTGGGCGGCTTGCTCGTCGGGCTGGCCGTGTTCGGCGCGTTGGCTTGGCTGATACTGAATGCGCTGGCGCGCCACGTCACGCATCCGGGAGTGCGCTGGCGCCATGCGCTGAACAATCTGGTGCGCCATGGGCGCGGCAACGCGCTGCAGGTCGTCGCGCTGGCGCTGGGCGGCATGGCGTTGCTGCTGCTGACGCTGGTGCGCGCCGACCTGTTGCAGGGCTGGCAGGACAAGCTGCCGCCGGATACGCCGAACCGCTTCGTGGTAAGCATCCAGCCGCATCAGCGGCAGGCAGTGCTGGATTTCTTCGCGCGCGAACAACTGCCGCAACCGCAGTTGCAGCCGATGGTGCGCGGGCGGCTGGTCGCGATCAACGACAGGCCCGTCAATGGCGACAGTTACGCCGACTCGCGCGCGAGCCGGCTGGTGGAGCGCGAATTCAACCTGTCGTACATGGATGACATGCCGGAGTGGAACGAACTGGTGAGCGGCAAGTGGTGGGTTGCGGGGGCGAATGGTGAGTTGTCGGTCGAGGAGGGTATCGCCGAAACGCTGGGTCTCCGGCTCGGCGATATGCTGACCTACGACGTGGCAGGCACTTCTTTCAGCGCGCGTATCACCAGCTTGCGCAAGGTGGAGTGGGATTCGATGCGGGTGAATTTCTTCGTGATCGCTACGCCGGAGCTGCTCGGGGACTATCCGGCGAGCTATCTGGCCAGTTTCCATCTGCCGCCGGACAAGCTGCGCGCGGGCGACCGGCTGGTGCGCGAATTCCCCAACCTGCTGCTGATCGACACCGGCGCGGTGATCGCGCAGGTACGCCACATCATGGATCAGATCACCCGGGTGATGGGCGCGGTGTTCCTGTTCACGCTGCTGTCCGGTTTCGCGGTGCTGTACGCCGCGCTGCTCGCCACGCAGGACGAGCGCCGCTTCGAGGCGGCGGTGCTGCGCACGCTGGGAGCGGACGGGCACTACCTGAGGCGGCTGCACCTGTCGGAGTTCGCCGTGCTGGGCGGCCTGAGCGGCCTGTTCGCTGCTGCGGGTGCGGTGCTGATGGGCTGGGTGCTGGCGCGCTTTGTCCTAGAGATACCCTATCGTCCGGATATCGCCATCTGGCCGGTCGGCGTGCTCGGCGGCGTGGTGGCGGTGGCGCTGGCGGGGTGGCTGGGCACGCGCCGCATCTCCAGCCTGTCGCCGCTGGCGATATTGCGCGAATAGCGGAAACAGGCTTTTGGGAGGCAGCCTGTCTCTTTGGTGTCCGGGCGTCAGTCGAGAAAAGATTCCGCCGGGTGGTAGTCCAGGCCGAACGCTTCGGCGACCTTGCGGTGCGTGATCTTGCCGCCGATGATGTTGAGTCCGTTGAGTAGTTCCGGCGTCTCCCTCAGTGCCAGCCGGTATCCCTTGTTCGCCAGTTTCAGCACATAGGGCAAGGTGGCGTTGGTCAGCGCCAGCGTCGAGGTGATCGGTACCGCACCGGGCATGTTGGCCACGCCGTAGTGGACTATGCCGTCCACGATGAAGGTCGGGTCCTCGTGCGTGGTCGGACGCGTGGTTTCGACGCAACCGCCCTGATCGACCGAGACATCCACGATCACCGCCCCCTGGCGCATCGCCTTGAGGTCTTCGCGGCGGATCAGTTTGGGGGCAATGGCGCCGTGGATCAGCACCGCGCCGACGACCAGGTCGGCAGCGGCGATCTGTTCCAGCAGATTGTGCCGGTTCGAGAAAACCAACTGCACGTTGGCCGGCATGACATCGCTCAGGTAACGCAACCTTTCCAGCGAAACGTCGAGGATGACGACGCTGGCACCCATGCCGGCAGCGATCTTGGCCGCATTCACGCCGACCACGCCGGCGCCGAGTATCACGGCTCTTGCGGGCGGCACACCGGGCACGCCGCCCAGCAAGACGCCGCGCCCGCCATTCAGCTTCTCCAGATACTTGGCGCCTTCCTGCACCGCCATGCGTCCGGCCACTTCCGACATGGGGGTCAGCAACGGCAGCTCGCGCGAGTGCAACTCGACCGTTTCATAAGCGATGCAAACCGCACCGGAAGCCATGTGCGCCCTGGTCAACTGCTCGCTGGCGGCAAAATGGAAGTAGGTAAAAACGACCTGGCCGCGCCTGATGCGTTTCCACTCCGCTTCGATCGGCTCTTTCACTTTTACGATCAGCTCGGATGCCGCCCAGACCGCATCGGCATCCTTCGCGATCTGCGCGCCGGCAGCCAGATATTGTGCGTCGCTGAAACCGCTGCCCAGGCCCGCCCCCGTTTCCACGATCACCGAATGGCCTGCCGATGTCAAAGCCTCTGCACCGGCCGGTACCAGCGAGACACGGTTTTCGTTGGTCTTGATCTCTTTGGGGATGCCTATTTTCATGTGCTGTCCTCTGTGATGTGGGGTGGTGGGCCGGTGCTTGGCGCAAGACCCTGCCGGGATGGCTAGTTTGTTTCGCGTCCGGGTATTGGCTAAGGTACATGAGCCGATTTGTTTTAGCCAGCTGGATGCAAACATGGGGCCGATAAGCTTTAGCTGCCAGTTGGTCGGGATTCAGGTTGAGCGAAGTGCGGCTTGGTGCTAGAATGCGCGCCGCTCCGGAATAGGCCGGAGCTAATTTCCCGCTCGCGCAAGTTGGGGTGCTCTCAGGAGTCAGGCTGGCGAGTGGTAGTTCATAACCCTTACTCAGGAGTAATCATGGCTGTAACTATGCGTCAAATGCTGGAGGCCGGTGTCCATTTCGGTCACCAGACCCGTTTCTGGAATCCCAAGATGGCGCCGTACATCTTCGGGCATCGCAACAAGATCCATATCATCAACCTGGAAAAGACCGTGGTGAAATTCGCCGAAGCGGAGAATTTCGTGCGCAAGCTGGCGGCGAAGAAGGGTGCAATCCTGTTCGTGGCGACCAAGCGTCAGGCACGCGACATCATCCAGGAAGAAGCGGTGCGCGCCGACTCCCCGTTTGTCAATTATCGCTGGCTGGGCGGCATGCTGACCAACCACAAGACCGTGCAGCTGTCCATCAAGCGCCTGCGCGAGCTGGAGGAACTGACCGCCGAAGGCGCTTCCGAAAAGATTTCCAAAAAAGAATCGCTGATGATGAAGCGCGAACTGGAAAAGCTGGACCGCAGCCTGGGCGGCATCAAGGATATGCAAGGTCTGCCGGCTGCCCTGTTCGTGATCGACGTCGGCTACCAGAAGGGCGCCATCGTCGAGGCGCAGAAGCTGGGCATCCCGGTGATCGGCATTGTCGATACCAACAATTCCCCGCTGGGTGTGGATTACATCATTCCGGGCAACGACGATTCCACGCAGGCGATCCGCCTGTATGCGCGCGGCATCGCCGACGCGGTGCTGGAAGGCCGTGCGCAGGCGCTGAACGAACTGGTCGAACAGGTCGCGCAAGCCGAACAGGCTGCTTGAGTCAGGGTCAGGCGCACAAAGGGGCGCGAGCCCCTTTTTTTGTAGGTTTTTTTAGATTCGTGGAGTGAAGAAATGGCAGAAGTTACTGCAAGCATGGTCAAGGAACTGCGCGAGGCGACCGGTCTCGGCATGATGGAATGCAAGAAGGCGCTGGTCGAGGCCGACGGCGACTTCAAGGTTGCCGAAGAGCAGCTGCGCATCAAGAGCGGCGCCAAGGCGAGCAAGGCCTCGTCGCGCGTGACCGCCGAAGGCGTGATCAGCACGTTCATCGCGCCGGACGGCAAGAGCGGCGCCGTGGTCGAAGTCAACTGCGAGACCGACTTCGTGGCCAAGAACGACGACTTCATCGCGTTCGCGAAGAACGTCGCCGAAACGGTGGCGAAGAACGATCCGACCGATATCGAGGCATTGTCTGCTATGGCGCTTGCCAATGGTTCCGGCAGCGTGGAAGAAACCCGCAAGGCGCTGGTGATGAAGCTCGGCGAGAACGTCACCATCCGTCGCCTGGAGCGCTATGCGACCAGCACCGGCAAGCTGTCCAGCTACCTGCACGGCAGCAAGATCGGCGTATTGCTGAACTTCGCCGGCGGCGACGATACGCTCGGACGCGACATCTGTATGCACATCGCGGCGAGCAAGCCGAAGTCCATCGACGCTTCCGGCGTGAACCAGGAAGAGATCGCCACCGAACGCCGCATCGCCATCGAGAAGGCGCGCGAAGCCGGCAAGCCGGATGCGATGCTGGAAAAGATCGCCGAAGGCACGGTGCAGAAGTTCCTCAAGGAAGTCACCCTGATGGGGCAGGTGTTCGTCAAGGCCGAGGATGGCAAGCAGACCATCGAGCAATTGCTGAAGAGCAAGGACGCCTCGGTGACTGCCTTCCAGATGTTCGTGGTGGGCGAAGGCATCGAGAAAAAAGTGGAAGACTATGCGGCTGAAGTGGCCGCCGCAGTAGCTGCCGCACAGGGTTGAACAGCGTGAGCGCCCCGGCCTACAAACGCATCCTGCTCAAGCTGTCCGGCGAGGCCCTGATGGGCGAGGACAGCTACGGCATCAACCGTGCCGTGATCGAACGCATCGTGGCGGAGATCGCAGAAGTGGTGGGGTTGGGGGTGGAAGTGGCGCTGGTGATCGGCGGCGGCAACATCTTCCGCGGCGTGGCGCCGGCCGCGGCCGGGATGGATCGCGCGACCGCCGATTACATGGGGATGCTGGCCACGGTGATGAACTCGATGGCGTTGCAGGATGCGATGAAGCGTGCCGGGCTGGACTGCCGCGTGCAGTCCGCGTTGAGTCTGGAGCAGGTCGCCGAGCCGTTCATTCGCGGCAAGGCGTTGCGCTATCTGGAAGACGGCAAGGTGGTGATCTTCGCGGCTGGTATCGGCAGCCCGTTCTTCACTACCGACACTGCCGCCGCATTGCGCGGCGTGGAGATGTCCGCCGACGTGGTGATCAAGGCCACCAAGGTGGACGGCGTCTATACCGACGATCCCAAGAAAAACCCGGATGCGATTCGCTATCAGAGTCTGAGCTTCGACGAGGCGATCGGCAAGAATCTCAAGGTGATGGACGCCACGGCGCTGACGCTGTGCCGCGACCAGAAGCTGCCGATCATCGTGTTCAGCATCTTCAAGCCCGGTGCGTTGAAGCGGGTGGTGATGGGCGAGGGCGAAGGGACGCTGGTACGAGTTGATTGATTCAGGAGATAGCACATGATTGCCGAGATCAAAAAGACGACCGAACAGAAAATGCAGAAATCGCTCGAGGCGCTGAAGCTTGACCTCGGCAAGGTACGTACCGGGCGCGCCCACACCGGGCTGCTGGATCATGTGATGGTGGACTACTACGGCAATCCGACGCCGGTGAATCAGGTGGGTAACGTCACCCTGGTGGACGCGCGCACCATCGGCGTGCAGGTATGGGAAAAGAACATGGTCGCCAAGGTAGAGAAGGCCATCCGCGACTCCGACCTCGGGCTGAATCCCGCCACCAACGGCGACTTGGTCCGGGTGCCGATGCCGATGCTGACCGAGGAGCGCCGCCGCGACCTGATCAAGGTGGTGAAGTCGGAAGGCGAGGATACCAAGATCGCGGTACGCAATATCCGCCGCGATGCCAACACGCATCTCAAGGATGCGCTCAAGAAAAAAGAGATATCCGAGGACGACGAACGCCGCACGCAGGACGAGATCCAGAAACTGACCGATCGCTTCGTCGCCGAGATCGACAAGGCGCTGGCGGCCAAGGAAACCGACCTGATGGCGGTTTAGCTTGTGGCTGGTAGCTTGTAGCCAGTAGCTTATCAAGGTGCGCGCTTCGCGCGCGGCATATAAAGCTACGAGCCACGAGCTACGAGCTACCAGCCTACAAGGATTTCCAATGGCGCAATCCCAAAGCTCGACCCGCAGCATCCCCGACATTCCCAGTGTCCCGCGCCATATCGCCGTCATCATGGACGGCAACGGGCGCTGGGCGAAGAACCGGCTCATGCCGCGCATCATGGGGCACCAGCGCGGCGTCGAGGCTCTGCGCGAGGTGGTGAAGGCTTGCCGCAGCCTGGGCGTGGAATACCTCACCGTGTTCGCCTTCAGCAGCGAGAACTGGCGTCGCCCGGCTGATGAAGTCTCCTTCCTGATGTCGCTGTTCATGAAGATGCTGGAGCGCGAAGTCGCCAACCTGCACAAGAACGGCATCCGCCTGCGCATCATCGGCGACCGTAGCCGCTTCGACGAAAGACTCCGGAATGCCATCCTCGAAGGCGAACAGCTCACCGCCGGCAACACCGCGCTGACACTGACCGTCGCCGCCAACTACGGCGGGCGCTGGGACATGATGAATGCGGTACAGGCCATGCTCAAAGAGCATCCGGAGCTGGCGCAGAGTTTCACCGAAGATGACCTGTCGCCCTATCTTTCGATGAGCGATGTACCCGAGCCGGACCTGTTCATCCGCACCGGCGGCGAGCAGCGCATCAGCAACTTCATGCTGTGGCAGCTCGCCTATACCGAGCTGCACTTCACCGATGTACTGTGGCCGGCGTTCGGGCGTGCGGAACTGGAACAGGCGATCGCTTCGTACCAGAAGCGCGAGCGGCGCTTCGGGCGCACCAGCGACCAGTTGCAGGAGGCGCAACAGGGGAAACCGGATGCTTAAGTCGCGCGTGATCACCGCCGCTATCCTGCTGGCGCTGCTGCTGGCCGCGCTGTTCATGCTGCCACCCTTGGCGTGGGCGGTGCTGGTGCTGGCGATGGTGATGCAGGGCGCTTCCGAATGGGCGCGCCTGTCCCGTCTGAGCGGCAGGAGGGCGACGCTGTACTGGGCGCTGACCCTGCTGCTGATGCTGGCGCTGTTGTGGCTGGACAGCACCACGGCAGAGGCGATGCGACAGAACATCCATCTGGCGGTGTATTCCGTGGCGGCGCTGTTGTGGCTGGTCGCCGCGCCGAGCTGGATGATGGCCGGATGGAAGGTGGAACAACCCTGGCTGATGGCGCTGGTCGGTTGGGCGGTGCTGATTCCCACCGGGCTGGCGATGATCGATTTGCGCGCGGCCGATCCGGCGCCGTGGGTGTTGCTGTTCGTGATGTGTCTGGTGTGGGTGGCGGACAGCGCCGCCTATTTCGCCGGGCGGCGCTTTGGCAGGAACAAGCTGGCGCCGGCGATCAGCCCGGGCAAGACCTGGGAAGGGGTGGCGGGCGCGATGTTCGGCGTCTCGGTCTATGTGGTGCTGGTGTGGGGCTTCAGCCCCCATTTCTCCAGCCGCGAAGTGCTGCCGCCGTTGTTGCTGGCCTCGTGGTGGTGGGTGGTGCTGGCGGTGATCGGCGACTTGTTCGAGTCGGCGGTCAAACGTCAGGCGGGCGTGAAGGACAGCGGCGCGCTGCTGCCGGGGCACGGCGGCCTGCTCGACCGCATCGACGCGCTGACTTCTACCTTGCCGCTCGCCGCGCTGGCTATGCTGTTCCAGAATCTGAATTGAAGCCATGCAAAACCTGACCGTCCTCGGTTCCACCGGCAGCATCGGCGTCAGCACGCTGGATGTGGTGGCGCGCCATCCGGACAGATTCAAGGTCGTCGCGCTGACGGCCAACAGCCGGGACGAACCGCTGTTCCGCCAATGCCTGCAATTCAGGCCGCGTTATGCCGTGCTGCTGGATGAGGCGGCTGCCGCGCAGTTGCGCCGCTCGCTGCGCGAAGCCGGGGCGCAGACCGAAGTGCTGTGCGGCATGGAAGCGCTGGAACAGGTCGCGGCGCTGCCGGAAGTGGATGCGGTGATGGCGGCCATCGTCGGCGCGGCCGGGCTGCGCCCCACGCTGGCGGCGGCGCGCGCCGGCAAGCGCATCCTGCTGGCGAACAAGGAGACGCTGGTGATGGCGGGCGCGGTGTTTATGGACGCGGTGCGTGCCAGCGGTTCCGTGCTGCTGCCGATCGACAGCGAACACAACGCGATCTTCCAGGCGCTGCCGCGTGGCTACGACGGCGATCTGGCGCGCAACGGCGTGAGCCGCATCCTGCTCACCGCCTCGGGCGGCCCGTTCCGCAACACGCCGCCGGAAGAGTTGCAGAACGTCACGCCGGAGCAGGCCTGCGCCCACCCGAAATGGAGCATGGGGCGCAAGATATCGGTCGATTCCGCCAGCATGATGAACAAGGGACTGGAGGTGATCGAGGCGCACTGGCTGTTCAACGCGGGCGCCGACGACATCCAGGTGGTGGTGCATCCGCAGAGCGTGATCCACTCGCTGGTGCAATATGTGGACGGCTCGATGCTGGCGCAGCTCGGCAATCCCGACATGCGCACGCCGATCGCCTACGGGCTGGCATGGCCGGAGCGCATCGGCGCCGGAGTCGCGCCGCTCGACCTGTTCAAGGTGGCGACGCTGGATTTCGAGGCCCCCGACTTCGCGCGCTTCCCCTGCCTGGCGCTGGCTTACCGGGCGCTGCGCGCGGCAGGCACGGCGCCGGCGCTGTTGAATGCGGCGAACGAAGTGGCGGTGGCGGCTTTCCTCGAACGGCGCATTGCCTTTCCCGATATCCCGCGTATCATCGAAGGCGTGCTGGACAGGCTTCCGGTCGGTGTTGCCGGTTGCTTGGAGGATGTGCTCAACGCCGATGCCGATGCGCGCCGCATCGCGCATCAACAAATTCAGTCGTTAGTCGCTAGTCGTTAGTAGGTAGTTAAAATAATTCCGCGCAGCGGACAACGCCGACTACCGACTACCGTCTGCCGTCTGCCGTCTGCCGACTAACGACTACCGACTACCGACTACCGACTATGATCACCCTGCTTGCCTTCATCGGCGCAATCGCCTTGCTGGTGGTGTTCCACGAACTGGGACACTTCTGGGTCGCGCGCCGTTGCGGCGTCAAGGTGCTGCGTTTTTCGGTGGGCTTCGGCAAGGTGATCTACCGCAGGCATTTTGCCGGGGGCGAGACCGAATGGGTGATCTCGGCGGTTCCGCTGGGCGGCTACGTCAAGATGCTGGACGAGCGCGAGGGCGAGGTTGCGCCGGAAGAGCTGCATCGCGCTTTTAACCGCAAACCGGTGCTGCAACGCATGGCCATCGTGGCGGCCGGACCGCTGGCCAACTTTCTGCTGGCCATTGTGCTGTACTGCGTCCTGTTCGTGTATGGCGTACCGGGACTGAAACCGCTGCTGGGCGAGGTGCCGCCGGACACGCCGGCGGCCATCGCGCTGATGCAGCCGGGCGAGACCATCCTCAGTATCGACGGCGAAGCCGTGCCGAGCTGGCAGGAGTTGCGCTGGATGCTGCTGGAGCGATCCCTGCAACAGGCCGAAGTAAGGATTGAGGGGCGCAGTGCTCTGGGTGGCCGCTTGTTCCACCTGCTCGACATGCGCGGGATGGAGGCGAAGGATCTGGACGGGGAGTTCCTCGACAAGCTCGGGTTGCGCCTGCATCAGCCGGTGCTCCTGCCGCTCATCGGCAAGATCGCGGAGGGCAGTGTCGCGCAGCAGGCCGGGTTACAGGAGGGCGACATCATCCTGCGCGCCGACGGCGTGGCGTTGCAGCGCTGGAGCGAGCTGGTGGAGGCGGTGCGCGCGCATCCCGGGCAGACCATGCAACTCGACATCCAGCGCGGCGAAATGACCCTGAAACTGGCCGTCGTGCCGCAGCCGGTAGCGGAGGGCGACAAGCAGGTCGGCAAGATCGGCGCGGCTCCGCGCGTGGATCATGCGGCGTGGGAGGCGATGCTGACCGAGGTGCGTTATGCGCCGGCCGCGGCTTTTGCGCAGGCATTGCGCAAGACCTGGGAGACGTCGATCATCAGCCTGAAGATGCTCGGCAAAATGCTGCTGGGCGAAGTGTCGATGAAGAACCTCAGCGGGCCGATCACCATCGCCGATTATGCCGGGCAGTCCGCCGAAATGGGTCTGGCGGCCTATCTGGGTTTTCTGGCGCTGATCAGCATCAGTCTGGGGGTGCTGAACCTGCTGCCCATTCCCTTATTGGATGGGGGACACTTGCTGTATTATGTCGCCGAATTGGCCAGGGGCAGGCCGCTGCCCGAACGGATTTGGGAAGTCGGCCAGAATATCGGTATCGCGCTGCTCGGCACACTGATGATTTTTGCCATATACAACGACATAAATCGCCTTATCTCAGGGTAAAATGGCACCTCTAAAAATCCAGATTTCGTCGCAATACTGCGTTGCTCACAAAAAATCACTCCTTACATATCAGACATATGCTGCGTCGCAATTTTTTATTCGCGCCTTGTCTTGCTTAGAACTTTGAATTTTTAGAGGCGCCCTATAAAGATGAAACTTGGAAAACTGGCGGGGTTGATCTCCCTGCTCTGTCTGTCCCCTGCTTGGGCGATCGAACCATTCACCATCAAGGATATTCGCGTCGAGGGCATCCAGCGTACCGAGGCCGGCACGGTATTCAGCGCCCTGCCGGTCAAGGTCGGCGATACCATGGACGACCGCCAGGCGGCGGCGGCGATCCATGCCCTGTACGGCACCGGATTCTTCAGGGACGTGCGCCTGAAGGTCGAGCGCGGCGTGCTGGTGGTGCGTTTGCAGGAACGCCCCTCGATCGCTGCCATCCAGATCAACGGGGTGAAAGACATCCCCAACGACCAGCTCAGGGAGAGCCTGAAGTTCGCGGGGCTGGCCGAGGCGCGCATCTTCGACAAGGGGCTGCTGGACAAGGCCACGCAGGAGTTGAAGCGTCAATATGTGGCGCGCGGCAAATATGGCGTGAGCGTGATCAGCACGGTATCCGAGCTGGAACGCAACCGCGTCAGCATCACGTTCGACGTGGTGGAAGGCGAGGCTTCCAGGATCAAGCAGATCAACCTGGTCGGAAACCGGGACTACCAGGAAGAAGATTTACTGGAACTGATGAAGCTCAGCACGCCGGACTGGATGAGCTGGTTCAGCAAGAACGACCAGTATTCCAAGGAAAAACTCTCCGCCGACATGGAAGCGTTGCGCTCGTTCTACATGGACGGCGGCTACCTGGAATTCAACATCGATTCCACGCAGGTATCCATCACGCCGGACCGGAAGGATATCTACATCACCCTCAATTTCACCGAGGGCGCGAAATATACCGTCTCGAAAGTGGATGTCGCAGGTAATACCCTGGTACCCAAGGAGGAGCTTGAGAAGCTTATCCAGGTGAAAGCGGGCGATACTTTTTCGCGCAAGGAGCTGACCTCGGCCAGCAAGAAGATCGGCGATCGCCTGGGGCAGGAGGGCTATGCCTTCGCCAACGTGAATGCGCTCCCGGCAATGGACAAGGAAAAGCATGAGGTGGCTTTCACCTTCATGGTCGATCCCGGGCAGCGCGTGTATATCCGGCGCATCAACATCGCCGGCAACGACAAGACGCGCGACGAGGTCATCCGCCGCGAATTCCGCCAGATGGAGGGCGCGTGGTTCGACGTGGAGAAGATCAAGAGATCAAAGCAGCGGGTGGACAAACTGGATTTCTTCTCCGAAGTGAACGTGGAGACGCCGGCGGTGCAGGGCACGCCCGACCAGGTGGACGTGAACGTCGCGGTCAAGGAGAAGTCTACCGGCAGCATCACCGCAGGCGCCGGTTTTTCCAGCGGCGGCAACGGCGTGACGCTGAGCGCAGGCGTCACGCAGGCCAACCTGTTCGGCAGCGGCAACCATCTGTCCACGCAGATCAACACCGGAAAGATCAACCAGGTCTATTCGCTGTCTTTCACCAATCCGTATTTCACCGATGACGGTGTGAGCCGCGGTTTCGACGTCTACAAGCGCAATGTCGATTCAAGCAGCACGGCGGTGAGCCAGTACACTTCGCATACCCTCGGCGGCGGCGTGCGTTTCGGCGTGCCGACGCAGGAGGATGAGAGCATCAGCTACGGGCTGGCGGTCGAAAGGACGCAGATCGGCCTGCTGGCGGCCAGCCCGGCGCGCCTGACGCAATACGTCGATACTTTCGGATCGAGCAATACCAATCTGACCGGCACCGTCGGCTGGGGCAGGGACAGCCGCGACAGCGCGATCTATACCACCGAAGGAACGGTGCAGCGCGCCTTCACTGAGGTCGCGCTGCCGGTGTTCGACATGCGCTACTACAAGCTGAGCTACCAGCATCAGTGGTTCCGCCCGCTGCGCGAGGATATCGTGCTGATGCTGAACGGCGAGGCAGGCGTGGCCGGCGGCTATGG
>MGWS01000014.1:77812-90622 GCA_001801105.1 Gallionellales bacterium GWA2_60_18
GGTCCCTCTTCCGGGCATGAGCAAGGACAGGTCCATGCGCCTGAGCGGATTCTTCGATGCGGGTGCGATCTACGGGCCGGGCGACCCGGTCCCGGCCAGCACCGGGCTGAAGTATTCAGCCGGCGCGGCGCTCACCTGGATCTCGCCGGTAGGGCCGATCAAGATCAGCTATGCCAGGCCGCTCAACAAGCAGCCGCAGGACAAGTTGCAGGCTTTCCAGTTCAGCCTCGGCTCGATATTCTGATATAACTATAACCCTGTCCCGTCCGGACGGGAGCGATGCGTAAGGAGAACGTAATGAAGACGATGATCAAGGCAGCCATGTTGGCGGTATTGCTGGGCGCGGGAGCGGTTCAGGCGGCCGATTTCAAGGTGGGCGTGGTGGATACCGAGCGCGTGCTGCGCGAATCCGTTCCGGCGATGAAGGCGGAAAAGCGTATCGAGAAGGAGTTCTCCGGGCGCGACCAGGAGATCAAGGCGCTGATGAAGCAGACCAAGGAATTGCAATCGCTGCTGGAAAAGGAAGGCAGCAAATTTTCGGACGCGGATCACCGCAACAAGGAGCGCGAACTGGCGGCGATGAACGCGAACCTGCAACGTATGCAGCGCGAATTTCGCGAAGACCTGAACCTGCGCAAGAATGAAGAACTGGCCGTCGTGCTGGATCGGGCCAACAAGGCAGTGCAGGTGGTGGCCGAAACGGAAAAGTACGATCTGATCCTGCAGGAAGCGGTGTATCGCAATCCGAAGATCGATATTACCGACAAGGTGATCAAGCAACTCGCCGTCGAAAAGGCCGACGCCAAGCCGGAAGCCAAGACCGCCAAATAAGCGGTACGCCGGATGGAGATTTCCCATAGTCTGACGGATATCGCGTCCCGGCTCGGCGGACGCGTGGTCGGCGACGGCGCGGTGCGCGTCACCGGCATCGCCACGCTGGAAAAGGCACAGCCGCACCACATCAGTTTTCTCACCAACAGCAAGTACCGTACGCAACTCGCCACCACGAAGGCGGCTGCGGTCATCCTGGGCGAGACGGATGCCGATGCGACCGATATGCCGCGCATCATCTCGGACAATCCCTACGCTTATTTCGCCAAGGTCTCCTCCTTGCTCAACCCGCTGCCGGAGATCGCGCCCGGCGTGCATCCCGCAGCGGTCGTCGCCGCATCCGCCAGCATCGACGCGACCGCCAGCATCGCTGCGACCGCGGTGATCGGCGAACATGCGGTGGTCGGCGCGCATTCGGTGGTCGGCGAGGGCTGCTGCATCGGCGCCAACACCGTCATCGGCAGCCGCGCGCGGCTGTATCCGCACGTCACGGTCTATCACGACTGCGTGATTGGCGACGGTCTGATCGCACATTCCGGGGCGGTGATCGGCTCGGACGGCTTCGGCATCGCGATGGACGAAGGGCGCTGGGTCAAGATCCCGCAGATCGGGCGCGTGGTGATCGGCAACGATGTCGAGATCGGCGCGAACACTACCATAGACCGCGGCGCGTTGGACGACACGGTGATCGAGGACGGCGTGAAGCTGGATAACCAGATCCAGGTCGCGCACAACGTGCGCATCGGCGCGCACACCGCCATCGCGGGTTGCGCCGGCATCGCCGGCAGCGCGGTGATCGGACGTTATTGCCTGATTGGCGGCGGTGCGCGTATTCTTGGCCACTTGCAACTGGCGGATCATGTCGAGATCGCAGCGCATACGCTGGTCGGGAAATCCATCCGCGAGCCGGGTTCCTACGCGGCTATCTACCCGCTGGCGAAGCAGGAAGACTGGCGCAGGAATGCCGCGCAGTTGCGTCATCTGGATGAACTGGCGAAGCGAGTCAGGGTATTGGAACAGGAAATCAAATCATTGAAGGGTGAAAACCAATGAGCACGCAAATGGACATACATGAAATTCTCCAACATCTGCCGCACCGTTATCCATTCCTGCTGGTGGATCGCGTGCTGTCAGTCGAGCCGGGCAAGAACATCGTCGCGCTGAAGAACGTCACCATCAACGAGCCGTTCTTTCCCGGCCATTACCCGCATCATCCGGTGATGCCCGGCGTGCTGATCATCGAGGCCATGGCGCAGGTCGCGGCCTTGCTGTCGTTCAAGTCCATGGACAGCAAGCCGGACGAAAACTCGGTGTACTACTTCGCCGGCATCGACGGCGCGCGCTTCAAGCGCCCGGTCTCTCCCGGCGACCAGTTGATCTTCAAGGTGGAACTGACGCGCAGCATGCGCGGCGTGTTCAAGTTCAGCGCCAGGGCGGAAGTGGATGGGCTGCTGGCAGCCGAAGCGGAACTGATGTGTACCGTGAAGTCGGTGGCCTGATGATTCATCCAACCGCTATCGTCCACCCCGATGCCAAACTCGCTGATGACGTCGAGGTGGGTGCCTATTCCATCATCGGCGAACATGTCGAGATCGGCACCGGCACGGTGATCGGCCCGCATGTGGTGATCAACGGCCACACGCGCATCGGCCAGCACAACCGCATCTTCCAGTTCTGCTCGTTGGGCGAGATCCCGCAGGACAAGAAATATGCGGGAGAGCCGACCCGTCTGGAGATCGGCGACCACAATACCATCCGCGAGTTCTGCACCTTCAACCTCGGCACCGCGCAGGATACCGGTGTCACTCGCGTCGGCAACCACAACTGGATCATGGCCTACGTGCATCTGGCGCACGATTGCCAGGTCGGCGACCACACCATCTTCGCCAATAACGCGCAGCTCGCCGGCCATGTGCATGTCGGCGACTACGCCATCCTCGGCGGATTCACCGTGGTGCACCAATTCGTCAGGATAGGCGCGCACATCATCACCGGCATGGGCTCCATCCTGTTGCAGGACGTGCCGCCCTACGTGCTGGCCTCCGGCAACCCCGCCGCGCCGCATGGCATCAACGCCGAAGGCCTGAAACGGCGCGGCTTCTCCAGCGGCTCGGTGATGGCGATCAAGCGCGCTTACAAGACCCTGTATAAATCCGGTCTGGGGCTTGATGAAGCCAAAGCGGTCATCCAGTCACAACTGGCAGAACACGCCGAGTTGCAGTTGCTGGCAGATTTCCTCGCCGATTCGCAGCGCGGCATCGTCCGCTGACCCAAGCAGCCCAAAGGTTTTTCATGCAGCAGAAAACAATCGTAATCGGCATCGTCGCGGGCGAAGCCTCGGGCGACCTGCTCGGCAGCCACCTGATGGCTGCGTTGAAGGAAGTGCGCCCGGACATCCGCTTCGTCGGGATCGGCGGGCCGAAGATGCAATCCGCCGGCATGGAACTGCTGTTCCCGATGGAAAAACTGGCGGTGCGCGGCTATGTCGAGGTGCTGCGGCACTACCGCGAGATCGTCGGCATCCGCGGCAAGCTGCGCGCGCGTTTCCTGAACGATCGTCCCGACCTGTTCATCGGCGTGGATGCGCCGGACTTCAACCTCGACCTGGAACTCGCGCTTAAAGCAAGCGGCATCCCCACCATCCATTACGTCAGCCCCTCGATCTGGGCATGGCGCGGCGAACGCATCAACAAGATCAAGCGTGCCGTGTCGCACATGCTCGCGCTGTTCCCGCACGAGCCCAAGCTCTACAGCGACGCGGGCATCCCGGTGGACTACGTCGGCCATCCGCTCGCCGACATGCTGCCGGAATACCCGAAGCGCGCCGAGATGCGCGAGACCATGCGCATCCCGTTGCAGGCGAAGGTATTCGCCTTGCTGCCCGGCAGCCGCCAGAGCGAAGTGAAGCACCTCGCGCGCACCTACATCGAAACCGCCCGGCGCATGTTGCAACAGATACCCGATGCGCGTTTTCTCGTGCCGCTGGTCAGCCGCGAAACGCGCGGCATCTTCGAACAGGCGCTGTACGATTGCGACGCGCAGCAATTGCCCTTTACGCTGCTGTTCGGGCATGCGCAGGATGCCATGATCGCCGCCGATGGCGTGCTGGTCGCCTCCGGCACCGCCACGCTGGAATGCGCGCTGCTCAAGCGTCCCATGGTCATCACCTACCGCATGCCGGCGTTCTCTTGGTGGATGATCAAGCGCAAACGCTATCAGCCATACTTCGGCCTGCCCAACATCCTGTGCGGGCGCTTCGTCGTGCCCGAGCTGATCCAGGAAGACGCCACGCCGGAAAACCTCGCACAGGCGCTGCTCAACCTCGTCAATGACAAGGAAGCCGTCGCCGAACTCGAACAGACCTTCCTGTCGCTGCATCACACCCTGCGCCAGAACACCGCGCAGAAAGCCGCAGCCGCTATCCTGCCTTATCTGCCGAACATGGAAACCCCTCGCCCGCTTGCGGGAGAGGGGTAGGGGAGAGGGAAAATCAATTCGTCGCGCATCATCCTCATCTGCGGCGTGGATGAAGCAGGGCGGGGCCCGCTCGCCGGCCCGGTGAGTGCGGCGGCGGTGATCCTCGACGACGCGCATCCCATCGCCGGGTTGGCGGACTCCAAGAAACTCTCCGAAAAACAGCGCGACCGGCTCGCGCCCATCATCCGCGAACATGCGCTCGCCTGGGCCGTGGCCCATGCCGAAGTCGAAGAGATCGACCGCCTCAACATCCTGCAAGCCACACTGCTGGCGATGCGCCGCGCCGTGCTGGCGCTCGACATCCAGCCGCAGCGGGTGCTGGTGGACGGCCTGTACTGCCCGCAGACCGGCATCCCCAGCGAAGCCATCGTCAAGGGCGACAGCAAAGTCGCCGCCATCTCGGCCGCCTCCATCCTCGCCAAGACCGCGCGCGACGAGATCATGCTGCAACTGCACGAACGCTACCCGCACTACGGTTTCGCCGACCACAAGGGCTACCCCACCGCCGCACACCTCGCCGCGCTGCGCGAGCACGGCGTATCCGAGGTGCACCGCAGGAGTTTCAGGCCGGTGCGCGAAGTGTTACAGTCCTCCTAGCAATACATCTTCCGAGGCCGCCATGCCATTCTTCAAGCTCATCCATCTGCTCGCCGTGTTGGCTTGGGTCGGCGGCATGTTCTTCGCCTATGTCGTGCTGCGTCCGGCAGCCGTCGAAATTCTCCAGCCGCCGGAGCGCCTGCGCCTGTGGCACGGCGTGTTTCGCCGTTTCTTCAGATGGGTGTGGGGCGCGATCGGCGTGATCCTGGTGAGCGGGCTGTACATGATCCGTCTGTATGGCGGCATGGGGCAGGTGCTGCCCCATGTGCATATCATGCTGGTGCTGGGGCTGGCGATGATGGCGATCTTCGGCTATGTGTACTTCGTTTGCTACAAGCCGTTCAGTCTGCATGTCGCCGGGGATCAATGGAAAGAGGCGGGCGAACTGCTGGGTCGGATACGCAAGTTGGTCGCGCTGAACCTTGCGCTGGGCGTGGCGACGGTGAGCGTGGCGGTGCTCGGCGTGCTGTGGATGTGATGGCAACGGGCGCCGATGCGGCGCCCGTATCCCAAATACATAGCGACGGAAATTGTAGCGAGCAGCTGAAGCCGGTAGGTCGGGTTAGCGATAGCGTAACCCGACAATTCGGTTAGTAACCCCCGCTGTTGCGGTAGATATAGCTGCTCAGCTCGGAGGACTTCGCGTTCATGTTACGCACGATGCCGTGCATATAGCGCACGATGCCGCGCATCACCTTGTGTGCGGTCATCGGACGGGTGCAGACCAGCGCCTCGAATTTGGCGCTTGGCATGCTCAATACCTTGCTTTCCCCTATCGAATAAAGTGCCGCGCTGTGCTGCGACGGCGCTCCGCCGACGAAGGTGATGATGCCGGCCAGATCGCCCGGTTTGAGCACATGGATCGCGGTGTCCCCATCGCTGCTGTGTATTTTCACCTGTATCTCGCCTTGCGCAAGAATGTACAGATTGTCGGGCTGTTTGCCGCCCGGCTGAACTATCAGGTCGCCCGCCTTGTGGTGCTGGACATCGAACAATTCCTCAAAAATTTCCAGTTCCGCGTCAGTCAACTCTTCGGTAATTGTTGAGATGCGCAGCGTATCAACCACTAATGACATTTCGAGCTCCTTTCGAGTATTGATTCAATTTGTCGTGGAAACTGCCGGTGATTCCTGGCGGGTTCCAGCCATCGGCATCATAACAAATAACCACGGGAAAACCATGGTCAGGGGGCAGGTTTTTGCATGTGCGCCGGTAAAGACTGCCGGGCGCCTCTAAAATTTCAAAGTTCTAAGCAAGACAAGGCGCGAGCAAAAAATTGCGACGCGGCATATGTGTGATATGTAAGGAGTGATTTTTTGTGAGCAACGCCGTATTGCGACAAAACGCAGTTTCAGTGAAGACTAACCTTCAGGTTATGTCGAAACTAAAATTTGGATTTTTAGAGGTGCCCTACTCTCCTAGATTCATTCGTCTGGGGTAGTGGCAGGTATAGCCGCCCGGATGCCTGGCCAGATATTTCTGGTGGTATTCCTCGGCGCGGTAGAAATCCCTGAACGGCACCACTTCGGTGATGATTCCGGCTTCCCATTCCCCTGAATCGTCTGCCGTTCCGATGACTTCCCACGCGGTGCGCTTCTGCTCTTCGCCGACATAAAAGATCGCCGAGCGGTATTGCGTGCCGACGTCGTTGCCTTGCTGGTTGAGCGTGGTCGGGTTGTGCATGCGGAAGAATTCGAACAACAGATGGCGGTAGCTGAGCAGCGCCGGATCGAACACGATCTTCAGCGATTCGGCATGGCCGCTGCGCCCGGTCTTGACGGTCTCGTAGGTGGCGCCGGTCGTGTCGCCGCCGGTATAACCGACTTCGGTCTCCAGCACCCCGGGAATCAGGCGCACCAGTTCTTCCATGCCCCAGAAGCAGCCTCCGGCAAGGTAGGCGGTTTGCTTGGTTTTTGTCATGGATGTTCCTTTCGTTTGGGGGTGGTCGGCTGCGGGCCGCAACGCGGCAAAGATAGATGAAAAGTTACCGCACGATGCGCTCGGCGATCCGACACCAATCGAGTATAGAGTGTTGCATTTCCCCGAACCTATAGTTATGGGTGGGTACTGATTCGGGGCGGTTTACAAGGGCGAGTTGATCAGTTGCGAGGCTTGGTCAGGTTGGGCGATTACTTGCGTGCGAAGTTCATCAAGGTTGGCTGGATTGATGCCTAACGAGAGCCATTCAGCATCATCAATATCGAGGGGAGCGGATTCAGCGATGCAGAACGAGGGTTGCAATTTTTCGGCAATATTTATCATGCGTATTAGTGCATTTTTTCCCGGGATATCCGGGGAGTCCGGCGTATGGTGATAACGCAGGGCGTTGGTTATTTCAGGGGGAAGCATCCAGTTATCCGCCAATTGAGCGCCCAATTCACAATGTGTGATGTCCAGCAATTCCTGCTCAACTTCTAATGTTGGGCGATCCGGTTCTTGGGCCATGCGAGCATGCAACTCATCGCTGAGCCCAATATCTACATAAGCAAGGACCATGTAGCCGATGTCATGCAGCAAGCCGGTAAGAAATATCTGGTCTTCGTTCGGGCGGAGGTGGGAAGGCATATTCTGTGCGATTTTTCGCATGGATAGCGCGACCGCCAAGCTATGTAACCACAGATGTTGAATGTTCAAACGTCCTGGCGGCATTCTGGTTAATGCGGACATGGCGGCAATTCCGATAGCGACCGATTTCACACGGGTCATTCCAAGAAGTATGGCGGCATCGCGTACCGATATTATTTTGTGCGGCGAGCCGAAAAAGGGGGAATTGGAAAGACCGATGATTTTTGCGGAAAGTTGCGGATCGTGCCCGATCAGCTTGAGCATGGCATCCTCCCCCTTGCTGGTATCCAATGGAAGAGCCAAGAGTTTTTGCGCAATTGCGGGCATGGCTGGCAGGGCGTCCAGCCTTTTCAGGGTGAGTTTCAGATTAATTCTGCGTTTCAATTCGGTAGTCTCATAGGCCATGTTGACTTTCCGCAAAGCCAGAAATCAGGGTGTAAATTAATAATTTTTGCCATGATTTGAAAATATTGATAATTATGAGACTATCACAAAACTTTGGTTCGGATGAGGATGCTTTGGTGGAAAGAGTCTATACAACAAGGGAAGCGGCGAAATTGCTGGATGTGTCGCTACGGACGGTTCAATTATGGGTCGAAGGTGGCGCATTGTCAGCATGGCGCACACCGGGCGGGCATCGCAGGATCAGCGCAGCATCCATCGATGCCATGCTGTCTGCGCGCGGCAACGCCAAGGTAAGTGCCGCTCCGCGCGCTCGCGTGATCGGTGTATTGATTGTCGAGGATGACAAAACGCTCTGCCGCCTGTACGAGGCGACGATTTCCAGTTGGGGGATACCGGTCAGGATCGAGATCGCGCAGGATGGATTCGACGCATTGATCAGGCTGGGGCAAGGCAAGCCGGACATCATCATTGCCGATATCAACCTGCCCGGCATGGATGGCGTGACAATGCTGCAAAAGATACGAGCCAACCCGGATTACAACGATGTTGAGATCATCGTGGTGACCGGGCTGGATAGCGAACAGATACAACGCAGGGGAGGACTTCCGGAGGGTGTATCCACTTTTCTCAAGCCTGCGCCATTCGCGCTGATCCAGGCAAGAATCCAGGAAATTGCCGACAGGAAGCTGCATGTGGCCGCCGCCGCTTCCTGAAGGCGACAGAAACACGAAATGAAAATGCCGACGGGAAGTGGCGGGATTTGCTGGAAAAGCGCCATTGAAGGCGATGGCGACGGCGTATGGGAATGGAATATCGGAAACGGCACTGTCATCCATTCCCGGCAGTGGAGAACAATGCTCGGTTACGAGGAAGGAGAGACCCGCAATACGCTCCCCGGTTGGGATTCGCTGACGCATCCCGATGATTTGGCAAACCGGCGTTTCTGGCTGGAGCGGCTACTCCGCAATGAAACTGAAGTTTATGTAAACGAGTGTCGCCTGCGGTGCAAGGATGGGCGATACAAATGGGTGCTCAACCGCGGAGTGATCGCCGACCGTTCTGCCGACGGAACGCCCTTGCGCGTAATCGGAACATTTGCCGATATCGATCATGTAAAAACGGCTGACGAGCAACTTAAGAACAGAGAGCATCTGCTTCAGGAAATACTTTCGTTCAGCCCGGAAGGTATTCTGGTTTTTAGCTCGAGCAACCAACTGGTTTTTTACAATCAGCGTCTCCTTGATCTGTTCGAAATCGAACTGCAACCGGAAGAGAAACTTGCCACCATGGTTTTCATGGAAAAGATCGGCGGCAAGATAGACCTTAGCGATGTTTCCGGCCTGCTCAGGGGATTTACCGGTGAAGCGGACGGGACATTACGGCTATTCGCGCCATTTAAAGTTATAAAGTGGGAAGTGCATCAGTTGGATGACCCGGTGTTGCGCCACATCCTGTTTTTCAGGGATGTGACCAGAGAAACGGAAGTTGACAGGATGAAAAGCGAATTTCTTGCCACCGCAGCGCACGAGCTGCGCACACCCTTGTCCAGTATTTACGGTTTCTCGGAATTGCTGCTGACACGGGAATTCAGCGATGAAGCCAGGCGCGAATATCTGGGAATCATTCACGATCAGACTAAAGGCTTGATCGGGATGCTGGGTGAGCTTCTCGATCTGGCCAGAATCGAGGCGCGGAGCGGCAGGGACTTCATCCTGTGCGTGCAGGAACTGTGGCCCGTGGTCAATCGGGTCGTGACGGATTTCAACATCCCCGGCGACACGAGGAAAATACGGACCGAATTACATGGGCCGCAACCGCAGGTTCTCATCGATGCCGACAAGACCGGACAGGCGTTGCTCAACATCTTGAGCAATGCGCACAAATACTCTGCGGGCAAGGGGGATGTTACCGTCAGTTCGGTGTCGCGGAAAGACGGGGGCGGACGGCGCGTCGGGATATGTGTGAAGGATAGCGGCATGGGAATGACTCCGGAGCAACTGGGCAGGGTGTTCGAGCGCTTCTACCGGGCCGACACGACCGGAAAGATACCCGGCACAGGCTTGGGCATGTCGCTGGTGAAGGAGATCATGCAGATCCAGGGTGGGAGCGTGGAGGTAAGGAGCGAACTCGGCAAGGGCACGGAAGTCACTCTCTGGTTCCCGGAAGCGGGAGGAAGCAATGCCGGCGAATGACGACTGCGTAAACCCAGGCACTGCAGCGCGCAAATCCCGGTTACTCATCGTCGATGATGACGACAATCTGCGGAAGCTGCTTGTTGCGACCTTCAGCGGCGCGGCATATGAAATACATGAAGCCTGCGATGGTGCCGATGCCCTCAGGCTTGCGGTGCAGTTGCGTCCGGACGTTGTGCTGCTCGATGTGATGCTGCCCGGAGAATTGGATGGACTTGAAGTATGCCGCCGGGTCAAGGCGCGGGCGGACATGAAGGAAACCTGTATTATCCTGCTGACTGCGCTCGGACAGAAACGTGACCTCGAGCGGGGAGAGTTGGCTGGAGCCAATGCCTATTTCGTCAAGCCGTTCTCCCCCTTCCGCCTACTGGAACTGGTTGATGCCATCATGGCGCATTCTTACCGGACTGATACCGGAAAAGAACGGGAAAACGCCGAGTAGTCGTCATCCGTTTTGCTGCCATTGTTTGGGTGCCCGCTCGAATGGCTGGTGGCTCAATCATGCGCGCATCCAGTTCGATGGTTAAAGAAATGCGGTGAGTGAATTCAGGTTTGCTTCAGCGTATTTCAGGAAGATCGTATCCCCGGCAGCCTGTTGGCGTTTCCATGCCCGCCTTGACCAGCACAAGCATTTCCTCGATCAATTCCCTTGCCAATGATAGCTTTCCGGCTATCCAAATGCGTTGCTCCGGGGCAGATGCATATATACCGCCTTCTATTCCCATCCTGATTCCATCAAGTGTCAGTTTGACTATCGGATAGCCCATCGCTTCAGAAGCATGCCCTATGTTATTCATGGAATCAGCCAGTTGTTCGCAACCGTCGCAGAAGATGCAATCTTCAGGCACAAGACGGCATCCATGTGGCGGCGGGAAATCCAGGCCCTTCATATGGGTGCGCACAAAGTCGATGAAAAATTCATAGATATCGATGTCTTCGTGGTATTTCTCCGTTTCGGCAGGCTGTCCCGGAGTTCTCTCGGGTTGTCTCATTAAATTTGCATTCATGCTTCCTTGCTGTCATGTGTGCGGAGATGTTCCGCGTTTTCATTATTCGCCGGATGCACCGGGCAGCCTTTGTTCATTGTTTCTGCCAAGGAATAGATCAGAATATTCAACCGGTGACCTATGGCGTTGATTTCCGGACAACCGGGAACCGGGATGAACAGCAACCTGAAGTCCTTGTTCTTGATCATCGTTTCGAGTTGCATATTCAACTGGCGGGCGGTGTAGAACTGTACCTGCGCAGTTCGGGCGAGCAACAAAAAGGCCATCAGCGCAATAGCCGAGACAGGAAGCAGTATCCAGACGGATTGTTTCCCGGAGAAAAACAACAGCAGGGATAAGGCGGCCACGCCTGTCAGCGCCAGATAGACTATTCGCGGTTTTGTTTCATTCATTTTGTTTTTTGCCACATCCGTACAGCGCCCACGGTACTTGTTCTCAAGCGGAAGATAAAAAAGAGCCCCTCCCGGCGGGGAGGGGCAAGGCTTGCGGGCGCATATTTGCCATGCAAGCAAAGGGGCAAATGCCGTTCGACAGGCAACTTGCAAGAAGCAATATACAGAAATATGCAAATAATGCAACCGTTCACCACAAAAAAACAATCACTATTGCAAATAAATGATAATTGTGAAACAATCGTCGAGATGGCTGATCCATTGCGTGGATCGCAAGCCGGGGCAATCAGGCAGACAAGCGCAAGCCGAGAGCGTCAAGGTTGACTGAAGCTCCGGGAGCCTGTGCTGGATTCAAGGGCTGGCGCGGGCATGAAAGAAGGCGGCGCGTGTGTATCTCAATAGAGGAAGGTCGGGAGGGGGTTATGTTGGGTATGTTGGGTAATTTAACGTTGAAGGGCAAGCTGTTCGGTATCGGGCTATTTTTCTTCGGCATGCTGGTCGCTACAGTAGCGATAGGTTTGTTGCAACTGACCGGGGCGATCCAGAGCGAAAGTGAGAATATCGCGCGCATGAACGCCGACATGGGGTTGATGGGGGAAGTCAGCGGGATGGATATCGCGTACCAACTTGAGGCGAAGTCGCAAAAGAACGTCTGGATGCGCGGCGCCAATCCGGAAAGATTCAGCAAATACCGCGGAGAGTTCGTGACGGGCGCGGAAAAATTCGAGACGCATCGCACGAACGCCATCGCGCTCGCGAAGAAGATCGCGGCAGCGCAGACCGAGCCGGAAGGCATCATCGCCATGCTCAATGCCATCGGCACGGAGCGCAAATCGGTACAGAGTCTGGATGGGGTGCTCGGCAAGCTGGAAGCGCTCGGTGCCGAACACCGCTCCGTGCATGACAAATATCTGGCGCAAATCGATGCGCATGCCAGCCTCGATGCCGCATCGGATGAAAGCGTGAACGGTATCGACCGACCGCTGCTCAAGCTGCTCGAAGAGGTGCGCGACGAGCATCTGGAACTGGTGAGCGAGGCAGGTGCGGAACAATCCAGGGTTGCCGCTCGGAATTTCGAGCTGCGCCGTAATTTCAACATGGTGATCGCATTGCTTGTGCTGACGATATCGGCATTTCTCGGTAATGCCGTCATTCGTGCGGTGTTGCGCCAGCTGGGCGGCGACCCCAAAGAGGTCGCGCAAGTGGTTAATACCATGGCCTCCGGCAACTTCTCCCTGCAGCCGGGCGGGAAGCTCGTTTCGGGCAGCCTGCTGGCGAATGCCTATGAGATGCAATCCAGGCTGCGCGCCATGATCTCCACGGTCAAGGAGCAGGCGAGCCAGG
>MGWS01000015.1:0-557 GCA_001801105.1 Gallionellales bacterium GWA2_60_18
CATCCGCAAGGGTTTGGGATTGTTCGCCAACCTGCGTCCGGCGATGGTGTATCCCGAGCTGGTGAATGCGTCCAGCCTGAAGCCGGAATTGGTGTCAGGACTGGACATCATGATCCTGCGCGAGCTGACCGGCGATATTTATTTCGGCCAGCCGCGCGGCATCCGCACACTGGATAACGGCGAGCGGCAGGGCTTCGATACCATGTTGTACAGCGAGTCGGAAATCCGCCGCGTGGCGCATGTCGGCTTCCAGATCGCGCTGAAGCGCAGCAAGAAACTATGCTCGGTGGACAAGGCCAACGTGCTGGATACCAGCATGTTCTGGCGCGAAATCGTCATCGAGGTGGCGAAAGAATATCCGGCGATCGCGTTGTCGCACATGTATGTGGACAATGCCGCGATGCAACTGGTGCGCGCGCCCAAGCAGTTCGACGTGATCCTGACCGGCAATATCTTCGGCGACATCCTGTCCGACGAAGCGTCGATGCTGACCGGCTCGATCGGCATGCTGCCGTCCGCCTCGCTGGATGCGCACAACAAGGGTTTGTATGAGCCGT
>MGWS01000015.1:574-2470 GCA_001801105.1 Gallionellales bacterium GWA2_60_18
GATATCGCGGGGGCGGACATCGCCAATCCGCTGGCGACCATCCTGTCGGTGGCGATGATGATGCGCTACACTTTTGCGCGCGAAGACATCGCGCAGCGCATCGAAACGGCGGTGCGCAAGGTGTTGCAGCAGGGGCTGCGCACCGGCGATATTTTCGAGCCAGGCATGCAGAAAATCGGCTGCGCGGCGATGGGCGATGCGGTGGTTAAGAACCTGTAGGGGCGTAAGGCCTTACGCCCGTAGGGTGCATCCATGCACCAAACTTTTGACGCAATGGTGCGCATAGCGCACCTTACAAGTTAAGTTCTGGAGAGTATTAGATGAGCAAACAATACGAAAAACTTTTGCCCCGGCACCGGTACGACGTATGCATATTGGGCGCGACTGGCGCGGTGGGCGAGGCGATGCTGGCTATTCTGGAGCAGCGCAAGTTTCCGGTGCGCAATCTTTATCCGCTGGCCTCCAGCCGTTCGGCAGGTTCGACGGTGACATTTTACGGCAAGGAAATCACTGTTATTGACGTGGAGGGGTTTGACTTTTCCAAGACGCAGATCGGCCTGTTCTCGGCGGGCGGCAGCGTGTCGGAAAAATATGCGCCGCTCGCCGCGGCAGCCGGTTGCGTGGTGATCGATAACACCGCGCATTTCCGTTATGACAAAGATATTCCACTGGTGGTGCCGGAAGTGAACCCGCATGCCATCGCGCAATACAAGAACCGTGGCATCATCGCCAACCCAAACTGCTCGACCATCCAGATGCTGGTTGCTTTGAAGCCGATCAAGGATGCGGTGGGCATCGCGCGCATCAACGTCGCGACATACCAAGCCGTGTCCGGCACCGGCAAGGAAGCGATTGATGAACTGGCCGCGCAAACCCGCGCGCTGTTCAATCAGCAGGATGTCGAAATCGAGGTATACCCGAAACGCATCGCGTTCAACGTGCTGCCGCAGATCGATGTGTTCATGGAAAACGGCTACACCAAGGAGGAAATGAAAATGGTGTGGGAAACCCAGAAAATCATGGAAGACGACACCATCCTGGTGAATGCGACCGCGGTGCGCGTGCCGGTGTTCTACGGGCACTCCGAGGCGGTGCATATCGAAACCCGCAGGAAGATTAGCGCCGCCGAGGCGCGTGCCTTGCTGGAAAAGGCGCCGGGCGTGATCGTGATGGATAAACGCGAGCCGGGCGGCTATCCGACCCCGGTCGAAGCGGCCGGCAACGACGCGACTTATGTCGGGCGCATCCGCGAGGATATATCGCACCCGTTGGGCTTGAATCTGTGGGTGGTGAGCGACAATGTGCGCAAGGGCGCGGCGTTGAACAGCGTACAGATCGCGGAAATTTTGATTGCGAAATACCTCGATTAATACATAATGCGAAGAACGTTATGAGCTTGTGCTTATAACTCCATGATGTTATTTTACTTGTTCAATGAATAACCATAAGGTGATAGCGTGCGAAAGTCACTACTAAAACTGCTCGGAGCCGTTGCTGCTTTTACATTATCCACCTGTGTTTCCGCCGTTGGCATGGGCGGGATCAATGTGGTTTCCGCTTTGGGGCAACCGCTGAATGCCGATATTGAACTGGTAGCCAACAAGGCCGAGAAAGCCAGCCTGGTTGTCCGCCTTGCGTCACCCGATATTTATCGGGGAGCCGGGCTGGAATATCCTTATGGCAATAAATTCAAATTTCAGATTGAGAGTCGCGCAAACGGCGAGCCGTATATCAAGGCAAGCAGCGCGCAACCGATCAACGATCCTTTCGTGAGCATGCTGGTCGAGTTGACTTGGGCGTCCGGCAAGCTGCTGCGCGAATATACTTTCCTGCTCGACCCGCCGGACTATGTCGCAGAACAACCCAAGCAGGCGGAAGTGCAAGCCGTCGCACCGG
>MGWS01000015.1:2499-5474 GCA_001801105.1 Gallionellales bacterium GWA2_60_18
GCTGAACCTGTTGAACAAGCCGCTCCGGCAGCCGCAGCACCGGTTGAGAGCCAGCCTGTCGAGAAGCCGGCCAGTAAGCCGGCGATGGCAGCGTCGGCCCAACCAGCCGCACCGGCGAAAAAGGGCGTCGCGACGGGCGAAATCACCGTTTATCGCGGCGATACGCTGAACAGGATCGCCCGGCAGTATAAGCCGGCTGAAGTGAGCCTGGAGCGTATGCTGGTTGCGCTATACCGTGCCAACGCCGATCAATTCGACGCTAAAAACATGAACCGCATCAAGGCTGGCAAGATTCTGCGCCTGCCCGACCAGAGCGAGTTAATGAGTGTGGCGCAGTCCGATGCGGCAAAGGAAATTCGCGCCCAGACAGCCGATTGGAATGCCTACCGGCAAAAACTGGCCAGTGCCGCTCCGGTCGCCAGTCAGCCACAGGATACCCGGCAAGTTGTCACCGGCAAGATCGCCAGTTCGGTTGCCGACAAGGCTCCGGTTGCCCAAGAGTCCGCCAAGGAGGTGTTGAAATTATCCAAGGGCGAAGCCCCAGGAGACAAGGCCGCCGCCGGTGCGGCAGGCAAATCCATAACTGCCCAGGACAAGCAAAATGCCGAGCAGGAAGATGCAATCGCCAAGGCCAAGGGCTTGCAGGAAGAGCAGGCGCGCGCCGTATTGCTGGAAAAGAACCTCAAGGATATGCAACGCCTCGCCCAGCTGAAATCCGAGGCGGCGGTGCTGGCGCAATCTTCAGACGCTGCATCCGCAGCCGCTGCGGCTTCCTCGGTGGCTGCCGCCAGCGAAGTCAAGCCGGCGCCTGTTGCCAAACCCAAGCCCAAACCCCAGCCAGTGGTTGTGCCGCAACCTTCTTTGGTGGATCAGATTCTGGGTGAGCCGCTTTATATGATTGGTGTCGTGGCGATCCTGCTTGGTTTGGGCGGTATTGGTTTCATGTTGAGCCGTCGTAAGCAAGCTCCTGCTACTGGCGGGCAAAGTGAAGATGTTGGTGCGGTAACCGGGCACATTGCCGTGCCGGTTGTGCCTTCCCCGGAGACCGGTGATTTTACCAGTGTGGCAGATGTTCACGCCGAAGCAATTCCCCAACCGGATGATGTTGATCCGATCAGCGAGGCGGACCTGTTCCTGAATTTCGGCCGCGATGCGCAGGCGGAGGAAATACTGAAGGAAGCCCTGCTGAATACGCCAAATAATCATCAGATTCACCTCAAGTTGTTGGGTATTTACGCCAATCGCAAAGAAGTGAATTCCTTCTCGACCATCGCGCGCCAGTTGCAGGATTCGGGCGATGAGGAGGCATGGCAACAAGCTGCTGCAATGGGGCGCAAGCTCGAACCGAATAACCCGATGTACGGCGGTGGAACCATCGAGGATGACGGCAGCGCGACCATGCAGACAACCATGCTCAATGCGATGCCGGATTTTGTTCAGGACGATGTGGCGGCGCAGGAAATATCGACCCCCGATGTGGATTTTGATTTGGGCGATACGGAGCAAACCTCGACTATGTCAACTGACGACAAGGCCGTGGTTCAAGCGGAAGCCATGGATTTTGATGTGACTTCCACTCATCCATCGCTGGCTGCACCGGTTGCGATGGACTTCGATGTGACGTCCACCAGCCCATCGCTCAGCGCGCCGATGGGGATGGATTTCGATATCACCTCGACCAGCCCTTCGATGCCGGCGGCTACCGGGGAAACGGAAACCGCACTACCCAACCTGGATGATCTGATTTTTGATGTCACGCCCACCCACTTACCCATGCCGGCGGCACAACCGGAGGAAGAGCCGGCCAAAGTTGCACAAGCCGACGATAGCGGTATGGAGTTCACGCTGGACTTCCCGGTTGATGGTGTAGCCGAAAAGCCCGCTTCCGTGGCGCAAGCAGCAGAAACCGGGTTGGCGGGTATCAGCCTGAATTTTGATGAAGCTGCGACGCCAGGCGAACCGGTAGTGGACACGGAAGTCAAGGATGAACATTGGCATGAGGTTGCCACCAAACTCGATTTGGCCAAGGCTTATCAGGAAATGGGTGATGCGACCGGCGCGCGTGAAATCCTTGACGAAGTCTTGCGCGAGGGGGATGAGGGGCAGCGCGAAGCCGCGCAATCCATGCTCGATCAGCTCGGCTAATCATGGCTTTGTGATGGCGGCAGCCCGGTAGAGCGGGCTGCCGTTTTCTTTTGGGGCAATCAATGAAGTTTCATCCCGCCGCGCAAATCCTGACCTGGTGTCTGCTGGTGGCCGCCATGCAGGTATTGGCATCCGGCGTATTTCTGATAGTGGCCGGTTTGGTCATGCTGTGCGCTTTCACTGTTTCCAGGCACAAATTCATCCAGCTGGTGCGCCGCACCCGCTGGATCATGCTGTCGCTGTTGCTGATCTACGCTTACAGCACGCCCGGACAAGCGCTGTCAGACGCGCTCGGCATGTTCAGCCCGAGCCGTGAAGGGCTGGCCGATGGCGTGCTGCAACTGACCCGTTTGCTGGCCGCGCTGGCCGCGCTGGCGATACTGCTGGATCGCCTGCATCGCCAGCAGCTGATCGCCGGGCTGTATGCCTTGTTCGCACCATTGCAATGGCTGGGGCTGTCGCGCGAACGGCTTGCGGTGCGGCTGGCGTTGACCCTGCATTATGCCGAGGTGGCGATGCTGCGCAGCACGGGAGGCTGGCAAGATACTTTAAACAATTTGCTTGAGCCGCACGGCGAGACTACCCGGCACATGGAATTGCCGCTATACCGGTTCGGCATCGGCGATGTGCTGTTGCTGGGTTTTGCGCTGCTGCTGTTATTGGGGGCGCTGCGATGAGGATTGCACCATGAGGATCGCACCATGAGGATCGCAATCGGCGTCGAATACGATGGCCGCCCGTATTGCGGCTGGCAGAGCCAGCCGGACGGGCGTACCGTGCAGGACACACTGCAACGTGCGTTGAGCCAGATTGCCGGTGAAACCATTTCA
>MGWS01000015.1:5568-5971 GCA_001801105.1 Gallionellales bacterium GWA2_60_18
TGCGCGGCGTCAATGCGCTGTTGCCGGACAGCATCGCGGTGCGCTGGGCGCATCCGGTGCCGGACGAATTTCATGCGCGTTTTTCCGCGCACGGGCGCAGCTACCGCTATCTGCTGATCAATCGCCCGGTGCGCAGCGCGATCCATGCCGGCAAGGCGGGCTGGTTCCACCTGCCGCTGGATGTCGCGGCGATGCAGGACGCCGCGCAATGCCTGCTGGGCGAACACGACTTCAGCGCGTTCCGCGCCTCAGAATGCCAGGCCAAATCGCCGATCAAGCATCTGCGCCAACTGGAGATTCGCCGTGAGGGCGAGATGCTGATCTTCGATTTGAGCGCCGACGCGTTCCTGCATCACATGGTGCGCAACATCGTCGGCTGTCTGGTGTACATCGGCAAGGGCAA
>MGWS01000016.1:0-253 GCA_001801105.1 Gallionellales bacterium GWA2_60_18
CGCAGAAATATCGGTTTTCTGTTCGACACGCCGACTACCAGTTGTCTCACTTCGTTGGCGTCGCTCAGGAAATTGCCGGTTTGCACCAGCACTTCACGGTTGTTCTGCACCAGTGTCCCGGAATTCTGCGAAACATTGGCGGACTGCAACGCCGCGCGGATGTCCTGCATGGTGAGCTGATAGGCGTTCAGGCTTTCCGGATTGAGCAACACGCGCACCATGCGTTGCGTCGCGCCCAGCGTATTCACCTCGC
>MGWS01000016.1:419-4186 GCA_001801105.1 Gallionellales bacterium GWA2_60_18
CAACCAGTCGGCGTGTGAATGAATCACATCATAGAGTTTCACCAGTGAGGCGATATGCTCTTCGCCGACCTTGAATTGCACCGTGATGACCGCCATGCCCGGCTGCGATACCGAATACACGTGATCCACCCCGGCGATTTGCGACAGCACCTGTTCGGCGGGTGTCGCCACGGTCTGCGCGACATCCCTGGCCGAGGCGCCCGGATAGGCGATCATCACGTTCGCCATGGTCACGCTGATCTGCGGCTCCTCCTCGCGCGGCGTCACCAGCACGGCAAACAACCCCAGCAGCACGGCGACCAGCGCCAGCAGCGGAGTCATCTGCGAGTGCAGAAAATATTTGGCGATACGCCCTGAGATGCCCATGTTTTTCCGAGTCCTGGTACGGTTTCTGTCTGCCGGTATGGCTACTTCAGTTTTTCCACGCCCATTGCTTTCAGCACGATTTTTTCGTAGATCGGCTCGGAGGTGCCCTTTTTCATTTTACGGATGAAATATTTTTCAAATGCGACCTTGGCAAGATGCACCCACTTGCCCTCCGCAAACCAGTTCACGTTGCGCGGCGGAATCTGTGGTATCGCGACGAACGCGATCCCGCCCTCGCCGAAATCCGCCAGGCAGACCGCATTCCAGGTCGCCTTGCTGGCCGGCGGATTGCCGGTCAGTTCGGAATGAATGTTGTGCGCCGTTGCCGTCACCATCGATTCGATCATATAGCCGGTCTTGGGTGTGCCCAGCGGCACGGGTGTGGGCTCCACCGGCGGGATCGCCACGCACACGCCGACCGCATAAATATTCTTGTATTTCGGATTGCGCTGATGCTCGTCTATCAGGATGAATCCGCGCGGATTGGTCAGCCCTTCGATGCCGAACACCGCGTCGATACCCTTGAAGGCGGGCAGCATCATGCTGTAGGCAAACGGCAACTCGTGCTTCTTTTTCTCGTTGCCCGCCTCGTCAACTTCCGTGACGTGCATTTTTCCCGCTTCGATCCTGGTGACCTTGGCGTTGCATATCCATTTGATGTGGCGTTCGCGCATTGCCGATTCGAGCATTCCCTTGGAGTCACCGACTCCGCCCAGCCCCAGATGGCCGATATAAGGCTCGGAAGTCACGAAAGTCATCGGCACCTTGTTGCGGATCTTGCGGCGGCGCAAATCAGTTTCCATGATAAACGCATATTCATACGCCGGGCCGAAGCAGGATGCGCCCTGCACCGCGCCCACCACGATCGGCCCGGGATTCTGGGCGAAGTGCTCCCATTCGTCGTGCGACTTCATCGCGTGATCGACATGGCAAACCGAGTGGGTGTGCCCGCCATGCGGCCCCAAGCCTTCGATTTCATCAAAAGCCAGCTTGGGTCCGGTGGCAATCACCAGAAAGTCGTAATCCACCGACTGGCCATCATCCAGTTCGAGACGATTCTGTTCTGGGTGTACCCGTTTCACTCCGGTGGAAATAAAGTTGATGCCTTTGCGTTCCAGATAGGGGCGAATCGAAAACTCGATGTCTTCGCGGTCGCGCCATTTCACGCCCACCCACGGGTTGGAGGGTACGAAGTGAAAATTCTCGCTGTTCGAGACCACCGTCACCTTGTCGCCCTTGCGTATTTTTTCCTGCATTTCGTAGGCCATCGGCGTTCCGCCGATACCCGCACCCATGATTACGATATGCGCCATGATTCTATCCTCCGTAATTTAATAAACCTACTTCTGTTTTGCACCCGACATCCCGGCCTTGACCGGCTCCAACGCCACTTTTTCACCCGGCTTCAGCCCGGCCAGCACCTCCACCGCACCATCGGATGTCGCTTCGCCAAGCCGCACCTGGCGCAACTTCACGCCCCCGGTTTCATCCACCACATACACCGCCACCACTTCGCTGCGGCGCAATACGGCGCTCGCGGGAATCACCAGTTTGCTGGCCTTGCCCACCACAAAATGCGCGCGCACGAACATGCCCGGATAGATTCCCGCTTCATTTTTCGGCAAATACACGCGCACCTGGGTGCTGTGGGTACGCGCGTCGGCCACCGGCTGGATGGTTACCGAAGCGGGCTTGATCCAGCGGTTCAGCACAGGCGCTTCCACCATCACTTCGGGAGCCACACCGATGCCCACCAGGTTGTCTTGCGGCACGCTCACCACCACGCGCATTTCGACGGGATCGAAACCGGTCATCAGCGGCTTGCCGGGCATCACCAGCTCCCCGACTTCCACCAGGCGCGCCGCCACGATCCCGCTGTAGGGCGCGATCACCGCCGTGTAGCCATGCGCGAGGCTGGCCTGCCCGGTGGATGCCTCGCTGGCGGCGGCTTGCGCCAACGCTACTTTATAGTCGGCCTGCGCCTTATCGAGCGCCGCCTGGCTGATAAATTTTTGCGCAGCTAATTGTTTGGCGCGCTCGTAGGCCGCCTTGGCGTTCTGCATATTGGCCTGCGCCTGCAATACCTGCGCCTGGCTGCCCGCCAAGGCCTGCATCGCTTCGCGCTCATCGATACGCAGGATCACCTGCCCCTTGTTGACGCGATCCCCAACGTCGAAGTTGATTTCCACAACGCGCCCGCCGATTTGCGCGGACACGGTTGACTGGCGTGTCGCTTCCACCAGGCCGTCGGCACTGTAAGTCTGCGCCACCTCGCGGTACTGCGCGGGCGCCACAAGAAGCTGCCCGGCGGCCTGCGCAGTCGCGGCACCCAGTAGCAATACGCCAAAAATCCATGATTTTTTCACTGCGCCACCCCCGCCTGCTATTTCGTTATATTAGAATATACTGATATTCAAATTAAAAAGCAACCCTCTCACGCCGTACAAAATACATCGCGCATCATCCCGATCAGCTTGAGCGTGCGCAAATCGTCAATGCGGTAGAACACCCGGTTCGCATCCTTGCGCGTCGCCAATACGCCCTTGTCGCGCAAAATCGCCAGATGCTGTGAGATATTGCTTTGTGACGTGCCAACCTGCTCCACGATGTCCTGCACGCTCACTTCCTGATCACCGAGCACACATAAAATTTTCAGGCGCAACGGGTGCGCTATTGCTTTTATAGCCTGTGCGGCCTGTTGAATATCTTCTTCCCTGTCAATCAGCTTACTTGCCATTCCTGCTCCTTAAGTTACCCCGCCGCGCCACGCGCTAAGCGCGGCAAAATCGGCTAAAATATGCCTTCGCAAAATCATCATCCACTTATATTCTACCTCAATGGACGTCACCCCTGTCTTGCTGCTTATTCTGGATGGTTTCGGTTATCGAGAGAGCGCCGATTTCAACGCCATTCTGGCGGCACGAAAACCCAATTGGGATGAGCTTTGGCACAACTATCCGCATACCCTGATCAACGCCTCTGAAAAATTTGTCGGCCTGCCGTCCGGACAGATGGGCAATTCTGAAGTAGGCCATCTCAACATCGGCGCCGGACGCGTGGTGTATCAGGATTTGAGCCGCGTCGATGTCGCCATCGAGGATGGCAGCTTCTATACCAACCCGGCGTTAAGCCAAGCGGTTGCGCTGGCCAGACAAAACGACAGCGCGCTGCACATCATGGGGCTGCTCTCGCCGGGCGGCGTACATAGCCACGAAAACCACATTTTCGCGATGCTGGAAATGGCGGCGCGCGCCGGCTTGAAAAAAGTCTATCTGCACACATTTCTGGATGGGCGCGATACCCCGCCCAGAAGCGCCGCGCAATCACTGCGGCTGTTGCAGGAAAAATGCGCCGCATTGGGAACCGGGCAAGTCGTCAGCATCGTCGGCCGCTTTTACGCG
>MGWS01000016.1:4198-5302 GCA_001801105.1 Gallionellales bacterium GWA2_60_18
AACCGCTGGGAGCGTGTGCAACCCGCATATCAATTGCTCACCCAGGGCCGCGCCGAATTTACCGCAACCGATGCCTTGTCCGCTTTGGAACAAGCCTACGCACGCGGCGAATCGGACGAATTCGTCAAGCCCACCGCGATTGTTTCAGGCGGCGCGGAAAACACCATGCAGGACGGCGATGTGGTGGTGTTCATGAACTTCCGCGCCGACCGCGCCCGCGAAATCACGCGCGCTTTGACAGACGAGGCGTTTAACGGATTCAATCGCGCCTACCGACCCAAGCTTGCCAGCTTCGTTATGCTGAGCAGTTATGGCGAGGACTTTCATTTACCCTGTGCCTATACTCAGGACGCCATTCATAACGGCTTCGGCGAATACATTTCAAGCCTGGGGCTAAGGCAGTTACGCATCGCCGAAACCGAGAAATACGCGCATGTCACCTATTTTTTCAGCGGCGGCAGGGAACAGCCTTACCCCGGCGAAGACCGCATCCTCGTCCCCTCGCCCAAAGTCGCGACTTATGACCTTAAGCCGGAAATGAGCGCGTTTGAAGTAACCGACAAACTCGAAGCCGCCATCCTGAGCCGTCAATATCACGCCATCATCTGCAATTACGCTAACGGCGATATGGTGGGGCACAGCGGCAATATGCCAGCCGCCACCCAGGCCATCGAGGCGCTGGATACCTGCATCGGTCGCGTCGTCAAGGCGATGCGCTCCATCGGCGGCGAAGTCATCATCACCGCCGATCACGGCAACGCCGAACAAATGCTCGATCGCACCACGCAGCAGGCGCACACCGCGCATACCCTGAACCCGGTGCCTTTCCTGTATATCGGGCGCAAAGCCAGGCTGAACGAAGGCGGCGCGCTGCGTGATCTCGCGCCCAGCCTGCTAACCATGATGGGGCTGCCGCAACCGGCGGAAATGACCGGGCACAGCCTGATCCGGATAGTGTGATAGCGCTCACGCAAATCTCTTTTCGTAGCCCGGAGAAGCGAAGCGCGTCCGGGGGGGGCAAACCAGGATTTCACTGCGTTCCATCCAGACTACATTCGACCGCCCGCGCAAATTCTAAGTGATTTTACTCACCCGCTTACTTTC
>MGWS01000017.1:0-4758 GCA_001801105.1 Gallionellales bacterium GWA2_60_18
ATATGCACCATCAGCGACACGAAAGTCACCACCAGCATCATCGTGACGGTGAGCCTGTCGATCAGGAAGCCCACCTGGAAACTGGTGCCGCCGGAAGTCAGCCAGGTGTATACCGCGCCATTAAATACATTGCCCGCCAGCACATCGTTGAAAATCGCCAGCGAGGCAAAGAACGAAACCGCCACCAGTGCGATGGTGATGCGGTGCGACCAGGCCCGCCCCAGGCTCTTGCCGAACAGCCCGGCCGCCATCGCACCAGCCAGCGGAGCCAGCGGAACTAACAGATAGAGGTTTTGCATGCTCATGCGGATCAACCTTTCAAACTGTCGAGATCGTCAACGTTGATGGTGTTCAGGTTACGGAACAGCACCACCAGTATCGCCAGGCCGATGGCGGCCTCTGCGGCGGCCACGGTCAGGATGAAGAATACGAAAACCTGCCCGGCGGTATCGTTCAAATAATGCGAGAACGCCACGAAGTTGGTATTAACTGCCAACAGCATCATTTCGATCGCCATCAGCAGCACGATCAGGTTCTTGCGGTTCAGGAAAATGCCGACCACGCCGATCGCAAACAGCACGGCGCTCAGTACCAGATAATGTGAAAGGGTCAACACTCTTCTCGCTCCCTTGATTAATTTTGCAGGTCGGGCTTCAGCCCGACGCACCAGTCATGTCGGGCTGAAGCCCGACCTGCTCATTCCTTGCTTTCAGCCTGCATCTTCACGATGCGCAAACGATCCGCTTTCTTCACTGCGACCTGCTCGGACACCACCTGCGACTTGGAATCCTTGCGGCGGCGCAGCGTCAGCGCGATTGCCGCCACCATCGCTACCAGCAGCAATACCGCGGCGATCTCGAATGGATACACATAGTCGGTGTAAATCAGCCGCCCCAGCTCCTTGGTGTTGCTGTAATCGGCCGCATGCTTGACGGCCGCCTTGCCCGCCGAGATGTCAGGCGAGCCCAGCACCCACACCATCTGGAACACCATCAGGCCGGCCAATGCAGCGCCGAACGGCAGCCAGCGCCAAATGCCTTCGCGCAGCCGCACCAGATTGATATCCAGCATCATCACCACGAACAGGAACAGCACCATCACCGCGCCGACGTACACCAGCACCAGCGTGATGGCGAGAAACTCCGCTTCGAGCAATATCCAGATGCCGGCGCAACTGATGAAGGTCAGCACCAAAAACATCACCGCATGCACCGGGTTGCGCGCGGTAATCACGCGCATCGCCGCGAACACGGTCAACGCGGCAAATATGTAAAACACGATGGTTTCGAAATTCATCATCAATAAACCCTTTAAAATTTCGGAGAAGGGGGAAGGGAGAAGGGGGAAGGGTAAAACCCTCGCGCCGCTTTATGTTTTTCGCTTCTCACCCTTCCCTCTTATCCCTTATCTGTATTTAGCATCCGCCGCTCTGTCTTTGGCGATTTGCTCCTCATGCCGGTCGCCGTTCGCCAGCAGCATGGTCTTGGTGTAATACAGGTCGCCGCGCTTCTCGCCGTGATATTCGAACACGCGCGTCTCGACGATCGCATCCACCGGGCAGGATTCCTCGCAGAAGCCGCAAAAAATGCATTTGGTCAGGTCGATGTCGTACAGCCTGGTACGGCGCGTGCCGTCTTCGCGTTCGGCGATCTCGATCTTGATTGCCAGCGCCGGACACACCGCCTCGCACAGCTTGCAGCCGATGCAGCGTTCTTCGCCGTTGGGATAGCGACGCTGCGCATGCAGCCCGCGGAAGCGGAAACCCTGCGGCGTCTTTTCTTCCGGGTATTGCACGGTGATCTTGCGCGCGAAGAAATACCGTCCAGTCAGCGCCATGCCCTTGAGCAGCTCGAACAGCAGGAAGGTCTTGAAGAAGTTTGTAATTTTTTCCATATTCGTCTCCGTCCGCCTACCAGACCCACAGCGGGGTCTGCATCCACGCGGCAATCACCACCACCCAGATGATGGTGATCGGGATAAATACTTTCCAGCCCAGGCGCATCAACTGGTCATAACGGTAGCGCGGGAAAGTCGCGCGGAACCACAGGAACAGGAACAGGATGAACGAGACCTTGCCCAGCAGCCAGATGAAACTGTCCGGCAGGAACGGCAGCGGCGACAGCCAGCCGCCGAGGAACATGATCGAGGTCAGGAACGCGATCAGGATCATGTTGGCGTACTCGGCCAGGAAGAACAGCGCGAACGCCATGCCGGAATATTCCACGTGGAAACCGGCGACGATCTCGGACTCGCCTTCGGCCATGTCGAACGGCGCGCGGTTGGTTTCCGCGACGCCGGAAATCAGGTACACCAGGAACATCGGGAACAGCGGCAGCAGATACCAGTTGAGCATGCCGAAGCTGCCTTTCTGGCCGTTCACAATGTCGCTCAGGTTCATGCTCTGCGAGGCCATCAGCACGCATACCAGCGCGAAGCCCATTGCGATCTCGTATGACACGATCTGCGCGGCGGAACGCACCGCACCAAGAAACGCGTATTTCGAATTGGATGCCCAGCCGGCGATGATGATGCCGTACACACCCAGCGAGGTCATTGCCAGCAGATACAACAGGCCGGCATTCAGGTTGGACAGCACCATCCCATCGCTGAACGGCACCACCGCCCACGCCGCCAGCGACGGTGCGAGCGCCATGATCGGGGCCACGATGAACAGGAACTTGTTGGAGCCGCTCGGGATAATGATTTCCTTGAGCAGCAGCTTGACGCCGTCGGCGAGCGGTTGCAGCAAACCGTAAGGGCCGACGCGGTTCGGGCCGATGCGGATCTGCATGAAGCCGATGACCTTGCGCTCCGCCAGCGTCAGATAGGCGACCGAACCCATGATCGGCAGCACGATGACCATGATTTTCACCACCGTCCAGAGCGGCAGCCAGAGTGGGCCGAGCAGATCGAGCCCGGCCTGTTCGAGGGTTTGCAGCAATTCCATCATGCCCGTTCCCCAGTTATCAGTTCCACAGTAATCGTTCCAAACATCGCACCCAGTTCCGCCGTTGCCGGATGGCCCGCCGCCACGCGCGCAACACCCGCAGGCAGTCTGTCATCCGCCTGCGCCGCCAGACGCACTATTGCCTTGCCCTGGCTCACCCTTACGCTATCGCCGGGCTGTACGCCCAGTTTCTGCAACTCGCTGCCGCGCATCGATACGCACGGCGTCGCGGCATCGCGGGTTTTTTGCAGCGATACCGCGCGGCGCACCAGCGCATCGGCCGAGTAAATCGGCACGTCCGCGACGCGCTGTAGGTGCGAATTCATTCGTACGCCCTGGCCGGATAAATCCGGCCCTACATGGATGCCTTCGATGTGATTATTCAGCTTATCGGCCACGTTCTGGCCGGGCAGCGCTTCATCGCGCACCGCTTCGCTGCTGTCGTAATCGAAACCCGGCACATCGAGCAGGTTGCCCAGGACGCGCAACACCTTCCATGCCGGGCGCGCTTCACCGAGCGGCTTGACCGCGCCCTTGAAGCTCTGCACGCATCCCTCGGTACTGACAAACGTGCCGGAGGTTTCGGTGAACGGCGCGATGGGCAGCAGCACATCGGCGTAATCGGTCGCATGATGCTTCCAGGCGGATAAGGCCACCACCAGATCGGCGGAATACATCGCGGCCATCGCCTGCTGCGGGTCGTGCATGTCCAGCTCCGGCTCGACATTCAGCAGGAGATACGCCTTGCGCGGCGACGCCAGCATCTGCGCGGCATTCATGCCCTGTTTACTGCCGCTGAACGGTACCGCTCCAGCGAGATAACCGCCGACGCTGTTGGCCGCCTCGCCGAGGAAGCCGAATTTTGCGCCGCACAATACGGCGATCTTTTCCGCCAGCACGGCAAGCTGCGCCGCCTGCGGATGCTGCTGTGCGAAGTTGCCGAGCAGCACCGCAGCGCGTTCGCCGCCAGCCAGACTTTTGGCGATGGCGGCGGCCGCGCCGCTCATTTCGACACCCTGTACGGATGCGTCCGGCGCCACCTGTTTTTCCGCAGCCAGCGCCTTGAGAATTTGCGCCAGCGTGTTCACCAGTTCATCTGGCGCGACGATGGCCTTGTTGGCGACCGGCATCAGCAGGTCGTCATCGCTGGCATGCACGATATTGGCCTGCGCACCCTTCTTGACCGCCTGGCGCACGCGTTGCGCGAGCAACGGATGATCCTTGCGCAGGAAACTGCCGACGATCAGCAGGCGGTCGCGGCTATTGATGTCGGCAACCGGCATGCCCAGCCACGGCGCGCCGGCCTGTTTGCCGTCCGCGCTGAAATCGGACTGGCGCAGGCGGAAATCGACGTTGCCGCTGCCCAGCCCGCGCATGAGCTTCTGCAACAGGTAGAGCTCTTCCAGCGTGCTGTGCGGCGTCGCCAGCGCGCCGATCTGTTCTGCTCCGGCGCCGCAGGCGATCTGGTGCAGGCCTTTCGCCACATATTCCAGCGCGACCTGCCATTCGACCTCGACCCACTTGCCGTCCTGCTTGAGCATCGGTTTATCCAGGCGTTCCAGCGTATTCAGCCCTTCGTAGCTGAAGCGGTCCCGGTCAGAAATCCAGCATTCGTTGACGGCTTCGTTCGAGGCTGGCGTGACACGCATCACTTTATGGTTTTTTACCTGCACCGCCAGATTGGCGCCCAGACCGTCATGCGGGCTGACCGATTTGCGCCGCGACAATTCCCAACTGCGCGCGGCGTAGCGGAACGGCTTGCTGGTCAATGCGCCGACCGGGCACAGGTCGATCATATTGCCGGACAGTTC
>MGWS01000017.1:4771-6767 GCA_001801105.1 Gallionellales bacterium GWA2_60_18
TCCATCGTGGAAATCAGCGCACCGATGTCCTTGTGCAGCACGATGCGTTTTTCTTCGCTGTAGCGCGATGCCGTCCCGCCATAACCCATCGCGATGTCCTGCAACATGCATTCGCCGCCCTGGTCGCAGATCGGGCAATCCAGCGGGTGGTTGATCAGCAGGAATTCCATCACGCCCTTTTGCGCCTTGACCGCCAGCTCGGAATGGGTCTTTACCTTCATGCCGTCGGTGGCAGGGGTCGCGCACGCAGGCAACGGCTTGGGCGCTTTTTCCACCTCGACCAGACACATGCGGCAGTTGGCCGCGATGGACAGTTTCTTGTGGTAGCAGAAGTGCGGGATATGAATACCCGCCTTGTGCGCCGCATCCATTACGGTGGAGCCGCGCTCGATTTCAACCAGCTTGCCGTCAATTTCAATATTGATCATTACGCACCTGACCCGTCAGCCTTACACCAAGCAACGCTTGTGTTCGATGTGATATTCAAATTCGTCGCGGAAATGCCTGAGCATGCCCTGCACCGGCCAAACCGCCGCCTCGCCCAACGCGCAAATCGTGCGTCCGGCAAGGTTCTCGCCCACACTCAACAACAGATCCAGATCCTCCTTGCGCCCTTCGCCATGCTCGATGCGGCGCACGATGCGATACAGCCAGCCGGTGCCTTCGCGGCACGGCGTGCATTGCCCGCAGGATTCCTCATGGTAGAAATAGGACAAGCGCTCCAGCGCGCGCACCATGCAGGTGGTCTCGTCCATCACGATCACCGCGCCGCTGCCCAGGCCGGAACCGGCCTTGGAAATGGAATCGTAGTCCATGGTCAGCTCCATGATGGTTGCGGCAGGCAATACCGGCATCGACGAGCCGCCCGGGATCACCGCCTTGAGCGTATGACCGTGGCGCACCCCGCCCGCCATTTCCAGCAGCTTGCTGAACGGCGTGCCCATCGGCACTTCGAAATTGCCTGGGTTGTTCACATGGCCGGACACGGAAAACAGCTTGGTGCCGCCGTTGTTCGGTTTACCCAGCTCCAGGAATTTCTGCCCGCCCTCACGGATGATGTAGGGAATGCTGGCAAAAGTTTCAGTGTTGTTGATGGTGGTCGGCTTGCCATACAGGCCGAAGGTCGCGGGGAAAGGCGGTTTATAGCGCGGCTGGCCTTTCTTGCCCTCGATGGATTCCAGCAGCGCGGTCTCTTCGCCGCAGACATAGGCGCCATAACCCAGATGGTTATGCAGATCGAAACAGAAATCCGTGCCCAGAATGTTGTCGCCCAGATAGCCGGCGGCGCGCGCGATCTCGCAGGCTTCTTCCATGCGCTCGTAGGCTTCGAAAATTTCTCCATGCACGTAGTTGTAACCGGCCTTGACGCCCATCGTGTAGGCGGCAATCGCCATGCCCTCAATGAGCAGGTGCGGGTTGTAGCGCAGGATGTCCCAGTCCTTGCAGGTGCCCGGCTCGCCCTCGTCGGTATTGCAGACGATGTACTTGTCGCCATTGTAATTCTTGGGCATGAAGCTCCACTTCAGCCCGGTCGGGAAACCCGCGCCGCCGCGTCCGCGCAAGGCCGACAGCTTGACCTCGGCGATGATCGAATCGGGCGACATTTTTTCGGTCAGCACCTTGCGCAATGCCTGGTAGCCGCCGACCTTGAGATAGTTTTCCAGCGTCCAGGGCTGGTCGAAATCCATCGTGGTGAGAATGACCGGGCCTCTCATGATTTATCGAGCTCCGCCAAAATTTGATCGATCTTCTCTTTGCTCAGACGATCGCAAAGTTTCTTGTTGTTCACGGTAAACAGCGGCGCATCCTTGCAGGCACCCATGCACTCGCCCTCGCGCAGGCCATATTTCCCGTCCGCCGTCACCTCGCCCAGGCCGATGCCCAATTTTTCGCGCAGATAGGCCACGGTATCGCCCGCTCCGCACAAGGTGCAGGACAGGTTGGTACACACGGTAATGGTGTGCTTGCCCATGGGTTTGAGGTTGTACATGTGGTA
>MGWS01000018.1:0-116943 GCA_001801105.1 Gallionellales bacterium GWA2_60_18
GCAAGCGTGTCGGTTACGGCAAAGAGCCGATGGCTCCGCACAACCTGGTGATGACCATGATCGGCGCATCGCTGCTGTGGGTGGGCTGGTTCGGTTTCAACGCAGGTTCTGCGCTGGAAGCGGGCGGTACGGCTACTCTGGCTTTCGCTAACACCCTGTTCGCTACTGCTGCTGCAGTGCTGACCTGGCTGGCTTGTGAGTGGATGCTTAAAGGCAAGCCCAGCCTGCTGGGTGCAGCTTCCGGCGCGGTCGCCGGTTTGGTCGCCATCACCCCGGCCTGCGGTTGGGTCGGTATCGGCGGCGGCCTGGTGATCGGCGCGCTGGCTGGTGTGGTGTGCTTCTGGGGCGTAACCGGCCTGAAGAAGATGCTGGGCGCGGACGATGCGCTGGACGTGTTCGGCATCCACGCAGTCGGCGGCATCCTCGGCGCACTGCTCACCGGCGTGTTCAACACTTGGAGCCTGGGAGGCACCGGCATTATCGATTACGTCAACAACACCATCGTCGACACCGAGATCAGCTCGCAACTGTGGATACAGGCACAGGCTGTGCTGACCTCAGTGATCTGGTCCGGTGTGGCCGCATTCATCTGCTACAAGATCGTCGACCTGACCATCGGTCTGCGCGTCAAGGAAGAGGACGAGCGCGAAGGCCTGGACACCACCAGCCACGGCGAGCGTGCTTACAACCTGTAATATTCTCTCCTCCTGAAGCCCTCACGGCTTCATTTCAGGGGCGCCACACGGCGCCCCTTTTTTATTGTATCTAGCCAAGCCATCCTGGATTGAAATGGCTAAAATGACGGCTGCGGGCGATACAACAGAATCGTTTCCATAAATATCTCTTACCATCGTAAAAAGGCATGAGCATGGCGCAAAGAATCCAGGGACAGCCGGTTCTGATCATCGGCGGCGGACGCGGCGGCACTGCGCTACTTGAGATGTTCATGGGAGACAACCTGGTCAGTGTGCTGGCCATTGTGGATACGAATCCCGATGCGCCCGGGCTCCGGCTGGCAAAGGACCTCGGGATACCGACCTTCACCGATGCCGCCGAGGCATTGCAAGCCTGCAAAGGTTACGCTGACTGCATCGTTTACAACCTCTCGCACGACGACTCAATTCCCGGAAAAGTCAGCGAAGTCTTCGGCGACAACCGGGTATCCAGCGGCCCGGAGGTCAAACTGTTCTGGCAGATCGTGATGAACGTCAAACAGACCAAGGATGCGCTCGAAAGGAGCCAGAACCAGCTGCAGGCCATCATCCATAATGCGATGGACGGCATCATCACGATCAGCGAAGCTGGAGAAATACTGGGGTTCAACCCCGCGGCCGAGCACATCTTCGGCTATCCGCAACAGGATGTATTGGGCAAGAACGTGAGTGTCCTCATGCCGGAGCCGCAACGCAGCGAGCATGACGGCTACATCAAGCGCTATCTGCAAACCGGCCAAGCCCGGATCATGGGGATAAGCGGACGCGAAGTGGTCGCGGTACGGAAGAGCGGCGAGCAGTTCCCGATAGAGATGTCCATATCGGAAATGGTGCTGGGCGGGCTGAGATATTTCGTCGGCATCGTGCGGGACATCACCGAGCGCAAGCTGGCCGAGCAGAAGATCGCGCATCTGGCCCATCACGATTACCTGACCAACCTGCCGAACCGCGCGCTGTTCCTGAACAACCTCGATCAATCGCTGCTCTTCGCCGAGCGGAATGGCCATAAGGTGGCCATCCTGTTCCTCGACCTGGACGGCTTCAAGCAGGTCAACGACTCGCTGGGGCACGATGTCGGCGACCTGCTGTTGCAGGAGGTCGCCTCAAGGCTGAAGCAGACCGTCAGGGCATCGGATACGGTGGCGCGCGTGGGCGGAGACGAGTTCAACTTCGTGCTGAATAACATCGAATCCGGTGAGCATGCCGCGCTGGTGGCGAACAAGATCATCGCCGTCCTGTCCGAGCCTTTCGACCTGAAGGGTCAGCGCTGCCAGATCGGCGGAAGCATCGGCATCTCCGTCTTCCCGGATGACTCGGATGATCTGGAAAAACTCATCAAACAGGCCGATAGCGCGATGTATCTGGCCAAGCACAGCGGGAAGAACAACTGCAAGCATTTCCGGGAAACGCTGCCGGGATAAATCAGCGGAACACGATGGTCTTGTTGCCGCACACCAGCACGCGATCTTCCACGTGGTAGCGCAGGCCGCGCGCCAGCACGGTTCGCTCGATATCGCGGCCGTAGCGCACCAGATCGTCCACGGTGTCGCCGTGGTCGATGCGCACCGTGTCCTGCTCGATGATGGGGCCGGCATCCAGCTCGTCCGTCACGTAATGGCAGGTCGCGCCGATCAGCTTGACGCCGCGCTGGTGCGCCTGATGATAGGGCTTGGCGCCGACGAAGGAGGGCAGGAAGCTGTGGTGGATATTGACGATGCGCCCGGGGAATCGCTGGCATAAGAACGGTGGCAGGATTTGCATGAAGCGCGCCAGCACCATGCAGTCGCCGTGATGTCGCTCGAACAGCGCGGCGATATGCTCGAATGCCGCGGTCTTGTCCGTCATATCCACGTGGATGAACGGGATGCCGTGCCACTCGACGAAGCTCTTCAGGTCTTCATGGTTGGAGATCACGCAGGGGATATCCACCAGCAGCTCGCCGCTACGCCAGCGGTGCAGCAGGTCGTTGAGGCAATGGTCCTGCTTGCTCACCAGCACCACCAGACGCTTCTTGATGGCGGAATCCGAAAGTTGCCAGTCCATGCCGAACTCGTCCGCCAGCGGCGCGAAGCGGCGGCGGAACTCGTCCACGGCGAACGGCAGCGAATCGGCGCGGATCTCCTGGCGCATGAAGAAGCGCTGCGCCTCCTGTTCGGTGTGATAGCTCGCCTCGACGATGAAACCGCCGTGCTGCGCGATGAATCCGGTGACGGCGGCGATGATGCCGGAGCGGTCGGGGCAGGAGATGGTCAGGGTGTAGCGGTGTGCGGTGTCCATGGTGCAAACTCCTTGAAGGTCAATCCTGCTGTTCCACCAGCCCATTATGCCGCAGCAGCGCATCGATGCTCGGCTCGCGTCCGCGGAACGCGGCGAACGATCGCATCGCATCGCGGCTGCCGCCCACCGCCAGTATCTCGGCGCGGAAGCGTGCGCCCACGTCCGGGTTCAGCACGCCGTGTTCCTCGAACAGGCTGTAGGCGTCGGCGGACAACACCTCCGCCCATTTGTAGCTGTAATAACCCGCCGCATAGCCGCCGCCGAAAATGTGGCCGAAGCTGTGCGGGAAGCGGTTGAAATCGGGCGGGATCAGCACCGCGACTTCGGCGCGCACCTCGTCGAGCAACTGCAAGATGCTCTTGCCGCCGCCCGCCTCGAAGCTGCTGTGCATCAGCATGTCGAACAGCGCGAACTCGATCTGGCGCAACGTCTGCAAGCCGCTCTGGAAATTCTTCGCCGCCAGCATCTTGTCGAACAGCGCGCGCGGCAATTTTTCATTGGTATCGGCATGGCGCGTCATATTCTGCAACACGCCCCACTCCCAGCAGAAGTTCTCCATGAACTGGCTGGGCAGTTCGACCGCATCCCACTCCACGCCGTTGATGCCGGACACGCCGAGGTCCTCCACCTCGGTGAGCAGATGGTGCAGGCCGTGGCCGAATTCGTGGAACAGCGTGATGACTTCATCATGGGTGAATACTGCCGGACGTCCACCGATCGGCGCAGAGAAGTTGCAGTTCAGATACGCCACCGGCGTCTGGATGCCGGAAGCCTTGCGCCGCCGCGTGATCACATCGTCCATCCAGGCGCCGCCGCGCTTGCTGTTGCGCGCATACAGGTCCAGATAGAACTGCCCGACCAATGCGCTCCGCGCATCGCGAATGTCGAAGAAGCGCACGTCCACGTGCCACACCGGCGCGGAGGCCTGGGTGATGTGCAGGTCATACAGCGTCTCTACCAGCTTGAACAGCCCGCCCAGCACCGCATCTTCCGGGAAGTATTGCTTCACTTCCTGTTCAGAGAAGGCATAGCGTTGCTCGCGCAGCTTCTCGCTGGCATAGGCGGTGTCCCACGAGTGCAACTCGTTCAATCCAAGCTCGGCACGCGCGAATTTACGCAGCTCCGCCACATCCTTCTCGGCGAAGGGACGCGCGCGCTGCGCCAGCTCGCGCATGAACTGCACCACCTGTTGCGGCGTCTCCGCCATCTTGGCGGCCAGCGACAGTTCGCCATAGTTGGTGAAGCCGAGCAGTGCAGCCTCCTCGGCGCGCAAGGCGACGATCTCGTCCATCAGCGCGGTATTGTCCCACTCCGGTTTGCCGAACTCGGAGGCTCGTGTCGCATAGGCACGATAGATTTTTTCGCGTAAGGCGCGGTTGTCGGCGAACTGCATCACCGGCAAATAAGAAGGTGCTTTCAAGGTGAACAGCCAGCCGTCTTTGCCCGCCGCTTGGGCGGCCTCCCGCGCGGTCTGCAACGCATCTTCCGGCAAGCCGGAAAGCTCGTCGCGGCTCTCGATCACCAGCGTGTAAGCGTTGGTCGCATCCAGCAGATTGTCGGAGAAACGCGAGGACAACTCTGCCTGCCGTTCCTGGATCGCCAGATAGCGCGCCTTCTTGTCCTCCGGCAGCTCCGCGCCGCCGAGGCGGAAGTCGCGTAGCTCGTTCTCGATCACCTTCTTGCGCGCGCCGCTCAGATATTCGAACTCATCGCTGGCGCGTAGCGCCTTGAACTTGTCGAACAGCGCGAGGTTCTGCCCCAGCTCGGCGTAATACTGGGTCAACTTGGGCAGCGTGGCGTTGTACACCTCGCGCAACTCCGGCGAATTCATCACCGCATTCAAATGCCCGACCGGCCCCCATGCCCGCGCCAGGCGCTCGTTGGCATCCTCCATCGGCAGCACGAAATCGTCCCAACTGGGCGGCACATCATCGGCCAGCAGCCGCGCGACCAGCGCGCGGTTCTCCACCAGCAACTGCTCGATCGCGGGCGCGACATGTTCGGGTTTGATCTCCGCAAAACGCGGCAGACCGGAGAAGTCGAGTAAGGGATTTGTCATGTGGATTCAGATTGGTAAAAAGAAGCGGGGCTGGCGGTGTCTGTCAGGCAAGCCCAATGAAAACTGCCAGCGCACGATTCACTGCCAGCATTGTTTCATCATCCAGGCGACCGATCACTTCACCGGTTTTTTCCCGAGCGATGGATTGCGGTTTGTCCACCATCACCTGCGACGGTTTGGACAAGCCGTTCGATTCATTCGGCTCGACGGGAATGCGAAACAGCGGCGCCGCGCGCAACTCGCCGGTCACTGGCAGAATGGTCACGGAAGGGTGAGCGTCGAACAGGTCGGACTGGATCACCAGCGCCGGGCGCGGCTTGCCGAGATCGCCTTGCAAGGCCACCGTCACCAGATCGCCGCGCCTCACTGCCAGCCTTCCGTATCCGCCACAACGGCAAGCTGTTCCAGAGTGTCGCGCTCATGCGCATCGTCGCGCAGGCTCAACGACTGACGGCGGCACTCCTCGGCAAAGCCCGCGCGCCGCGTGTCCGGCACCCATATCTGCACGGGACGCAGCCCGGCTTCCCGCAATGCCGCGCGATGCTTCTGTACCCGCGCCGATGTGCTTGCTCTCATGGTGCCCCCCAATGTTTTGCGTTACATGAAACGCATGGTAGCCGGCTTTTGTGTTACATGCAACATGTTCCATCCCAACCTCTTCTACCTCGTTCAATCTTCAACCATTAAGACTTCGCGCTGACACTCATCACAATACTTAACAAACACATGCTCATCATCAATCATCGCTTCTTCAACTAAATCCAATCGTGTTTGGCATTTTGGGCAGCAGTCTGGCTGGTCAGACATAATGTAAAACACCATGTTTGGAATGCTTTCTCTGGTCTTCAAGGCCGTCATTTTTATTATCCAAAAAAGTCCGCGTAGGATGGGTATCGCGTTGCTCAACCCATCCTACGACTACTGATGGATTTTATTTCTACGGCAGACTGTCCGAATATGAAGTCGTGCGGCGCTCCCATCGGTCCTTGCCAGCCTTCGATGGCGGCCTGCTACGAAAATTCGCAAATGTAGTTTATCGGGTTCATCAGACAGTGGCTTTCTACAGAACCTGGCAGATCAAACATCTTAGGGGATGTTCTGAACTCATACAGACGATAAAGGTGGAATTCCTCTGTGTGATCTTGAGCAAATCTAAGCTCACCACGGCTAACAAAGAAAGGAGTTTCCTTCCCAAAAGTCGTTGTTTTAACCTCAATGAATCTCTCACGTCCAGAAGGCTCGAAAGAGAGGATGTCATAACCCAGTCCATCACCTTTAGTTTTCGCGACGTGCTCCACTTTATCCGCCAAAGCCTTGTGACCAAGGTTATGCAATCGGAAATGTTCGAAGTTCAAAACAAATTCTTCCCCGGCGCAACCGAGCGCAGCATTTCGGGCTTCCCGCTCAAAATAATCACGTTTCTGAGGAACGGGTAGGCGATAGTTTTTTGTAGGCTCCTTCGCTACTGTTGCTAACTTCGGAGCATCAACTAGAAGCTTGCTGAAGTCCGTTAACAATGGGGTGACAGCAGGAGCCGAAGATGCTGCTAATGCCGCATTATCGAGCAACTGATCTTGAGCAATGTGGTCCTCAACGATCTCGCGCAAAAGTTGCTGATAGTTCCCACGAGGCTTGTAGCCAGTAATGTATGGGCATCCTAGCTGAATAAGAATTGCGCTAATGTTTTGGTGCTTGAATTCAATGGCGCTTTCTTTTCGGTTGTTTAGCTTTGCAAGCAATCCACGGCGATGTGTTGTTTTATTGTAAGACTGCCCTGACAATTCCAGAATCAGCATGTGAAAGTAATCAGCAACCGTTGCTTCAACTTCCGTTCGATCCCATTCCATGATAATTGAGTTCCGCTTAGTCTAAATATTTCGCGATTACTTCATGCCTTTGGCAAACGAGGTCTGCTCGTGTAGCCGTCCACTGCGGAACAATCAGGGACGCATCACGGTTTATTTTCAAGCCGCCAACAACTCGACATTCAGTTTTTTCCCCAGCACCGCCGCCGCACTCGCTAATGTGGTCAGCGTGAGGCTGGTGTCGTTCTCATCCAGCAGGCGGTTCAGCGCGGCGCGGCTGGTGTGCATCTTTTTCGCCATCGTGGTTTTGTTCAGGTTTTGCACCTTCATTTCTTGTTCGATTTGCCATGCGATGACACGCTTGACGGCGATTGCGGTCGCTTCGTCGAGCGTCGCGTTTTCGGTCAGGAATTCGTCGAAGCTGCTGCCGATATTTTTCTTGCTCATATTCGTCTCCTAAGTTGTTTCAGCCGTTCTTTTGCTAGGACAAGTTCCTGCTTTGGTGTCTTTTGTTGTTTTTTGATGAAGCCGTGCAGCAGCACCATGATGTTGTCTTCCAGCGCGAACAGTATCCTCGCAATTCGCGTATCCAGCCTGATCCGCACTTCCCACACATCGCCATCCAGATGCGCCACCAGCGGCATACCGAGCGGCCAGCCGAATTGCACGGTCTTTACGTCTTCACCTATGGTTTTTTTATCTGCCGCCGAGAGACCGCGCAACCATTCGCGAACCGGTTCATTGCCGGAATCAGTCTTGAAGAAGCGAACTTCCAAGGTTGGCTGTTTCATGCCAGAAGCGTATCAATTTTGGTTCGCAATGGCAAACTAAATATAAAGGGTCGGCTTGGCGCAGCCTGCGTTTGATATCGCGCAGGAAGTCTTGATAGCGGATGCCGGCTGAGGTTTGATTGTGCTTATGGCTGGAACCCGATTGGTGTTCAGGAGCAACTACCCTTGATAGACCAGCTTGCCTTCGACGATGGTGTGGCGCACGCGGCCCTGCATCTCGTAGCCGAGGAACGGGGTGTTTTTGCCTTGGCTTTTGAGCGCGGCGGGTTCGACCTTCCAGGCGGCATCCGGGTCGAACACGCACACGTCGGCATGCGCGCCCACCGAGAGGTGGCCGACCTTGGGATTGAGCAGGCCAGCCGGATTGGTGGTGACGCGCGCCAGCGCCGCAGCCAGCGGGATGCGCTCCTGCCCGGCCCATTTCAGCACCAGCGGCAGCAGCAGTTCGAGCCCGGTGGCACCCGCTTCCGCCTCGGCGAACGGCAGTTGCTTGGCGTCGTCGTCCACCGGTGAGTGGTTGGAGCAGATCGCGTCGATGGTGCCGTCCAGCAGTCCGGCGCGCAACGCCGCTCGGTCGCGCTGGTTGCGCAGCGGCGGCGCCAAGTGGCAGTTGGCGTCGAAGAAGCCTATGTCCATCTCGGTGAGGTGCACGTGGTTCATGGAGACGTCGCAGGTCACGTTCACGCCCTCGCGTTTGGCGGCGCGCACCATCTCCACACCGGCCGCGCTGGAGATGCGGCAGACATGCAGGCGCGCGCCGGTCTCGTGTGCCAGTTGCAGCATGGTGGCCAGCGCGATGGTTTCGGCGACCGCCGGGATGGCGGGCAGGCCGAGGCGGGTGGCGACTTCGCCGTCGTGCGCTACGCCGTTGCGGGCGAGGAAACTATCCTGCGGGCGCAGCCAGACGCTGAAGCCGAAGGTGGCGGCATACTGCATTGCGCGCAGCAGCACGCGCGTGTCGGTGAGCGGTGCATCGGCATGACCGAACGCCTTGCAGCCCGCGTCCGTCAGCTCCGCCATCTCGGTGAGCTGTTCGCCTTTTAGGCCGACGGTCAGGGCGCCGACCGGGAACACGCGCGACAGGTTCAACGAACGCGCGCGGTGCTTGAGCATCTCCACCAGCCCCGGCTCGTCCAGCGGCGGGTCGGTGTCCGGCGGGCAGGACAGCGAGGTCACACCGCCCGCTACCGCCGCAGCCATCTCCGATTCCAGCGTGGCCTTGTATTCGTAGCCCGGCTCGCGCAGCCGCGCGGCGAGATCCACCAGCCCCGGCATCACGATCAGCCCGCCGGCATCAATCACCTGCCCGGCGACGAAACCCTCGGGTGCCTTGCCGATGGCGGCGATGCGCCGGTCGGCGATGAACACGTCCTGTTGCGCGTCGATGCCGTTCTTCGGGTCGATCAAACGACCGCCTTTGATGTGGATGTTCATTTCGCCCCCGCCAGCATGCTCATAACCGCCATCCGCACCGCGACGCCGAAAGTGACCTGCGGCAGGATGACCGACTGCGCGCCGTCGGCCACGCCCGAATCGATCTCGACGCCGCGGTTCATCGGGCCGGGGTGCATCACGATGGCGTCCGGTTTCGCCAGCGCCAGTTTTTCCTGCGTCAGGCCGTAATACTTGAAGTATTCCTGCGCCGAGGGCAACAGCGCGCCCTGCATGCGCTCGTTCTGCAGGCGCAGCATCAGCACCACGTCCACGTCCTTCAGCCCTTGCGCCATGTCGTGGTAGACCTGCACACCGAGGTTTTCCACCATCGCCGGCAGCAAGGTCTTGGGCGCGATCACGCGCACTTCCGGCACGCCGAGCGTGGTCAGCGCGTGGATCTGCGAGCGCGCCACGCGCGAGTGCAGCACGTCGCCGACGATGGCGACGCGCAGGTTGTGGAATTCTTTCTTGTAGTGGCGGATGGTGAACATGTCCAGCAGCGCCTGGGTGGGGTGGGCGTGGCGCCCGTCGCCGGCGTTGATGACATGCACATCCGGCGCGACATGTTGCGCGATCAGGTGCGCCGCACCACTGGCCGAGTGGCGCACCACGAACATGTCGGCGTGCATCGCGCACAGGTTGCCCACGGTATCCAGCAGGGTTTCGCCCTTGCTGGTGGAAGACGCGCCGATGTTGAGGTTGACCACATCCGCCGACAGGCGCTTGGCGGCGATCTCGAAGGTAGTGCGGGTGCGCGTGCTGTTCTCGAAGAACACGTTGAACACCGATTTGCCCTGTAGCAGCGGCACCTTCCTGATTTCGTGCCCGTCTGCGGCATCGAGGAAGGTCGCGGCGCGGTCGAGGATGTCGCGCACGATGCGCACCGGCAGCCCTTCGGTGGTGAGCAGGTGGTGGAGTTCGCCGTGTTTGTTCAGTTGTGGGTTGTTCATACGATCAGCCCCGCCGAGGGTTCGTCAAAATAGGCTTGCAGTATCTGCTGCGCGGCATACTGGTCGAGCATGGGCTTCTGTTTCCTGCCGCGGATGCCCTGTTCGGCCAGCGCCGCGCTCGCGGCGTGCGAAGTATAACGCTCATCGACCAGGATGGTGGGCAGATCGAAGCGTCCTTTCAGGCGGTTGGCGAAGCGGCGGCACAGCGCGGTCAGCTCATGCGGCGTGCCGTCGTCGTTGCACGGCAGCCCGACCACCAGTGCGACGGGACGCCACTCGGCGATCAGCGCGGCGATGCGGGCGAAGCGCGGTTCGGTCTTTTCATCGTCTATGGTGGACAACGGGCGTGCCTGACGCAGCAGGGTGTTGCCGATGGCGATGCCGATGCGTCTGGTGCCGAAGTCGAATGCGAGCAGGTCGCCAGAATTTGAGAATTGCTTGTCTCGTTCGCCTCCTCGCCCGCTTGCGGGAGAGGATTGAGGAGAGGGCAGCGGGTCAGGCGCTTCTTCAGGCATGCGCTTTCCCACGCGCGTCAGGCATGTCCGGCTTCATCCGCCAAAGAGAGGTAATTTACGCCGAGGAGCGCCATTGCCGCAGGCAGGCGCTCCTCGGGCGGCAGGTCGAACAGGATGTGCTCGGAAGCCGGCACGGTCAGCCAGGCGTTCTCGCCCATCTCGTGTTCCAGTTGCCCTTGGTCCCAGCCGGCGTAGCCCAGGGTGACGATCAGATGGCGCGGTCCGCTCCCCTGGCCGAGCGCTTCGAGGATGTCCTTGGAGGTGGTCAGCGCCAGATTGTCGTTGATGCGCAACGACGATTGCCATTCGCCCGGTGTGTCGTGCAACACGAAGCCGCGCTCGGTCTGCACCGGCCCGCCGAAATGCACCGGCATTTTCTCCAGTTGCGGCTGGTGCAGCGGGATACCGATCTGGTCGAACATCTCGGCCAGCGTCAGGCTGGTCGGGCGGTTCACCACGATACCCAGCGCGCCGTTCTCGTTGTGTTCGCAGATGTAGGTCAGCGTGCCGGCGAACACGCCTTCCTGCAGCGCAGGCATGGCGATCAGGAAGTGGTGGGTGAGGTTGAAGTCGGACATGGCGGCATTGTAGCCGCATGCGCCGTTTACCGCCAGAACGCGCCTAGCGCGCGCTGACGAATCCGGCGATCTGCCGCAACAGTTCCTCTTCCTGAAACGGCTTGCCGAGATAGGCGTTCACGCCGAGGCTGAGCGCATGGTCGCGGTGCTTGGTGGCGGAGCGCGAGGTGATCATGATGATGGGCAGGTCGCGCGTGGCGGGGTCGCGGCGCAGGTGTTTGGTCAGCTCGAAGCCGTCCATGCGCGGCATCTCGATGTCGAGCAGCATCACCGACGGGGTGATCTCGCCGAGCTGCTCCAGCGCGTCCACGCCGTCCTTGGCGGTGACCACCAGATAGCCGGCGCGCTGCAGCAGGCGCGAGGTGACCTTGCGCACCGTCAGCGAATCGTCCACCACCATCACCAGCGGCTGGGTGTGCACGATCTCCGGCGCGGGCTGCCGTTCCGCCCGGTGCGCCGTCACGCCGATGCGCTGCGCCAGTTGCGCCGGATTCAGGATCAGCACCACCCTGCCGTTGCCCAGCACGGTGGCGCCGGCGATCCCGGTCAGCCGCGCCAGCTGCGGGCCGATGTTCTTGACCACGGTCTCCTGGTTGCCGAGCAGTTCGTCGACATGTAGTGCGATGCGCTGTTCGCCGCTGCGCAGCAGCAAGATCGGATTGCGCGGCAGGCTTTCCGGCATGCGCCCGCTATCGCCCAGCAGATGCGGCAGGTAGTGGAACGGATAGGTCTTGCCCTGCCACTCGACCCGCTGGTCGCGGTAGAACTGTTCCAGTTCCGCCGGCTTGGTCTGGCGTACCTGTTCCACCATGGTGGAAGGGACGGCATAGGTAGCGTCGCCGGCGCGCAGCATCAGCGCCTGTGTGACGGCCAGCGTGAGCGGCAGGTGGATGATGAACTGCGTGCCGCGGCCGCGCGCCGAATCGACATCGATACGCCCGCCCAGCCCGGCGATCTCGCTGCGCACCACATCCATGCCGATGCCGCGTCCCGCCACTTCCGTCACCTTGGCGGCGGTGGACATCCCCGAAACGAAGATCAACTGCGCCAGCTGGTCATCGCTGGCTTCCTCGCCGGGTTGCAGCAATCCCTTTGCCAGCGCCTTCTCGCGCAGCATCTCGAAATTCAGCCCGGCGCCGTCGTCGCCGAATTCGAACACCACTTCGTTGCCTTCGTGGCGCAGATGCAGGCGGACCTCGCCGATCGGGTTCTTGCCGGCCTGTTTGCGCGTCTCCTCGTCTTCCAGGCCGTGCGCGATGGCGTTGCGCAACAGGTGTTCGAACGGCGCGGTCATCTTCTCCAGCACGCTGCGGTCCAGTTCCACCGTGATGCCGCTCAGCTCGAGGTTGGCGCGCTTGTCCAGCTCCCTAGCGGTCTGCCGCACGATGCGGTAGAGCCGGTCGCTGACGCTGGCGAACGGCACCATGCGCACGCTCATCAGGCCTTGTTGCAGCTCGCGGTTCAGGCGCGCCTGCGCCGACATCGCCGCCGCGGTCTCGTCGATGTTCTTCAGCAGCGACAGCTGCACCGTCTGCACGTCGTGCACGCTTTCGTTCATGAAGCGCGTCAGTTCCTGCAGGCGGGTGAAGCGGTCGAATTCCAGCGGATCGAATTGTTCCGCGCTGTCCCGCGTCAGCGAGATGCGCGCCTGAATCTGGCTTTCGGCCTGTATCTCGACTTCGCGCAGCTGCGCGCGCAGGCGCGCCACGCTGCCGGTCAGTTCCAGCAGCCCTTCCTTGAAGGCGCGCATCTCGGTCTCGATGCGCGAACGCGCCACGCTGATCTCGCCGGCCTCGTTGACCAGGCGGTCGATCACGTCGGAACGCACGCGCAGCATGTTGCCGGACAGCGCGCGTTCCGCGCCGGCATCCGGCGCCCGGCGCCCGGTACGACGTTCGTCGTGGTGTTCATCGTGATACTCGAGCGGCGCTGCGGCAGGTGTAGTTTCGTGCTCTGTTTCCGCCGGGGCCGCGGGTTGCGGCGCGGGTACGGGTGCGGGTGGAGGTGCGGCTTCCGCCGCCTGCCCGTGCGCATGCGCTTCCTCTTCCGCGGCGGGCTGCTCCCCGAATTCGCCGCTGCGCAGATCTTCGAGCCTGGCGCCGATCTCGTCCAGGCCGCTTTCCAGCATCTCCCAGAACTCCGCCGTCGGGTTCTTGTGCGCGGCGGACAGGACGCGCGTCTCCATGCCGTGCGCCAGCTCGCCGATGCGCATCGCGCCGGCCATGCGCGAACTGCCCTTGAGCGTATGCAGCAGCCGCTTCAGCGCCTGCGCCCGGGTTTCATCCTGCGGCTGTTCGCGCCAGCTGCGCAGCCCCGCGCCGATCTTCGGGAACAGGTCGTCCGCTTCTTCCAGGAACACCGGCAGCAACTGCTCGTCCAGCTCGTCGCGCGCCTGGGGTTTTTCTGCGGCGGCAGGCGGTGCCGTGGTCTGCGGAAACGGTGCCGCCTGCGCGGGTTGTCCGGGTTGCGGCACGGCTGCGACCGGCTCCGCTTCGGCAACGGGCGGCGGCGCTTCCGCGGCTTGTTCCCTGGCGGCTGCCAGTTGCTGCGCCAGATCGGGCTGCGCCTGCGGCATCTGTTTCGCGCAGACCGCCTGCGTCATCGCATCGAGCGCGGCGATGGCCTGCTCCAGCAGCGCCAGCTGCGCCTCTTCCAGTGCGGACGGATGTTCCCGGTGCGCTTCCAGCCAGCTCTCCAGGGCGACAGCCAGTTCCACGACCGCCGCGAAGCCCATGGTGCGGTTCACCCCGGCCAGGGTGTGCGCCGCGCGCATGAAGTCGTAAGACACGGTCGGGTGTTCCATCTCGCGCAGAGCGGCCAGATGCCGTTGCAGGACCGCGAGGTTTTGGCGCGCTTCGGCGCTGGCGATGTTGAACAGCATCGGCGACAGGGTGAGGTCGCCTATCGTCACCGCAGCCTCTTCCTCGGGTAGCGGCGATACTTCGGGCACGGGCTGTGCCGGCGGTGCCTGTTCCGGTTCTTCGCCGTTCTCGATGCGTTGTGCCGCCGCAACCAGTTCGTCCGCCTCGATGCCGGTATGGCCCTGTTTGGCCAGCGCCTCCACCCAGCCGGCAAAGGCTTGCGCGGCCCGATGGATGAAGCGCAACAGGCCGGGCGAAGCCGGCTTGTTGTCCTGCAACCATTTGTTCAGGGCGCGCTCGACGCCCCATGCCACCCCGCCGAGTTCGGTCAGTCCGACCATGCGCCCGCTGCCCTTGAGGGTGTGGAAGCCGCGCCGTATGGTCACCAGCGGCTCGCGGCTGTCCGGATGCAGCTGGCAGATCTCCAGGTTGTCGCGCATGATGTCCAGCACTTCCTGCGCCTCTTCCAGGAACACTTCGAGCAGTTCCTGGTCCTCGCTCATCGGGCGCAACATGCCCGACGGCGTGGCGACCGGACCGGCGGGGGCCGCCTGCTCCGGCGGACGATGCAGGCCGGAGACATCCGCCAGCGCCGCCAGCAGCAGCGTGACATCGCCCGCCTGGCCGTGCAGGAGGTGTTGCAGGTAGTTTTCCAGCGTGCCCACGGCATTCGCCAGGGCGCGGCTTTCCAGCGGCTTGGGCAGCTCGCTGCCCTGCGCGAAATGGCGGACGCTGTCGCGGACGAAAACCAGCAACTGCTCCGCCTGCTCCAGCGACAGCATGCGCAGGCCGCCGCGTATCTGATCCAGCCAGCGCAACAACGCGGCCAGTTCGCCGCGTTTGGCGGCATCGCCGAAGAACGCATTCAGGCCCTGCTCGACGATCTGGAGGTTCGCCAGCATCTCGCTGGCCAGCGGCGCCATCGTGTCGCCCTGTTCCGTGCGGCAATACAGCTCGACCAGTCCGGCCAGTTGTTGCGCGTCTTCCGGCTCGCCGCGCACCGCGGCCTGCAAGCGTTCGGCCAGGATGCGCGCCTGTTCCTGGAAGGCGCTGCCCAGGTTGCCGTAATGCACGATGCCGCTATCCAGCAGCAGCAGCGCCATCGCCATCTCCGTGGCGATGGCGCGCGCATGTTCCGCATCGGCGGCATGCCGGGACGACTCCTGTATCTGTCCGGTCAGGTACTGGAGGGTGTTGGGGTCGAGCCGTTCGGCCTGCGCCGCAAGCGACTCGATATGTTCGGCAAACAGCTTGCCGGCCTCGGCGTCGTCCCGGACGGCCTGTTCCCAGCATTCTTCGGCGCTGTGCAGGCGGTCGCGCATGGCATCCAGCAATTGCGTCACTTCGCCGGGCTGCAACGCCGAGAGTTCGGGCAGGTAATGATCCAGCGCATAGACGCGCTTGACCTCTTCCACCAGAGCGCTCACGGTATGGCTGCGCCCGATCAGGTAGAGCATCTCGTTCATGGCCGGCGCGGTGTCGCCGGGGTTGCCTTCGGCGGCGGCGCGCATCTGCTGGTCTATGCGTCCCAGCAGGCGGCGCGCGTTCAGCTCTGGCGGCAAGCCTTCCATCGCCATGCAGTCGAGCAGGCCGGAAGCGACCCACCAGAACGCGCGCCCGCTCCCCGGCGCGATGCAGATCAGGACCGTCCGGGTCGCGCGCTGCATCGCCTGAAGCGCGGCAGGCATGTCTTCCTGGCGCAACCAGCGCATCAGGCCCTGCTGGTATTGCGCGCGCGCCGCCTTGATGCGCGCCACCGCGTCGCCCTGCTGCGAGATATTCAGTATGTTGGCGGGCAGCTCCACGTCCAGCTCGGGGAAGAACAGGTCCAGCTCGAACGCCATCTCCAGCCCGCGCAGATGCTGCAATTCCTGGTATTGCGGAAACAGGCGCAGCGCGGCGTTATCCGCACCGCGCGACAATGCGTCGAGATATTGCACGATGCCGGTCAACGCGTGGCGCAGCACGTCGCGGTGCAGCACGGTCATCATGTCGGGGTGCGCGCCGATGTCGCGCAACACGTTTTCCAGTTCGGCGCACACTGCGGCCACGCCGTCCAGGCGCGCCATCTTCAGCACCCCGGTCAGGCGGTGCAACTCGTCGCGCGCCGTTTCCAGTTCCGCGGCGGCTGGTGCCGCGAGATACTGCTCCAGATGTGTGCCGACCCCAGCCAGCGCGCCGTCCAGCGCCGGCTTGACGGCGGCGAGTGTGGCGAGATCGAAGGAGGCGCTGTTGGACATGGATCGGGGCGTTGACAGGGTGTTACAGTTTGAAGCCCGCGACCGAACCCTTCATGTCGGTTGCCAGCGTGGTCAGCTGCGCCACCGAGTTGTTGGTGAGGCGCGTGCCTTCCGTGGTCTGCTGGGTGATGCGCAGGATATCCTGCATCACGCCGGACACTTCGCTGGCCATGTCGGTCTGCACCTGGGTGGAGACCGAGATGCTGGCGATCAGGCTGGCCAACTCGTTGGAGACCCGCTCGATCTCCTGCAGCGACTGGCCGGCGCGGTCGGACAGCTTGGCGCCTTCCACCACGCCCTGCGTGCTCTTCTCCATCGCCGCCACCGCATCCTGGGTGTCGCTCTGGATGGTCTTGACCAGCGCGCCGATCTGTTTGGTCGCCTCGGCGGAGCGTTCCGCCAGGCGCTGCACTTCTTCCGCCACCACCGAGAAGCCGCGCCCCGCCTCGCCGGCGGAAGCGGCCTGGATCGCCGCGTTCAGCGCCAGCACGTTGGTCTGTTCGGTGATGTCCGAGATCAGGTCCACGATCTCGCCGATCTCCTGCGAGCTTTCGCCGAGGCGCTTGATGCGCTTGGAAGTCTCCTGGATCTGTTCGCGGATGCCGTCCATGCCGGTGATGGTGTTGCGCACCGCCTGCGCGCCCTGCTCGGTCACCGTCAGGGTGCGCCGCGCCACCTGCGCGGACTGCGCTGCGCTGGCATCCACTTCCTGGATCGAGCGGGTCATCAGCAGCACCGAGTCCTCCGCCTGATGAATCTCCTGCGCCTGTTTCTGCGCCGCATCCAGCAGTCCGCGCGAAATGTCGGACGCATCCTTTGTGGCGCGTTCCATCTGCTCCGCCGCACCCTTGATGCGCGCCACCAGCTTGCGCAATTCCTCGACGGTGTAGTTCACTGAATCGGCGATCGCGCCGGTGATGTCCTCCGTCACCGTGGCGCGCACCGTCAGGTCGCCTTCCGCCAGGTCGCCCAGTTCGTTCATCAGCAGCAGGATCGCATCCTGGTTGCGCTTGTTGGCGAGTTCGGCCTCTGCGGCGCGGCGGCGCGATTCCGCGATGTATTCCCTGGACAGCAGCAACAGCAGCAACAGCGTCAGGCCGGCCGCCAGCGGCGCGACCAGCCCGGTGATGCGCACGGTCAGCGTGGTCTGGTAGGCATCCACCAGCAGCCGCGCCTTGTTCAGCAGCTTGCCGGTGTTGGCCAGGATGGAGCGCGCCGCCGCGTTGGTGTCCACCAGGTTGCGCGACTGCGCCACCAGCAGCTCGACGCTGGCGCGGTACGGGTCGAACAGCTTCACCGCATCCTGCACGTTCGGGTCGTAGGCCGGCAGCGCTACCAGCGCTTCTTCGGCGGTGTAGATGTCGATCCCGAGCTGTGCCAATTGTTCCAGTGCGACGTCGCCGGTCAGCATCTTGTCCGCATCCTTGGCGATATGTTCCACCGCCAGCGCCAGCCTGGTGGCGGACAGTTTCTGCTCGCCCTGATAGACCTCGATCATCTTCTGCGTGAGTCCGCGGAAGTCCTTGCTGGTCTTGTCGATCGAGGCGATCGCGCCGCTCAGCGTGACCAGGTCGGCGCGGCCTTTCTCCACCGTCTTCACGTCCGCCAGCATCTTGTTTGTGTCGAGGATCAGGGTGCCGAGCACTTCACGTGCCGCGCCGCCGGTCGGCGGCAGCGTCGCATCGCCTTTGTCGAGCAATTCGATGACACGGGAAAATTCCTGCTTGTTGCGCACCAGGTCGTCAAAGGCCGCGCGGTCGCCGGACATGCTGCGCTGCATGTCGCGGGTCATTTCATGCAACGACACCAACAGCTTGCCGGATTCCACCGCGTAGCGCGAACTGTATCCGGCATCGCGGTTGTTGATGAAAACGGCGGCGCCGGCAACGATCAGCGACAACGCAGCCGCGCCGCCCAGGATGTTCAGGCGCACCCCGATCGAGAGCCTGCCGATCAGCGGCAACGGAATGTTGGCCGCCTTGTTCGCATCGCCTGCCGCAGTCTTTGCGATTGACTTGGATTTGGGTAATGCCAGCTTGAATGCCATATGTTTCCTCCCTTGCGGGAACGTAATGGTGAAATGATCAAATCCCTATCTGCAGGAACTCCGTCTGCTCCAGCAGGCCGCGGATGTCCAGGCTGTGCCACAGCGCACCCTGCTCGTCGCGGAAGCTGCCCGGCTCTTCGTCGGGTTGCCAGCCGCGCGCATCGCGCAGACCCAGCACGCGCTCGACCAGCAGCGCCGCGTTGAAAGCATAGCGCCCCGCGACCAGTAGCACGCGATTGTTGGTGTCCGGGGGGGTCGGGCCGGCGTGCCGGTACGCTGCCATGTCGGTCACGCCGTACAGGTTGCCGCGCACGTTGGCGACACCGAGGAACCACGGTTTGGCGACGGGTACCGGCGTCAGCACCGGTACCGGCAACACCTCGCTGATGTCCGCCATGGCCACCAGCCAGTTCTGTCCGGCGATGCGTACGCCCAGCGTGGAGATGCGCGCCGCCGTGGCATTTTTGTCCTGCAAGCGTTCGATGACGCGTTGCTGGAACTCGCGCAGATTGAGCCGTTTCGACATGACGGGGCGTCAGGGGCAGGTCAGCCCAGCGCGGCGATTTTGCCCAGCAGATCGTCCGCCTGTATCGGCTTGACGACATAATCCTTCGCGCCCTGGCGCGATCCCCATATCTTGTCGGTTTCCTGGCCTTTGGCGGTGCAGATGATGACCGGGATGTGCTGCGTCTCCGGGTCTTTGGTGATCGCGCGGGTCGCCTGGAAGCCGTTCAGGCCGGGCATCACCACATCCATCAGCACCAGGTCGGGTTTGATCTGTTTGGTCTTCGCCACGCCGCCTTCGCCATCCTCGGCATAGACCACCTCGAAACCATGCTTGCTCAGCAACTCTCCGAGAACCAGCCGCTCGGTCGCCGAATCGTCCACCACCAGGATCTTCTTAATAGCCATAGTTCATTTCCTCTTGGGGCTGGGTGTGCATGATCACGGTTTCGATCAGCCCCTTCTTGTTGAAAGGCTTGATGAGGTACTGGTCGGAGCCGACCAGCCTGCCGCGCGCGCGGTCGAACAGCGTGTCCTTGCTGGTCAGCATGATGACCGGGATGTCGCGGAAATCGCGGTGGTTCTTGATCAGCGCGCAGGTCTGGTAGCCGTCCAGGCGCGGCATCATCACGTCCACGAAAATGATGTCGGGGCGGTGGTCCACGACCTTGGATAGCCCATCGAAGCCGTCTTCGGCCAGCACCACCACGCAACCGGCCTGCGACAGGAATATCTCGCCGCTGCGCCGGATGGTGTTGCTGTCGTCGATCAGCAGTACTTTCAACCCAGCCAAAGGCTGTTCATTGCCCATCTCGTTCCCCTTTGTCCGGCGCGCTTGTGCTGCGCGCCAAGCTTCCGGCAATCCTAAACCATCTGCCAAGTAATGTCATGGCGTGTTTAATCCGGATAATTCATCAGGCGGCTCTTCGAGCCCGCACGAGTGCTGGCGGACGCTTTGCGGTCATTTTTGCCGCTTGCTCCTTGTCCATGGAACGACCTTTGACTCCTCCCAAGCAACAAAACTGCCTCACAAATCGCCTCGCCATCATCTCGCGCCCTAATGGATTACCCGGGTTCAGCGCCGCCAGAATTCCGGCGTGAACAGGATCAGCACGGTGAATATCTCCAGCCGCCCGATCAGCATGGCGAAGGTGCAAACCCAGGTCTGGAAGTCGGTCAGTCCCGCATAATTGCTGGCCGGGCCGACCTGATTCAGCCCGGGTCCCATGTTATTGATGCAGGCGATGACGGCCGAGAAGGCCGTGATGAAATCCAGTCCGCTGATCAACAATGCGAAGGTTAGCGCCGCCACGCTCATGAAATACAGGAAGATAAATCCCAGCACGGCGAACACGATGTTGTTGGCGACCACCCTGCCGCCGATCTTCATCGGGTTGATTGCCGCCGGGTGCAGCAGCTTGCGGAATTCGCGCCCGGCCTGCTTGAAGAAAACCAGAGTGCGGATCATCTTGATGCCGCCGCCGGTGGAGCCGGAGCTGCATGTGATGCCGCTGAGGAACAGCATCCATATCGGCGCGAACATCGGCCATTGGGCGAAATCCACGCTGGCGTAGCCGCAATCCGTCGCAATGGATACCAGGTTAAAGCTGGCATGGCGCAACGCCGTCCAGAATTCAGGATAGGTTCCCTGCCACCACAGGAAGACGCCGATTCCCAGACAACTGATGAGAATCAGGATTACGGTCGCCACCGCTTCCGCATCGTGCAGATATACTTTCAGCGACTTGCCGCGCCAGGCCAGGAAATGAGTAGCGAAGTTTATAGCCGCAACCAGCATGAACACGATCAGCACGGCTTCGATCAATGGGGAATTGAAATAACCCACGCTGGCATCGTGCGTGGAGTAGCCGCCCAGGCTCATCGCCGAGAAGGCATGGCACACCGCATCCAGCCAGTTCATGCCCGCCCATTTCAGCGCAAGGATGCAGACCAGCGTGATGCCGGCATAGACCACCCACAGGTTGCGCGCGGTTTCGGCGACGCGCGGGGTTAGTGCCGAATCCTTCATCGGCCCCGGCGTCTCGGCCTTGAACAACTGGCGGCCGCCGATGCCGAGCAACGGCAGGATGGCGACCGCCAGCACGATGATGCCCATGCCGCCCAGCCAGTTGAGCTCATGGCGCCAGATGTTGATCGCGGGCGGAAGATTATCTAGGCCGACCAGCACGGTCGCGCCGGTGGTGGTCATGCCGGACATGGTCTCGAAATAGGCGTCGGTGAGTGACAGCTCCGGCAACATCAGCAACATCGGTAAGGTGGCGAAGGCCGGCATCGCCGTCCACATGACTACCACCAGCAGGTATCCGTGGCGGATAGTCAGCTCGCCCTTATGGCGGCGCGTCAGCAGCCACATCAATAAGCCCGAGACCAGCGTCCACACCATCGCCAGCAGGAAGTCCAGCACCATGGTGCTGTCGTCATAGATGATCGCCGTGACCACCGGCATGATGTAGGCGGCGCTGAACACCACCAGCATCAGCCCGAGCGCATGGAAGACCGTGAGTGCCCGCCCCATCAGGCAACCTCTAGAAATTCATTTTGCGGGATGAAGCGCAAGGAGCCGCGCAGCAAACGTCGAAACATATCGGATTGATAGGCGAGGAGTGAGCGAGCACGCGACGCCGCGATTCGCCCGGAAAATGGATTTATGGAGGTTGCCATCAGAAGAACCCGATGCCGACCTGAAACAGCTTCTCGACCTTCTTCACCATCTTCTTGTTGATGACGAAGACGATGACATGGTCTTCTGCCTCGATCAGCGTGTCATGATGGGCGATGATGACCTGTTCGCCGCGCACGACGGCGCCGATGGTCGTGCCCTTGGGCAGGTCGATCTCCTCGATGCGCCGCCCGACCACCTTGGATGACTGGCGGTCGCCGTGCGCCACCAGTTCCAGCGCCTCGGCCGCGCCGCGCCGCAACGAATGCACCGCCACCACGTCGCCCTGGCGCACATAGGCGAGCAGCGAGCCGATGGTGACATGCGCCGGCGACAGCGCGATGTCGATCTTGCCGCCCTGCAACAGATCAACATAGGCGCTGCGGTTGATCAGCGCGATCACCTTGCGTGCACCGCCCTGCTTGGCCAGCAGCGCCGACATGATGTTGTTCTCGTCGTCGTTGGTGAGCGCGCAGAACACGTCCACTTCGCCGACGTTCTCCTGCTGCATCAGTTTCTCGTCGGTGCCGTCGCCGTTCAGCACCAGCGTTCGCCCCAGCTCGCCGGCCAGTTTTTCGCAGGATTTCTTGTTGTGGTCGATCAGCTTGACCTGATAATCGTGCTCCAGCGCCTTGGCCAGACGCCGCCCGATGTTGCCGCCGCCGACGATCATGATGCGTTTGCTCGGCTTGTCCATGCGGCGCATCTCCTGCAGCACGCTGCGGATGTTGCCGGCGGCTGCGATGAAGAAAATTTCGTCGCCGTCCTGCACCACGGTAGTACCTTCCGGAATCAGCGGGCTGCCCTTGCGGAAGATCGCCGCGACGCGCGTCTCCACTTGCGGCATGTGGGTGCGCAGGAAATTCAGCGGCTTGCCCACCAGCGGCCCGCCCTCGAAGGCGCGCACCGCCACCAGCAAGGCCTTGCCGTCGGCGAACTCCAGCACCTGCAGCGCCTCGGGGAACTCGATCAGTTTGCTGATGTACTCAGTGAGTATCTGCTCCGGGCAGATGGAAAAATCGATGTTGAAGTTCTCCGCGCTGAACACTTCCGGGCGGTTGAGGTAGTCGGTGGAACGGATGCGCGCGATGCGCGTCGGCGTGTTGTAGAGCGTGGCGGCCAATTTGCAGGCCACCATGTTGACCTCGTCGCTTTGCGTCACCGCCAGCAGCATGTCGGTGTCGGCGATGCCGGCCTGTTCGAGGATGGAAGGATGGGACGCGTTGCCGGTCAGCGTGCGCAGGTCGAGCCGATCCTGCAACAGGCGCAGCTTGTCGCCATCCATGTCCACCACGGTGATGTCGTTGGCCTCGCTGACCAGACTTTCCGCCACCGTCGAGCCGACCTGGCCGGCCCCGAGTATCAGTATTTTCACGGGATTCCTTTAATCCTTGAAAAAAGCGTAGGGTGGGCACGTTTTTTGTGCCCACGCGATACTACGCAACGTGTGGGCAGATGAAGCCTGCCCACCCTACACCGAACGTATCCAGTTCTTCCATTGCTTGAACAGTTTCTCGTCGCGCGCCGCGACCGCCGAGCGCCGCCAGACATCGCCCTGCGCGAAATCGTCGTTATCGATGCAACAGGCGTGGCCGCCGGACTCCCACAGGATCAGCGTGCCGGCGGCATAGTCCCACAGCTTCTGGCCGCCGTGCAGGTACAGGTCGTAGCGCCCGGCGGCGGTGTAGCACCAGTCCAGCGTGCTGGCGCCGAAGTTGCGCTGCGAGAAATACGGCGGGTGCGTCGCCAGTCGTACCACCAGGTCGGCATCCAGGCGCTTCATGTCCACGCTCGCCAGCGCATGGTCGAGCGAACTCGCGCCGTCGCGCCCGACCAGTTTCTCGCCGTTGAGGAACGCGCCCTTGCCCGCTTCGGCGGCGAACACCTCTTCGCCCACCGGGTCGTACACCACCGCCAGCACACTCTTGCCCTCGCGCAACAGGGCGACCGATACCGAGAAATACGGCAGGCCGCGCACGAAATTGGAAGTGCCGTCGATCGGATCGACGCACCACAGTCCGTCGTTGCCCGCCTGCCAGGCCGCCTGCTGTTCCTCGAGCGGCATCTCCTCGCCCAGCACCGGCACGTTGAGGATGGCTTGCAGCTTCTTGCCCAGCGCCAGCTGCGCCGCGGTATCCGCCTCGGTACACAGGCTGCCGTCGCTCTTGCGCTGGTGCGCCACCTTGAGATAGCGCGGCATGATCTCCTCGGCAGCCACCAGCTTGACCGCGGCGACCACCGCCTTAAGCAGCGCGCTCATGCTGGGCTTGGTGGTACGCGTGGCGCTTTGCCTGACCATTGCCGTTATGCCCCGTTCTTCCACTTGATCGAACAACCCATGCTGGCCAGCTGTTCGCGCGGTCCCTGTCCGGTGTGCGCCACCTGCAGCATGGCGTCGAACAGGTCGCGCGGCGCGTCCGCCACCGCCTCCTTGCGCGAGGCGTCCAGGCGACCGCGGTATTGCAGTTCGAGATCGGCGTTGAAACCGAAGAAATCCGGCGTGCACACCGCGCCGTAATCCTTCGCCACCTGCTGGGTCTCGTCCCACACATAGGGGAAGGGATAGGCGAATTCCCGCGCGACCTGCTTCATGTTGTCGAATGAATCTTCCGCGTATTCGGCTGGGTCGTTCGACATGATGGCGATACTGTTGATGCCGTGCTGTTGCAGTTCGCGCGTATCGCGGATGATGCGGTCGCGGATGGATTTGACGTAAGGACAATGGTTGCAGATGAACATCAGCAGCAGGCCGTTCGGGCCGCGCGCGCTGGCGAGGTTGTAGCGCTTGCCGTCCACGCCCGGCAGGTCGAAATCGCGGGCTTTCCAGCCGAAATCGCACAACGGGGGCTGAAGACTGACCATTTGAAAATCCTCACAACATTTTCGAGGCGTTATATTATCACGCCGACCCCTTCATGGATTCCGGCCGTGTCCCTTTCCCGTTTTTACTGTCCCGCGCCGCTGCCCGTAGCCGGCACGTTCGAACTGCCGCCGGAAGCGGCCCACCATGCCGCGCGCGTGCTGCGCCTGCGAAGCGGCGACCGCATCGAGATGTTCGACGGCGCCGGCCATGCAAGTAGTGGCGTGATCGAAGCCATCGAAGGCCGGCGCGTAGTGGTCGGCAACATCGAGGCCAATGATGTTGACCGCGAATCGCCGCTGCCGGTGCTGCTGGCGCAGGCCTTGTCGAGCAGCGAGAAGATGGACTGGGTGATTCAGAAAGCCACAGAGCTGGGCGTGGATGAAATCCAGCCGCTGGACACCGAACGCAGCGTCGCCCGCCTTACCGCCGAACGCACCGCGAAGCGGCTGGAACACTGGCGTCAGGTCGCCATCGCCGCCTGCGAACAATGCGGCCGCAACCGCCTGCCGGAGATCCATCCCCCGCTGGACATCATGGCTTGGCTGCGGCAGATGCAGGGCGCGCCGCAATCGAGATTCATCCTGCTGCCGCAGGGCGCCGCCGCGCTGCACGGGCAGCCCAGGCCGCACGCCGGCGTCGTGCTACTGATCGGTGCGGAAGGCGGATTCACCGCCGCCGAGAGCGACAGCGCGCTGCACAGCGGCTTCGTCCCCATCCGCCTCGGCGCGCGCGTGCTGCGCACCGAAACCGCCGCCGTTGCGGGGCTGGCCGCGTTGCAGACCCTTTGGGGTGACTTTATGTAGGAGCGCCGGAAGGCGCGATGAATGTCCTGATCGCGGCTGCCGCCGCTCCTACGATTTTAGGTTCAAGGAGGAATCATGCCCTACGTCAACATCCGCATCGCCGGAACTCTAAGCCGCGAACAGAAGGCGAAGATCGCCGCAGAGATCACCGACACGCTGGAGCGCATCGCGCTGAAGCCGAAGCGCTACACCTACATCGCCTTCGACGAGTTGCCGGACGAGAACTGGGCGATTGCCGGGAAGCTGCTGGATGAAGAGTAGCTGCCCGCGCTGTGAGTGAAGCCCAACATTTGCGACTGACCGGTCAGCAGCGGCACCAGCAGAACGATATCGCCGGTGCGTTGGACTGTTTTCGTGCGGCGCTTGTGATTGACCCGCTGCATCGCGAGACGTTGCGCGCGACCGCTGCCTGTTACCTGCAACTGGGCCGGTCACAACCGGCGCTCGATATTTTTCGCGGCATCGCCGCCGATCATCCGGCAGACGCAGGCGCGCATTTCGATCTGGCTGTCGCCCTCGAAGCCTGCGGCGCTGCTGCCGCTGCGCGCAGTGCATACGAGGCCGCATTGGCGCTCGATCCGCAGCACTTCGGTGCACGCCTCAATCTTTGCGCGTTGTTGCTTGCGCTCAAGGATATCGCTGCTGCCGAGGCCGAGGGGCGGCGGCTGGCCGAATTGCATCCGGATCAGCCCGATGCATGGTGCAACCTGGCGCAGGTGTTGTTCGCCATCGCAAGCCATGCCGAGGCCGACGAGGCGTTGCAGCGCGCGCTGGCGATATTCCCGGGACATGCCCAGGCGCTTTTCGCCCGCGTCGTCGCGCGCTCGATGCTGGGGGATGTCGAAGGTGCACTTGTCTTGCAAGGAGCGTTGCGGCAACGTGGTTTCACCTCGACCGAACTGTCGGCGATTCCCGGCGCGGCAGAAGTGTGGCGATACGACCGTAGCGATCTTGAAGACATCTGCCTGACCGCATTGTTCGAACGCTTCCGCCAGGGCGACTGGGCCTGTCATGCGTCGCTATGCGATGGCTTGACCGCCCTCGCCGCCCGGGTGCGTGCCGGAACGCGCACCCGGATGCAGCCGCCGCAGGCCTTTCACGCGATGGCGGTCGGGCTGGATCATACGGATTACCTGACGCTGGTCGGACAGGTCTCTGCATTCGTCGCTACGCAAACCTCGTCTATGCCTGCGGCGCCAAGAACCGAACGCAAACGTCTGCGTATCGGCTATCTGTCGCCCGCCTTTCGCCATCATCCGGGCGCCTATCTGTTCCGTAGCGTGCTTGCCGCTCACGACCGCGCCGCGGTCGAGGTATTCGGCTATGCACTCAATCCCGATGACGGCAGCGCGGTGCGACGCGATATCGTCACCGGCTGCGACCACTTCATCGACCTCTGCCCGCTCGACGATGCCCAAGCTGCAGCGCGCATCTGCGCCGACGGCATCGACATTCTGGTCGAACTTGAAGGCTATTTCGACGGGGCGCGCCTGCATATCCTCGCGGCACGTCCGGCTGCCCTGCAAGTGAGCTATACCGGTCTGCTCGGAATCGTCGAAGCGCCGTTCATAGATTACCGTTTCGCCGATCGCATCACCGACGGCGGGTTCGCGTCCGTAGTCCATGCGCGCGAGCAGCCGGCCTATCTGCCCGGCTGCTTCCTGCCCTACGGCTGTCCGCAGACACCGTGGCAAATCCCGTCACGGCGTGCCGAGCATGGCTTGCCCGAGGGTGTCTTCGTCTTTTGTGCCTTGCATAACGATTACAAACTGGGGCCGGAAAGCTTTGCCGCATGGATGAATATCCTTGCTGCCGTACCCGATTCGGTGTTGTGGTTGGTTGCCAATTCAGAGCGCCATTTTGCCGCCCTGCTCCGGCATGCCGGAGCCGCAGGCATCGCGCCGCATCGTCTGGTGCGCGCGCCGCGCGCGCCCAACGACGAATACCTCGCGCGGCTCAGGCTCGCCGACCTGTTCCTCGATACCTTTGCCTACAATGCGCACACCACCGCGCTGGATGCGCTGTGGATGGAGTTGCCGGTGCTCACCCGTACCGGACGCAATCCGGCGGCACGTCTATGCACCAGCGCGCTTGCCGAACTCGGCCTGCACGATATGGCTGTGCCGGATACAGCAAGCTATATCGCGCGCGCGGTCGAACTCGCCCGCTCGCCCGACATGCTGGATGGCGTGCGCCGACGCTTGCATGCGGCACGTTCCGATGCCGTGTTGTTCGATCCGGCACGCAAGGCCGCGCAACTTGAAGCCGCTTACCGGCAGATGTGGGCGCGCCACCTCGACGGCCTGCCATCGGCGATGCTGGACATCGGCGGGGCATGAACACGCGGCCAACTGCTAGAATCGCCACCGCATCTCATCTCTCTGTCGCCGAAGACATCCTGCCAGCCCTATGAACGAACTTCTCGCTTCCGTGTTGCGCATCACCCCGGAGCCATACCAGCATCTGGACGACATGTGCATCCATCATCTGCTCACCCGCGCCCCGCAACATTACATGGGCTACATCCGCGCGCAGCTGGCCGATATCGCCAGCGGACGCGCCGCTCTGGAGCTGCCGCACAAGCAGGTGTTCAGCGACCCGGAAGGCGCGGGGGATTTCCGCGTCATGCCCTGCGTGGTGCGCAACGGGTCTGGGGCGCGCAAGATCGTCAAGCTGGTGGGAACCAACGTCGCGCAATCCCTGATCCCCGACCAGATCACCGTGGGCAAGGCCTTTGCGCTGCACCCGGAAGAGGATTTCATCACCCATATCTTCGATGCCTGTTTGCTGTCCAGCGCCAGAACCGGCGTCTGCGCGGCGCTGGCGCTGGACTGGCTGTCCGCAAGCCGCGGCAGGATCGCCATCACGGGCGCCGGAAGGGTGGGTTACTACGCCGCCTTCTATGCGGCAGCCATGGGCGGGGTGGACGAGATCATCCTGTCGGACAGGGATGTCGCAAAGGCGAACCGGACTGCCGCGCTGCTGGGCAAACAGTTTCCGGCGACGCAGTTCCATGCGCAGGGTTGCGGGGAGGCCAGTGATTGCGACGCGCTGATCATCGCCACCACCAGCACCGCGCCGCTCTGCGCACCGAACGATTGCAATGCGCCGGTCATCATCAGTCTGGGAGCCGACAGCGAATCCCAGCACGAGCTGGATTCGTCCTGGGCGGGCGCTGCGGATATCTATGTGGACACGCTGGATTCGGCACACTTCGGCGACTTATTGGCCTGGCATCAGGCCGGGCTGATCGCGCTGGACGATGTCACCGACCTGTTCGGCATCCTGCGCAACGGCGTATCGCAGCACAGCGGCAAAACACGCATCTTTATCTCTACCGGCTCGGCGCTGTTCGACAACCTGACCATCGGCTACCTGCTCGACCATATCCACGACTGATGCCACCGGGCAAGGCTGGCCGGTTCATGGCGTACCCGGATTCACCCGCCGACCAGTGAGATGAAATCCTCGTATTTGCAGTTCGCGCTGCGCTCGATCTGTTGCAAATGGTGCAACTCGATCTCGAACGGATAGCCGAGAGTCTCCTGCAGGGCGTGGATGAAGCCTTGCTGCTGTCCCGGTGTCAGCGGCAGGTCGCAGGTGAAGCGCGCCTCGATCCGCTGCAGGCTGTGCTGCACCAGCTGGATCCGGCGGATCGGTGCGATGCTGGTCCAGCTCTCTGCCGGAAAGCTCGGCCAATGCTGTGTGCCGTCCGGCAGCACCAGCATGTTGCGCTGCCGTCCCATGATGCGTTTCAGCACCGGCAGGCCGCGCCCGCACGGACATGGCTCACCCGCTTCCGCATAATCGCCGTTGGCATAGCGGATCAGCGGCATAGCGAAATTATGCAGGGTGGTGATGACCACCTGCCCGACCTGCCCCGGCGCGCAGGGCCGCCCCCCGGCATCGAGGATCTCCACCAGCAGGTTCTCGGCCTGCACATGGTAGTGCTCATGTTCCGGGCATTGCAGCGCGATGGTGGCGACTTCCTCGGCGCTGTAGTTGTCGGTGACGGGAACCCCCCATGCCTGCCGGCATGCATCGCGCAGATCCGGCGGCAGTGTCTCGCCGAAAGTGCGCGCCTCGCGCAGCTTGCCGATGCGCGTGCCGGTCTCGATGCTGCGCCGTGCCAATGCCAGCAGATTGGAGGGGTGGCTCAACAGATAGTCCGGGTCTTGTTCCTTGAGCCATGCCAGTTGTGTGTCGATATCGTTGGCGATATTGAGCGTGACGCTGGGGCCGGTAGGGTAAACGGCATTCGTGGCGGGGCCCCAGCCTTGCTGTGTGGCGCTTTCCACCTTGGTGCGGATCGCCGCCAGCTTGCCGGACAGGTCGCGTTGATGCCACAGATGGTCGCGCAGGGTCAGCGCCCCGCTGAAGAAATGGGTGACCTCGTTGCCCAAGACCCTGATCGGTTCCCCGGTGGAACCGGACGAGCCGAAGTTGAGGAATTTGCCATGCTCGGGCGGAGGCTTCTGTGTCACCAGGGTATCGCCTGCGGCCTGTATCTCGGCGCGGGTCAGCAACGGCAGCCGGAAGAAGGCGTCGGGCGCAAAGCCATTGCTCGGGTCGAACCCGGCCGTAGCAAAGCGCTGACTGTAGAAGGGAACGCTCTCGCCGGCATGGTGCAGCAGGGGTGCAAGCTGCTGCAGTTGGTGTTCGCGCAACACTTCCGGCGGCCACCATTGGCTTTGCTGCAACTGGAACTGCATCGCCAGCATGCTCGCCCCGACCGGCGGAAGGATCGCCGGCCAGCCGATGCCGGGGACTATGCTGTGAGGAAGCAACATCGTGACTTCAGGTGGTTAAACATCCTGTGCGGGAAGGTTGTGACGAAGTTCGCGCAGGGTGTTCCCTTTACACGGATATGGGGCAAAAGTCGGAATTATTGGTTGGGATCGCTACCATCCGGCCCCGACGATGATTTCGTGAAGGCGGCGACGCCGGATACACTGCCAACAGTCCCGCTATCGCTGAACGAATAGGCGACACCGGCACGTGAAGCATTGGCGCCAGCGAAGAAGCCGCTGATGCTGCCGCTACATCCGCTATTGCAACTCCCGGTGACTGAATCGATGCTGCCGGAGAATGTCGCGGTGGAGTTGGTGATGCTGATGCCAGTAGCGCTGATGGTATAGCTGCCGGATGTCGGGAGCGATATCTGCAAATCGGCATTGACCGTGCCAGTTCCAAAGTATGCGGTCAGCGAGCCGCCGTTCAGATCCCCCAGCCCCTGCACGGAGCTAGTCGGCCGCGTCCCGCCGAGCAGGGAATAGGTGGCGGTGATGTTGCTCATCGCGGTGATATCGGTTTCGGGAGTGGGGGCACCTACGATGTAGTGGAAGGTGTCGCTACCCGCCAGACTGAGCGGATGTGTCGAGCCGCCATTATTAGCAGTGGTTCCACCATTCCAGCGTCCCCAGCCGATGATGCCGTCGGTGGCGGAGAAGGAGACATTGGCTCCCCCTAGTGTCCCGCCTTCTGTTCCATCATATCCGGTCAGTTGGCTGGTGTCGGAGAAGGTGGCATGCACACTACTGAACACCTCAGTAAACCTGCTGCCACCATCAACCCCTGCATGCGCCAACACATACCCGGGCCCGGAATACAGCGTCGGTTCATTGCCCTTGATGAAGGTCGTGCTGGGTGGGAGCGGTGTGAGGAAACCTGCCGGTGATGTCTGCGGCTTGTCGAAGGTGGATTTGGGCGCAGTGTTGAAGTCGGCGACGAAGGCGGCATTGCCGGAGGTGACGACCAGTTCGCCGGCATTGTTGGTCAGCGAGATCGCGCCCTCGCCGACGTTCACCAGCAAACCGCCGTTCAGCGCGGCACTGTAGCCGGTGCCGCGGATGCCGATGGTGGCGACCGGTGTGGCGACCTTGTAGGTGTTGCGGTTGATGTGGCCGATCGCGCCGGTGATGGCGCGCAGGCCGCCCTTGAGCAGGCTGAAGAAGCCTTTTTCCCTGCCGTCGGTCTTGTTCTCGTACTGGTATTCATCCACCCGGAACTGGCTGTTGGGCTGGAGCGAGACGAAGCCGCCATCGCTGAAGCGGAGCTGGGCGCGGGCACCGGCGGAGGTGCTGACCGCGTCGCCGACGTTGATCGGCGCGCCTCTGGTCAACGGGCGCTGAGCGCCGTTGGGGGCGATCGCGACGACATTGCCAATCACGAAGTCGGCACGGCCTGCAACGGCACCATATCCGGTGACGGGATAAGCGAGCGAGGCCAGGGCCAGCAGGACTGCCTGATGGGACAATTTGAGGTGCTGTTGGGGGAACATGATCGTTTCTCCTTCCGGCCTAGTTGAAGTCGCGGCGCAGGCTGACGCTGAGCACGGTGCGGCCATAGTCGTTGATGATGATGTTGGAGTCGTTCTGGGTATAACTCAATTGCGGCGAGACCGTCCAGCTCGGCGCGGGGATGTAGCTTGCACCCACGCGCAGGTCGGCCTGCATATCGTTGCGAGCCACCAGAAACAGCGGGTCGGTGCCGCCGTAGTCGCGCGACTCCAGGCTGGCCGAGCCGAACAGGGTGGTCTGCGGGTCGAGCTTCAACTCGCCGCCGACGCGCGCGCCGAGCAGTTGATGGCCATAGTAGGCGACGTTGTTGGCGGTTTCATTTTCCCTACCCCCATACACGCCGAGATAATAGACCGGCGTATAGGCGCCGCCCAGCGCGCGGGCGAATGCCGTGCCGACCACATAGCGGTCGGCGTCACGTGTGGTCTGGTTCGGATAGGTGAGTTCGGAATACTGGAAATAGGCGCTGATCTGGCTGCTGTTGTCCAGCTTGCGTTGCCATTGCAACGTTGCTCCGGTCGTGTCGCGGAAGCTGGCGTCGTCGACGTTGAATTGCTGGAACTGGAACGCCGCCGAATAGGTGTCATCGCCTTTGTTGAAGTTGAACCCGTAGTTGATGTCCAGCGACTGGGTGTCGAAAGCATTTTGTGACGAGTTGAAACGCTTGTTGAAATTCACCCCGGAGAAGATGCCCCATTCCGGCGAGATCGGATGCCGGACATTGAAGCCGCCGGCGATGCTGGAGTAGATGTCGTCCTGCTCCACGCCGCTGCCGCTCAAGGTCGCCAGCCCGCCGCCCAAGGCCGGGATCGCCACCTGGCCGCTGCCGGTCGCGCTGTTGACGTTACTGTCCGCGCCCAGCGTCATCTCAAGGTAGCTGCGCTTGGTGGTGCGTTCACCGGCAGTGGCCTTTTCGATGGCGTTGAGGAACTTCAGGATGGTGGCGTTTACTTCGACCGGCGGGTTCTGGTTCCTGACGGTTTCGAATTCCTGTTTGGAGATCGCCATTTCGCCTACGGCCAGATAGGCACGGGCGATCTCGGCGCGGGCCAGCAGATGATCCGGCTGGGTGGCAAGCACGCGCTCCAGCGCGAAGATCGCCTCGTTGGGGTGGCCGCTGTCCAGCGCGGCGATACCGAGCCGGTAATCGAAGTCGGTGTCGCCCGCCCGGTCGGATTGATGCGGGGTCAGCAGCGCGTAGGCCTCTTTTGCCTTGCCACTCTTGAGCATCTTGTCCGCCTGCCTTACCAGATCGTCTTCGATCGCCAATGCCGTGCCTGAAAACAGCAACAGCACCAAAAACCACTTGCCTGCGTTGACCATTTGTATTCTCCCTCAAGCGCCCCCATAGAATCTTGCGCTTGGTGCGTCAGCGCACAATCCCCTTTTCCAGCCAAGGCATTATTTGCTTCGCAGGGCGTCTCGTCAACCACATTGGGGGGTGGAACGGCAAATTTCGTCTCTTCCCGCGTGCTTGCGGGAGGGGGCTGGTCGCGGTGTATCGCGACGGATTGTTGCAGCTTTCGCCGCGCCCGCGGATACGCAGGCCGGGCGATGCAGCATGCATGGAGGGTCGCCGATGCGCCGGGCGGTTGCCAGACGGGCGGCGGCGCGGCATGATGCGCGCATTCATAGAGGGAGAATCCAGATGCCTGCCGTTGCCGCCCCCGCCGATTTCGTCGCCTGGTTCCGTTCCGTTGCGCCTTACATCAACGCCTTCCGCGGCCGCACTTTCGTGATCGCGTTCGGCGGCGAGGTGGTGGCGGACGGCAAATTCGTCGAGCTGACCCACGATTTCAACCTGCTTGCGGCGCTCGGCATCCGGCTGGTGCTGGTGCATGGCGCGCGACCGCAGATCGAGGAGCATCTGGCGCGCAACAATCTCGGCGATGCCTACCATCACGGCATCCGCCTGACCGATGCCGAGACCATGCGCTGCGTGAAGGAGGCGGTCGGCCGCGTGCGCGTGGAGATCGAGGCGCTGCTATCGGTGGGGCTGGCGAATTCGCCGATGGCCAATGCCGACATCCGCGTGGCGGGCGGCAATTTCATCACCGCGCAGCCGATCGGGGTGATCAACGGCGTGGACATGATGCACACCGGCGCCGTGCGCAAGGTGGATGTCGCCGCGCTGAACGACCGCATGGAGTTCGGCGAGGTGGTGCTGCTGTCGCCGCTCGGCTATTCGCCCACCGGCGAGGTGTTCAACGTCACGCTGGAAGATGTCGCCACCGCCACCGCCATCGCGCTGGATGCCGACAAGCTGGTGTTCCTGATGGACACCGACGGAGTGACGGACAAGAAGGGCAAGCTGCTCAAGGACCTCACCATCGCCGAGGCGCAGCAGGTTCTCGCCGGCAAGCGCAAGCTGACGGACGACGTGGGCCTGTTCCTGCCCTGCGCCATCCGCGCCTGCGAGGCCGGCGTGGCGCGCACCCACCTGATCAGCCGCCACACCGATGGCTCGTTGTTGCAGGAACTGTTCAGCGACGAAGGTATCGGCACCATGCTGGTGGAGAGCACGCTCAATACCCTGCGCGCGGCGACCATCGAGGACATCGGCGGCATTCTCGAATTGCTGCGCCCGCTGGAGGAAGAGGGCATCCTGGTGCGGCGCTCGCGCGAACTGCTGGAGCGCGAGATCGCGCGTTTCGTGGTGCTGGAACATGACCACCGCATCATCGGCTGCGCCGCGCTGTATCCCTTCCCCGACGAGGACGCGGCGGAACTGGCCTGTCTCGCGGTGGACCCGCAAGTGCGCGACCGCGGCTACGGCGAGGCGCTGCTCAACCGCCTGATCGCACTCGCCAAGGAGCAGGGGCTGAAACGGCTGTTCGTGCTTACCACGCGCACCGCGCACTGGTTCATCGAGCGCGGCTTCAAGGAAAGCGACGTCGCCGAACTGCCCGCGCAGAAGAAGTCGCTGTACAACTGGCAGCGCAAGTCGAAGGTGTTCGTGCGGAAGATCTGATGCGCAGTTGTAGGTTGGGTGGAGCGTAGCGATACCCAACATTTATCGACGATGGGTATCGCTACGCTCAACCCATCCTACGCTTGCTTATTGCGGCGGAACGCCACGCAAGTGGGCTTCCGCCCCATTGTCCAACAATTTTTCCAACGCTTTCCACCCTCTCGCCCCATCGGCGAAATCCGCCGTGCGGCGCAATTCCTGCCGCGTGAGCGGCTCGGCTACCGCCGCCAGTTTTTCCAACACCGCGATGTCCGCCTCGGAGGCATCGCTCGCCTGCATCCGGCGCCGGGCGATGCGCGTGCGCAGCAGCTGTTTGTCCGATGGCATCGCGGCGATGGCGAACGGCACCTGCATCTGCCGCGCCAGTTCGCGGAAGCGCGCACGTTCCTCTTCCCTGAGGAAGGCGGCATCGACAATGACGGGGAAGCCGTATTCCAGCAGTTCGCGCGCGAGGTCGAGCAGGCGCGCGTAAGTGCGTTGCGTCGCCCCGGTGCTGTAGAGGCTTTCGCCGAAACGGGAACGGCTGTCGTTCAGCGCATCCAGCCCATGCAGGCGCTTGCGCTCTACGTCGGAGCGGATGCGGATGGCGCCAAGATGTTCGAGCGCGGACTGCGCGAAGGTGGTCTTGCCGGAACCGGGCAGGCCGTGCGTGATGATCAGCGCGGGGCTCGGGTTGGCAAGGCAGTTGCGCGCGAGGTCGAGGTAATTCTTGCTGGTATGCAGCAGATCGTTCGCGGCGCGCCTGCGCAGGCCGGGCTGGGCGGCGCGGATCGCATCGACCTTGGCGCGCACCGTGGCGCGATAGGCGAGGTAGAAGCGTAGCACCGCCATGCCGACGTAATCGCCGGTGATTTCCAGATATGCATTCAGCAGGCGCCAGGCCAGCTCGGGACGGTTGCGGTGCAGCAGGTCCATCACCGGGAAGGCGAGTTCGTCCATTACGTCGATCCAGCGCAGCGCGGGATTGAACTCGATGCCATCGAACGGCACCGGTATGTCGTTGATGAGCGCGATGTTGCCGAGGTGCAGGTCGCCGTGGCACTCGCGCACGAAGCCTGCCGTGCGGCGCTGCTCGAAGATCGCGGCACACGCGGCCAGTTCGGCCCCGGTCGCGGCCTGCAATTGCGTCACGCCCTCGTCCGTCCCAAGCAGCGGCTGCAACTGTTCGAAGTTCTGCATCGCCGCCGCGCGGATTTCGGCAAGGCTGCCGAATGGCGTGTCCGGCGCGGCGGCAGACAAACCGGCGTGGAAACGTGCCAATGTGGCCGCGAGCTTGTCGATGTGCTGCGGCGCGATGCCGCCGCGTGCCAGCTGCCGGTCCATCAGGCAGGCGGCGGGGAAGCGCCGCATCTTCACCGCGTATTCGATGGCGGGCTGCGCGCCGAGTTGCGGATGATCGGGATCGCCGCCGATGGCGGTCACGCCGAGATAGAGTTGCGGCGCGAGGCGGCGGTTCAGCCGGAACTCTTCTTCGCAATAATGCCTGCGCAGTTCCAGCGTGGAAAAATCGAGGAAGCCGAGGTTCAGCGGTTTCTTGATCTTGTAGGCGTAACGGCCCGCCAGCAGCACCCAGGAGATGTGCGTTTCGATCAGGCACACCTGCCGCACCGCCTCGGGATAGCGGTGCGGATCGAGCAGGGCTGCGACCAGCCGTTGCCGGGATTCAAGTTCTTGCGCAGGAGCCATCATGCACCGCGTCGGATGGGGCGGGACATCTTACCGCCACGCCGGACAACCGACTACCCGGCGGAGGATTTTGCCTCGTTCCACGGCGCGACCTTGAGCAGCAACAACATGCCCGGAACCGCAAGCACGGCGCAGATCAGGAAGAAGGTCGTCCAGCCCAGCGCTTCGACCATCCAGCCGGTGGCGGCGTTGGCGAAGGTGCGCGGCATCGCCATCAGGCTGGTGAACAGGGCGAACTGGGTGGCGGTGTAGGCGGGATGGGTGGTGCGCGCGATGAAGGCGACGAAGGCCACCGTGCCCAATCCCACGCCCAGTGCTTCCATCCCGATGACGATGGCCAGTTGGGTGCGTTCCAGCGCGCCGATCTGGTCGTGGTGGCCGATCGAGGCCAGCCAGGCGAAGCCGAAGATGGACACCAGTTGCACCACGCCGAACAGCCACAACGCGCGGTTGATGCCGATCTTCACCATCCACAACCCGCCCAGCATACCGCCGATCACCGCCGGCCACAGCCCGGCGTTCTTGGCGATCAGGCCGATGTCGGTCTTGGAGAAACCCATGTCGAGATAGAACGGCGTCGCCAGCGCGGTACACATGCTGTCACCGAGTTTGTAAAAGAACAGGAACGCCAGGATCAGCAACGCGCTGCGTGTGCCTTGCCGGTTGATGAATTCGCGGAACGGCTCGACCACGGCTTCGCGCAAGGTCTTGGGCGGTGCGGCGCGGTGCGGTTCGCTCACCAGCAGCGTCATGGCGATGCCGGGCAGCATGAACAGCGCGGTGATGATGAACACCGTGCTCCACGGTAAAAAGTCGGCGAGAATCAGCGACAGCGAGCCGGGTATCAGTCCGGCGATACGGTAGGCGTTGACATGGATCGCGTTGCCCAGCCCCAGTTCGGTGTCGCTCAACAGCTCACGCCGGTAGGCGTCGAGCGCGATGTCCTGCGTGGCAGAAAGGAAAGCAAGCAGGGTGCAGAACAGCACGATGGCGCCGATCTCGTGCTGCGGCGAGAAACCGCCCATCGCCGCAATCACGCCCAGCAGACCGATCTGGGTGAGCAGCATCCAGCCGCGCCGCCGTCCCAGCAGGGGCAGCACATAGCGGTCGAGGAACGGCGACCAGAGGAATTTCCAGGTGTAGGGGAACTGGATCAGCGCGAACAGGCCGATGGTCTTGAGATCGACTGCTTCGCTGCGCAACCAGGCCGGCACGAGGTTGAACAGCAGGTACAGCGGCAGACCGGAAGCGAAGCCGGTGAAGACGCAGATCAGCATGCGGCGCGTGAACAGCTGCGCGAACACGCTCATGAGCCGCGTCGGAAGCGGTACACCGCGGTGCTGCCGCGCAGGTTGGGCAGCACTTGCACGTCATGCCCGCCGCTCATCACGTGCCGTCCGAGGATGCGGATCTGCAGGTGCGCGCAGAGCATCTCGAAATCGTTCAGCGTGCACAGGTGAACGTTGGGCGTGTCGTACCACTGGTAGGGCAGCTCGTTCGAAACCGGCATATTGCCGAGCAGCACTTGCAGGCGGCTCTTCCAGTGGCCGAAGTTGGGGAAGCTGACGATGCCTTCGCGTCCGACCCGCACGATCTCGTTCATCAACGCCTCGGTGTGGCGCGTCGCCTGCAGCGTCTGCGACAGGATGACGCAATCGAAGGACCGGTCCTCGAATTCGGCCAGGCCGGAATCGAGGTCGCTCTGGATCACGTTCACGTTGTTGGCGATGCAGGCGGCGATGTTCGCGTCGCTGATCTCCACGCCATAGCCGCGCACCTCGCGCGTCTCGCGCAGATAGCGCAGCAGGCTGCCGTCGCCGCAACCGAGGTCGAGCACCGACGAGCCTTGCGGTATCCAGGCCGCGATGGCGGCGAAGTCGGGGCGGGTCTCGATGATGGAGGTGTTCATGGCAAGCACTCCCCGGCGATGCGATCCAGATAGTTGCGCATCACCGCAAAATACTGCTCGTCGTCCATCAGGAACGAGTCGTGCCCGTGCGCGGAAGTGATCTCGGCATAGCTCACGTCGCGCTTGTTGTGCAGCAGCGCATGCAGGATCTCGCGTGAACGCTCCGGCGAGAAGCGCCAGTCGGTGGTGAACGACACCACCAGGAACTTCGCCCTGGCTACGGAGAAGGCGCGGTTCAGGTCGCCGTCGAGCTCGCGCGCGGGGTCGAAATAATCCAGCGCCTTGGTCATCAGCAGATAGGTGTTGGCGTCGAAATACGCGGCGAACTTGTCCCCCTGATGGCGCAGGTAGGATTCGATCTGGAACTCGATGTCGTAGCTGAAGCCGAGCTTGCCGTGACGCAGCTCGCGGCCGAACTTGTCGGCCATCGCGTCGTCGGAAAGATAGGTGATATGCCCCAGCATGCGCGCCAGCCGCAGGCCGCGCGTCGGCACCACCCCGTGCCGGTAGAAATCGCCGCCGTGGAAATCCGGGTCGGTGAGGATGGCGCTGCGCGCCACGTCGTTGAAGGCGATGTTCTGCGCGGTGAGGTGAGGCGCGGCGGCGATGACCAGCACATGGCGCACGCGCTCCGGATAGGATAGCGCCCACTGCATCGCCTGCATGCCGCCCAGGCTGCCGCCGAGCACTGCGGCGAACTGCCCGATGCCGAGCCGGTCGGCCAGGCGCGCCTGCGATTCCACCCAGTCATCGACGGTGATGACCGGGAAACTGGAACCGTAGGGCTGGCCGCTCGCCGGGTCGATGGAGGAAGGGCCGGTCGAGCCGTGGCAGCCGCCGAGGTTGTTCAGGCCGATGACGAAGAACTTGTCCGTATCGACCGGTTTGCCGGGGCCGACCATGTTGTCCCACCAGCCGGCGTTCTCCGGCTGATCCGCATAGACGCCCGCGACGTGGTGATGGCCGGACAGTGCGTGGCAGATCAGGATGGCGTTGGATCTGTCGGCATTGAGCGTGCCGTAGGTCTCGTATACAAGCTCGTAGCGCGGCAGCACCGCGCCGCTGCGGAAGGTCAGCGGGGTGTCGAACTGCGCGCACTGCGCGGTAACTGTTCCGACTGAATTGTCCAAACCAAGCTCCAAAAGAAAACCCGTCCAGCTTGCGCCAAAACGGGTTGCCTCGCTTTAGCTGGTATGTTTAGAGTGCCCCGCAAGCTGATGTCAAATCGGCACTGGTGCGCAGTTTCCGGTTTTTGCGCGCCGCTGTCAATCGCGCCGGAATCCCCGCTGTGATAACCTTGCGCGGGTCGAATCAACAGACCGCGCAAATGCCGCAATCCGTCTCATGACATTGACCGATCTACGCTACATCATCGCCCTCGCCAGCGAAAGGCACTTCGGTCGCGCGGCGGAAAAATGTTTCGTCTCGCAGCCGACGCTGTCCGTCGCCGTCAAGAAACTCGAGGAGGAACTGGGCGTCGCGTTGTTCGAACGCAGTGCGGGCGAGGTGCGCGCCACGCCGGTCGGTGAGCAGATCGTCACTCAGGCCCGCGTCGCCCTGGCCGAGATCGAGCGCATCAGGACGCTGGCGCAGAGCGGCAAAGACCCGCTGGCCGGCGAATTGCGGCTCGGCGTGATCTACACCATCGGCCCCTATCTGCTGCCCGGACTGGTGGCGCGACTCCGCGCGGCTGCGCCGGCATTGCAGCTGGTGTTGCAGGAGAATTACACCGACCGCCTGCTGGAAGCGCTGCGCGCCGGCGAGCTGGATGTGATCGTGATCGCCACGCCCGCCGAAGAGGCCGGGCTGGTCGCCTTGCCGGTCTATGACGAGGCGTTCCGCGCGGTCGCGCCCGCCGGGCATCCCTGGCAGCAGCATGAGCGCATCGAGCCGGCCTGGTTGCTGGACGAGCCCTTGCTCATGCTGGGACCGGGCAACTGTTTCCGCGACCAGGTGCTCGACCTGTGCGCCCATGCGGATGCGCGCAACGGACGTGCACCGCGCATCCTGGAGGGCAGTTCGCTGGAGACGCTGCGTCAGATGGTGGTCGGCGGGGTGGGCGTCACCGTCATGCCGGCCAGCGCGGCCGATCCGATCAGCGGCGACGCGGCGCTGTGCGTGCGCCCGTTCGTCGAGCCCGAGCCGACGCGCCGCATCGCGCTGGTCTGGCGCAGCAGCTTCCCGCGTTCCCGCCTCATCGATGTGCTGCGCAGCGCCATTCTGGATTGCCGGCTGCCCGGCACCGCTCCCGTTCCCGCCGCGCTTCGCTAGCGCCGCTTCCGTCAGATTCTGTTCAGCCGGCCCAGCAGGTCGCGGATACGCATCGGGTCGTCGGCGCGCAGGATCTTTTGCGTGAGGCTGGCGATCTCCGGCAGGCTGGTGGTGAGGATGCGCTGCTTGATGTTCGGCACCTGCGCCGAGAACATCGAGAACTGGCGCAGGCCGAGACCGAGCAGCAGGCGGGTGTAGGGCAGTTCGCCGGCCATTTCGCCGCACACCGAGACCGGCACGCCGAGCTTGTTGGCGGTGCCGATCACATGCGCCAGCAGGTGCAGCACGGCAGGATGCAGCGGGTCGTATAGATGCGCCACCTCATCGTCGGTGCGGTCGATCGCCAGCGTGTACTGGATCAGGTCGTTGGTGCCGATGGAGAGGAAGTCCAGTTTCTTGGCGAATACGTTGAGCGCCAGCGCGGCGGCGGGGATCTCGATCATGCCGCCGATCTTCACCCCGGGATCGTAGGGGATGCCTTCCGCTTCCAGCGCAAGCTTGGTCACCGCGATGAATTCCAGCGTCTGGTTGAGTTCCGATACGCTCGACAGCATCGGCACCAGTATCTTGACGTTGCCGTAATGCGAGGCGCGCAGGATGGCGCGCAACTGGGTGCGGAACAGCTGCGGCTCGGCCAGGCACAGGCGGATCGCGCGTAGTCCCAGCGCGGGATTGCTGGCGACGCGCTCGGCGCCCTTGAGCTGTTTGTCGGCACCGAGGTCGAAGGTGCGGATGGTCATCGGCTGCCCGTCCATGCCGGCAGCGGCGCTGCGGTAGGACTCGAATTGTTCCTCTTCGTCCGGCAGGTCGTCGCGGTTGAGGAACAGGAATTCGCTGCGGAACAGGCCGACACCGGTCGCGCCATTCTCCTTTACCTCGGCGATGTCTTCCGGTTTTTCGATGTTGGCGTGCAATTCGATGAGGGTGCCGTCCAGCGTGCAGGCGCGCGCGTGGCGCAGGCGTTTGAGTTTCTTGCGCTCCAGCTCCCATCCGCTCTGGCGCAGCCGGTATTCGGCCAGGATGGACTTGTCCGGATCGACGATCAGCACGCCCTGTTCGCCGTCCAGGATCAGCAGGTCGTCTTCGCGGATCAGCTCGCGCGCGTGGTGCAGGCCGACCACGCACGGCGTATTGAGACTGCGCGCCACGATGGCGGTGTGCGAGGTCGCGCCGCCGAGGTCGGTGACGAACGCGGCATATTGCTGCGGCTTGAACTGGATCAGGTCGGCCGGGCTGAGGTCGTGCGCCACCAGGATCGTTTCCACATCGTGGCGCGTCGGCGGCGGACGGTGTCCGGGCTGGCCGGTGAGCTGCTTGAGCAGGCGCTCGGCGACCTGTCTCACGTCGGTTTGCCGCTCGCGCAGATAGGCATCCTCGAACTCTTCGAATTGTTCGACCAGATTCTCGGTCTGGGTCTTGAGCGCCCATTCGGCGTTGCAATGCTCGCTGGCGATCATCTCGCGCGGCGCGCTGCTGAGCAGCGGGTCGTCCATGATCATCAGGTGCAGTTCGAGGAAGGCGTCGAATTCGGCGGCGGCGCGGGCCGGGCGGTTGTTGCGGAGCTCTGAAAGTTCGCGGCGCGTGGCTTGCAGCGCGGCGTCGAAGCGCGCAATCTCCAGCTCGACGAGCTGTTTCGGCAGCGTGTAATGCGCCACCTCCAGCGAGGTGTGCGACACCAGATGCGCATGGCCGATGGCGATGCCGCTGGAGACGGAAATGCCGTGCAGGGTAAAGCTCATAGACACCCCGGCAAATCTACTGCACAGCTCGATTGCTGCGTTGCGCGGTGCCCGGAATCCGGGGTCGCAAGGCGACAAACTGCTTGTACATTCCGGTTTCTGCGCCCAGTGCGCCTTGCACTCGATCCGCTCGCTACGATTTTCCGGGGTGTCTTCATTGGCTTATTCCCCCTCTCCGAAATAACCGCTGATGAGTTCCTCGATCCCCTGCATCGCCGCCGCTTCGTCCTCGCCGCTGGTCTCGACCGTGATGGTCGTACCCCTGGCGGCCGCCAGCATCATCACGCCCATGATGCTCTTGGCGTTCACGCGCCGTCCGTTGCGCGACATCATCACGTCGCACTTGAAGCGCGAAGCCAGTTGCGTGAGCTTGGCCGAGGCGCGCGCGTGCAGGCCGAGTTTATTGACGATCAGCACATCTTTTTGCAACATCGCAGCCTTCCGAATCCATGTAAACGATGCAATCACGCCCGCCTTCGAGGGCGACCCTTGCCAGCTCCGGCAGGTTCTTCTCGGGGTGGCATACCACGCGCAGCAGCATCGGCAGGTTCACCCCGGCCACGCCCATCACGTGTTCGGCGCGGCACAGCTGGCGACCGATGTTGCTCGGCGTGGCGCCGAAGATGTCCGCCAGGACCAGCACGCCGTTGCCCGTATCGAGTTGCCGGATGAACTCGCGCCCTTCGTCCAGCTTGTGCTGCGGGTCATCCTCGGCGCGAACGGACAGCACTTTGAGATTGTCGGGCACTTTGCCCAGCACATGCCGCACGCAGTCCACCAGGCTTTCGCCGAGCGCGTTGTGCGCCACCACCAGAATTCCTGTCATTCAGATCACCCCCATCCAGTATGCCGCCGCAAGCGCGATGCCCGGCACGACCAGCCAGCCATGGCGCACGGGCCAGCGCAGCACCTTGGCGTCGTCTTCATCGGCCTGCCGTTCCCCGGCAACAATCTTGCCGATCTCGCGCAATGCGTGGATGCCGTGCCGCACGGCGTACCTTGTATTCGACGGCTTCTCTTTCCGGATCGCTCACGGCACTACCTCTGCCCGCATTTCCTTGTCGGTGAATTCTAGCCGTTTCTGCAGCGCCGCTGTGAGATGGATGTTGCCCTGCGCATCCACCAGCAGCGCTTCGGGCAGGTTCATTTGCGCCGCCGCGGCGCGCCATCCGGTCGTGCCGGCGAGGAACGGCGGTTTGGAAGACGCATCGGATAATAGCCCGGCGCGCGGCCCGCGCGTCAGGACGGTCAGCGCCTGCACGCCCTGTGCCGGATAGCCGCTGCGCGGATCGATCAGGTGGCTATAGCGTCTGCCTTCCAGCTCGAAATAGCGCTGGTAGTCGCCGGAGGTGCCGATCGCTTCACCGTCATGCAGTTCCAGCGTGGCCAATGCACCGGGCTTGCGCGGATGCTGGATGCCGACGCGCCAGGCGCGCTTGCCGTGCTGCCCGAGCGCGATGATGTTGCCGCCGATGTTGACCAGCGCATTGCGGATGCCGCGCTTGCGCAACAGCTCCGCCGCGCGGTCGAGCGCGTAGCCCTTGGCGTAGCCGCCGAGGTCGAGGCGCACGGCCTGGTTGCGGCTGGAGGCGGTCGTTCCGCCGTCATTTGTGGGGGAGAGGACGATGTCGCTCATCTGCGGATTCGCCCGCACCAGCGCCGCGATCTTTTCCGCATCCGGCAGCACCGGCTTGAATTCGTCCGCCTGGAAACCCCAGGCCTCGATCAGTCCGCCGATGGCCGGGTTGAACAGTCCGCCGGACTGCGCGGAGAGCTGTGCGGCGTCGCGCAGCATCGCGGCGAGTTCCGGCATGACGGTTCTGGTCTCGCCCTTGGCGAAGGCGGCGTTCAACTCGCTCAGTTCGGAAGGCTGCCAGGCATGCAGCAGGTCATGCAGGCGCTGGAATTCGTGCAGCACCGCGCTCGCTGCCTGGCGCGCGCGCGGTTCTTCCTCGCCGTAGATGCTGACATCCACCAGCGTGCCGAACACATAGCCCTGTTCCTGATAGAGCTGCTCCTTGCCGCAGGCGCCGAGCAGCAGGGCGGTTGCCAGCAACAGGATACGCAGCCGGATCATTCGGAAGCGGTCTCTTCCAGCTCCAGCGCGGCCGCCAGCAGCGCCAGCCGCGCCACCACGCCGTAGGCATAGAAGCGGTTCGGCGTATCGTCCGGCAGGCATTCGGGGTTGGGCATGGTGCAGCTGTTCTCGAACGCCAGCGGCTCGAAGCGCATGCCCGGCGCATTGAGGTTCTCGTCTATCCCGCGCTCGGTATGCACGCGGTAGAAGCCGCCGACCACGTAATGGTCGATCATGTACACCACCGGCTCGGCCACCGCGTCGCCGACCTGCTCGAAGGTATAGACGCCTTCCTGTATCAGTACGTCGGAGACCTGCAATCCCTCCTTCACCACCGCCATCTTGTTGCGCTGTTTGCGGTTCAGCCCGCGCACCTCGCCGGCATCCTTCACCGTCATGATGCCCATGCCATAGGTGCCCGCGTCGGCCTTGACGATAACGAAGGGCTCATGCTGCACGCCGTATTCGGCATATTTGGCGCGAATCTGTTGCAGCACCGCGTCCACCTGCGTAGCGAGGCATTCCTCGCCGACTTTTTCCTGGAAGTTGATCTGGCGGCACACGGCGAAGCGCGGGTCGATCAGCCACGGGTCGATGCCGATGAGCTGGGCAAACTCGGTCGCGGCACGGCCATAGGCGGCGAAGTGCTGCGACTTGCGCCGCGTGTGCCAGCCCGCATCGAGCGGTGGCAGCACCTGCTGGTCGAGGTTCTTCAGGATGTCGGGCGCGCCGCCGGAAAGGTCGTTGTTGAGCAGCACCACGCACGGGTCGAAATCCTCCAGGCCGAGCCGCCGGCCGCGCCGCACCAGCGGCTCCAGCAGCAGCGTGCCGCCATTCGGCAGCATGACCGGCGTGGGCGCGGTGACTTCCGGCAGCAGGCTGCCGACGCGCACGCGCATGCCGGCCTGCCTGAGGATCAGGACGAGCTGCGCGACGTTCTGCAGGTAGAACTGGTTGCGCGTGTGGTTCTCCGGGATCAGCAGCACGCCGCGCGCTTCCGGGCAGACCTTTTCCACCATGCTCTGCATCGCCTGCACGCACAACGGCAGGAAATCGGGGTTCAGGTTGTTGAAGCCGCCGGGGAACAGGTTGGTGTCCACCGGCGCCAGCTTGAAGCCGCTGTTGCGCAGGTCCACCGAGGCATAGAACGGCGCGGCGTGTTCCTGCCACTGCTTGCGGAACCAGTGTTCGATGGTCGGTTGTGCGGCGAGGATGCGGCGCTCCAGGTCGAGCAACGGGCCTTTGAGTGCGGTGGTGAGATGGGGAACCATGGCGTCCTGTGGATCGGGTCGATACGCCGCATTCTAGCCGATGGCGCCGCGTTTCAAGAAATCGCCCGTCCGTCGCGCGGTGCGGATGGCGTCAGGGAAGTTTCCCGAAGGGATGGTGGGTGAGGGTGACGGTGATGGTGTTGCGCGGGTTCTGGTTCGCGATGATCCGGGCATTGGTCCTTGCGCCCAGTGCTTTTTCCAGCACGCCGCGCATGAACAGGAAGTTGTCGTAGTCCGATGCGTCCAGTTCGATGTGTAGCGCCACATCCGCATATTCCGGGCGGGCGCAAATGGTGCCTATCGAGTTCAGCAGCTTTTCCACGCTGGGGTGCTGGCGTTTCACGCCGTCCAGCGGCATCGAGATGAAGATCGAGTCGATGTTCACCGGGCCTTCGCGCCGGCTCATGATGCTGTGGTCATATCCGGCCTTGCGGATGGCATAGGACAGGTGTTCGTGGATATCGATCAGCCTGGCCTGCATGGCCGTGCCCGGCGCGGCGTTCTGGCTGCATCCGGCCAGGGCGGCGCAGGCGAGCAGCACGATGACGATGAAATTGGTCAGGGCGGGTCTGTTCATGGCGAAAACGGCTGGGCGGCGGTCGGGTGTCCCATGCGCTGGTCAGGATGGCCGCCAGTTTCCGTGCTCCGCGCGCGGGTGTCAACATCCCCTTGTCGGCGCTGCCGGTCAGGGCGGCCGCGGTGTTAGAATGCGCGCCTCATTTTGTAAGGCACGCCATGTTATCCACCGCAAACATCACCATGCAGTTCGGCGCCAAGCCGTTGTTCGAAAACGTTTCCGTCAAGTTCGGTGACGGCAACCGCTACGGCCTGATCGGGGCCAACGGCTGCGGCAAGTCCACTTTCATGAAGATCCTCGGCCGCGATCTGGAGCAATCCTCCGGCGAGGTGATGCTGGACAAGGGCGAGCGCCTCGGCAAACTGCGCCAGGACCAGTTCGCCTTTGAAGACATGCGCGTGCTGGACGTGGTGATGATGGGTCACGCCGAGATGTGGGAGGCGATGTCGGAGCGCGACGCGATCTATGCCAACCCGGATGCCAGCGAAGAAGACTATATGCGCGCCGCCGATCTGGAAGCGTCGTTCGCCGAATACGGCGGCTATACCGCCGAAGCGCGCGCGGGCGAGTTGCTGATGGGTGTGGGTATCGCCATCGAGTTGCATCAGGGCAACATGAGCGCAGTGGCCCCCGGCTTCAAACTGCGCGTGCTGCTGGCGCAGGCACTGTTCTCCGATCCGGACATCCTGCTGCTGGACGAACCGACCAACAACCTTGACATCAATACCATCCGCTGGCTGGAAGACGTGCTGAACGCGCGTAACTCCACCATGGTCATCATCTCGCACGACCGCCATTTCCTGAACTGCGTGTGCACCCACATGGCCGATCTGGACTACGGCAAGATTACCGTGTATCCGGGCAACTACAACGATTACATGCTGGCCTCGACGCAGGCGCGCGAACAGCAGTCGTCGGATAACGCCAAGGCCAAGGAAAAGATCGCCGAACTCAAGGCCTTCGTGGCGCGCTTCTCGGCCAACGCCTCCAAGGCCAGGCAGGCCACTTCGCGCGCGCGCCAGATCGACAAGATCAAGGTGGAAGACATTAAACCTTCCAGCCGCCAGTATCCCTTCATCCGGTTCGAATACGACGAGCGCGAAAAGCTGCACCGCGTCGCGGTGGAAGTGCAACACATGGCCAAGGGTTTCGACAAAGTGCTGTTCTCCAACGTGAATTTCCGCATCGATGCGGGCGAAAAGGTGGCCATCATCGGCCCGAACGGCATCGGCAAGACCACGCTGCTGCGCTGCCTCGCGGGCGATCTCGCGCCCGACACCGGCACCATCAAGTGGGCGGACAAGGCCAAGCTCGGCTACTACGCGCAGGACCACGCCGCCGACTTCGCCGAAGATAAAGAGATGATGGAGTGGATGATCGACTGGCGCGGTCCGCACGACGACGACCAAGTGGTGCGCGGCACGCTGGGCCGCCTGTTGTTCTCCGGCGACGACGTGAAGAAACGCGTGAAGGTGCTGTCCGGCGGCGAGAAGGGCCGCATGCTGTTCGGCAAGCTGATGCTGGCCAAGCCCAACGTGCTGCTGATGGACGAGCCGACCAACCACATGGACATGGAAGCGATCGAGTCGCTCAACACCGCACTCGACCTGTACAAGGGTACGCTGGTGTTCGTCAGCCACGACCGTGAATTCGTTTCGTCGCTGGCGACGCGTATCATCGAGATATCGGCCAAGGGCGTGAACGACTATCACGGCACCTACGAGGAATTCCTGCGCGACCAGATGGCGGAATAAGCGGCATGGGCCGAACCATCGGGGTATTCGATTCCGGCGTGGGCGGCCTTTCGGTGCTGCGCCACATCCGCGCCGCGTTGCCCGAGGCAAAGCTGATCTACGTCGCCGATTCCGGCCATGTGCCCTACGGCGACAAAGCGCCGGACTACATCGCGCAACGTTCACTCACCCTCGCGCGATTCCTCGTCGAATACGGTGCCGAAGCCATTGTCATCGCCTGCAACACCGCCACGGCGGCCGCAGCCGCCATGCTGCGCAGCCGTTTCAGCCTGCCCATCGTGGCGATGGAGCCTGCCGTCAAGCCTGCCGTCGCCGCCACGAAGAGCGGCGTGGTCGGCGTGCTGGCGACGGTCGGCACGCTGGAGAGCGCGCGCTTCGCCGCCTTGCTGGAGAGATATGCGGGCGAGGTGAGCATCGTCACCCAGGGCTGCCCCGGTCTGGTGGAGTTGGTCGAGCGCGGCGATCTTGTTAGCCCGGCAGCGCGCCAGCTCGTCGAACGCTACACCGCGCCGCTGCTGGCGGCGGGCGCGGACACCCTGATCCTCGGCTGCACTCACTATCCGTTCCTCGCGCCGCTGATCCGCACGGTGGCGGGCGAAAGCATCGCGCTGGTGGATACCGGCGCCGCCGTGGCGCGCGAACTGGAACGCCGCATTGCGGCGGAATTGCCGCCATGCCCGCAAGCCAGTGCGACCGGAACCGAAGCGTTCTACACCAGCGGCGACGCGGCGCAGGCAGCACGCATCGTGTCGGCGCTGTGGGGCGGGGAGATCGCGGTACAGCCCCTGCCGGAAGTGTTCCGCTAGCTTTACAATGCGCCTGTCAACCCGATAAAGGCGAGGGAGGCCAAATGAAACACGTTATCCTGCTGCTGATTCTTCTGTGTTCCGCGCCGCTGCTTCAGGCCGGCGAGCTGTACCGCTGGGTGGACGAGGCGGGCAAGGTGCATTACGGCGATGCGCCGCCGCCCGGCGTGCAGGCGGAGACTCGCAGGTTCCCCGCCGCGAACGGCGATGAAGGCCTGTCCTACGAGACGCGCCGTGCGCGCGAGAATTTTCCGGTCACGCTGTATATCGAGGACGACACCTGCGGCAGCTATTGCCAGCAGGCGCGCGACATGCTGAACCGGCGCGGCATTCCGTTCAGCGAAAAGAAGTTGGTCGCGAAGGAAGAGATCGAAGCGTTCAAGAAGGCGTCGGGCGGCGATCTCGTCCCCTCGCTTTCGGTGGGCCGGCGTTTCCTGTCGGGCTTCGATGAGACGCGCTGGAACAATGAACTCGACATCGCGGGCTATCCCAAGACCGCGCCCTACCGCGCGCCGGCTGCTCCGGTCGACGACGAAGAGGCTGCCCCGGTGGATGCCGGAACGCAATGAAGCTGGCGACCTGGAACGTCAATTCGCTCAAGGTACGCCTGCCGCAGGTGCTGGAGTGGCTCACCGCGAATCCGGTCGAGACGCTGTGTTTGCAGGAGACCAAGCAGCAGGATGCGGATTTCCCGCAGGCCGAGTTGCTGGCGGCGGGCTATCACAGCGTGTTCAGCGGGCAGAAGACCTATAACGGCGTCGCGATATTGAGCCGCGAGCCGGCGACCGATGTGCAATGCGGCATCCCCGGTTTCGCGGACGAGCAGAAGCGCGTCATCGCCGCCACTGTCGGTGATGTCCGCGTGGTTTGCATATATGTGCCGAACGGGCAGGAGGTGGGTTCGGATAAATACCGTTACAAGCTGGAATGGCTGGCCGCGTTGCGCGACTGGCTGCGCGGCGAGCTGGAAAAACATCCGCAGCTCGCGTTGCTGGGTGACTACAACATCGCGCCGGAAGACCGCGACGTGTACGACCCGAAGGCGTGGGAGGGCAACGTGCTGGTCAGCGCGCCGGAGCGGGAGCGGTTCCGCGAGTTGTTGCAGCTCGGGTTGCGCGACAGTTTCCGTTTGTTCGAGCAGGCCGACAAATCCTATTCCTGGTGGGACTACCGCATGATGGCGTTCCGCCGCAACATGGGGCTGCGCATCGACCACATCCTGGTCAGCGAGGCGCTCGCCGCATGCTGCACCGGTTGCCTGATCGACAAGACGCCGCGCAAACTGGAGCGCCCGTCGGATCACACGCCGGTGATCGCAGAGTTAAAGAATACCGCTTGAGCCGCGCGGTTGAAGGCAGCGGGACGGCGTGTTAGCCTTCAACGTCTTTCCATCCGGAAAGGCTGACATTTATCAGACAGATGGTTCTTTCCGACTACATCAATTCCTATGGCCAGCACTTGCTGCAACGCTACGGCGAGCGCGTGCACAAGATCGCGCTGGATGCCGGCATGACCTGCCCCAATCGCGACGGCAGCAAGGGGATAGGCGGCTGCACCTTCTGCAACAACGAGTCGTTCAGCCCCAACGGACGCACGCCGCCTTCGCTGCGCGAGCAGCTGGCATCGGGGCGCAATGCGATCTCGCAGCGCACCCGCGCGACCAAGTTCATCGCCTATTTTCAGGCGTACACCAACACCTACGCCCAGATCGCGCAGTTGCGTGAGCTGTATCTGGGCGTGCTGGCCGAGCCCGGCATCGTCGGCATCTCGGTTGGCACCCGCCCCGACTGCGTATCGGCGGAAGTGCTCGACCTGCTGGACGAGTTCCGCGCGGCCGGGCTGGAGGTGGTGCTTGAGCTGGGCCTGCAATCCGCGTTCGATGAGACGTTGCGGCGCATCAATCGCGGCCATGGCCTGGCCGAATACGTCGCTACTGCCACAGCGGCACGCCAGCGCGGCATCAACGTGTGCACCCATCTGATCATCGGCCTGCCCGGAGAGACGGAAGCCCATTACCACGCCACGCTCGATACGGTGCTCGATATCGGAGTGGAAGGGCTGAAGCTGCATCCGCTGCACATCGTGAAGCACACGGCGCTGGCGCAGGACTGGCTGCGCGGCAAGTATGTGCCGCTGACCCGCGAGGAGTACATCCGCATCGCCGCCGACCTGATCGAACGCACGCCGGAACATATTGTCTATCATCGCGTCACCGCCACCGCGCCCCGGGATATTCTGCTTGCGCCCGAATGGAGTTCGGAAAAATGGAACGTGCTGAACGGCATCACCAACGAATTGCACACACGCGGCAGCCGTCAGGGACGACTCGCCGGCACCCCCTTCATTTTCAAGGAGCTACGTCATGTCGCTTGAACTGGTCTGTCCGGCCGGCAATCTGCCGGCGCTGAAGGTTGCCGTGGATAACGGCGCCGATTGCGTTTACATGGGCTTCAAGGACAACACCAACGCGCGCGCCTTCCCCGGCCTCAACTTCGATCAGGACAACGCGCGCGAAGGTGTGCGTTACGCCCACTCTAAAGGCGCCAAAGTGTTGCTCGCGCTCAACACCTTCCCGCAGTCCGACAAGTGGGAACGCTGGCAGTCCGCAGTGGATAACGCCGCCACACTGGGCATGGACGCTGTCATTCTCGCCGACCCCGGCCTGATGCGCTATGCCGCCAAGACCCATCCGCAGTTGCGCCTGCACCTGTCGGTGCAGGGCTCGGCTACCAACTACGAGGCGATCAATTTCTACCACGAACACTTCGGCATCCAGCGCGCCGTTATCCCGCGCGTGCTGTCGCTGGCGCAGGTCGAACAGGTGGTGAAGAACACCCCGGTCGAGATCGAGCTGTTCGGCTTCGGCGGTCTGTGCGTGATGGTCGAGGGGCGTTGCGCGCTGTCGTCCTACGCTACCGGCGAATCGCCCAATACCTGCGGCGTGTGCTCGCCGGCCAAGTCGGTGCGCTGGCAGAAAACGCCGCAGGGTTTGGAATCGCGCCTCAATGGCGTGTTGCTTGACCGCTACGGCGACAACGAAAACGCCGGTTATCCGACCCTGTGCAAAGGACGCTTCGAGGTCAACAACGAAACCTACTACGCCATCGAGGAACCCACCAGCCTCAACACGCTGGAGATGTTGCCGCAGATGCTGGCGATGGGTATCGCCGCAATCAAGATCGAAGGCCGCCAACGTAGCCCGGCCTACGTCGAACAAGTGACGAAGGTATGGCGCGCCGCCATCGACTCGGCCAAGCGCGCGCCGCAGAGCTACACCGTCAATCCGGCGTGGATGGCGCAATTGGGCAAGGTCGCCGAAGGTCAGCAGCAGACGCTGGGCGCTTACAACCGCCCCTGGAAGTAGTGGAAACCTCAATAAACCTACTGCGCGGTCAGATTCCTGCGTTGCGCGGTGCTCGCAATCCTCATGTACAACTGCGTACATTCCGGTTGCTGCGCTCCGTGCGCCTTGCACTCCAACCGCTCGCAACGGTTTCTAGAGGTTCCATAAGCCGGTGTAGGATGGATTGAGCGCAGCGATACCCATCAATTGAAATTGCGCCGATGGGTATCGCGTTGCTCAACCCATCCTACGAACTACAACTTCGTGTCTTCGTGATGGGAAGATTTTGCAGTATTGATTAGAGAACACCGATGAAATTATCTTTAGGCCCCATCCTCTACTACTGGGAACGCGACCGCGTTTTCGACTTTTACGACGAGATCGCCGCCGCGCCGGTGGACATCGTCTATCTCGGCGAGGCGGTCTGTTCGCGCCGCCATGAGTTGCGCACCGAAGACTGGCTGGATCTGGCCGGCAAGCTCGCCGTGGCGGGCAAAGAGGTGGTGCTTTCCAGCCAGGCGCTGATCGAATCCGAGTCCGACCTGAAGACGCTGCGCCGCATCAGCGGCAACGATTTGTTCACGGTGGAAGCCAACGACATGGGCGCGGTGCATCTGCTTTCCGGCGCGAAAGTGCCGTTCGTCGCCGGTCCGCACATCAACACCTACAACCCGCAGACACTGGCTTTGTTGGCCGAGCTGGGTGCCATGCGCTGGGTCATGCCGGTCGAGATGTCGCGTACCGATCTCGAATCCATGCATAGCGTGCGCCCAGTTGGGATGCAGACCGAGGTGTTCGCCTACGGGCGTCTGCCGCTGGCATTCTCGGCGCGCTGTTTCACCGCGCGCCACTACAACTTGCCCAAGGACGATTGCCAGTTCCGCTGTCTGGGTGACCCCGACGGCATGACCCTGAAGACCCGCGAAGGCCAGCCCTTCCTGGTGCTGAACGGCATCCAGACCCAATCCGCCAGCGTCTACAACTTGATAGCCGAACTCGGCACGATGCGCGAAACCGGTGTGGACGTGGTGCGCGTCAGCCCGCAGTCCACACATACCGCCGATATCCTCGGGCTATACCGCGCTGTGTTGGACAACCCGGAATCCGCCCGCCAAGCCGCGCAACAAATGGCGGCGCTGATGCCGGACCAGCCCTGCGACGGCTACTGGTTCGGCCGTCCCGGCATCGAGCAGAGCTATCTGCGCCAGCAGGCCGAGGAAGACGCGGCCTGAGAAGCCGCTTAAAAATTGCTGCGGAGGGCATCTGCGGCGTTGCGCGGTACTCGAAATCCTCATGTACTTATGTACATTCCGGTTTCTGCGTTCCGTGCGCCTTGCATCCCTCCCCCCTCGCGAATTTTTAAGACGGCTTCTGCGGACGTGTTGCGCCGGTTTGGTTTCTCCATTCCGAAAATCGGAACGGAGAAGGTTAATCACTTGGGTAATTTTCATCGCGTACCAACACATTGATGAGTAACGCACCGACTCTTGCGCTCGGAACTTCTGACGACGGGGACAGCGTCGCCTTGGAATCCAGTTGTCTCCTAGTTTTTGTTGATGAGACAGGAGACGAGCTATTCTCTGATCCACAGCATCCAGTTTTTGGGCTTGGGGGTTGTGCCGTCCTTGTTGGTGACTATGTGAACTTCGTCAGGCCCACTTGGCGTCGAATGAAAGATCAATACTTCGAAGGCGCGGATTCAACTCTCCATGCAAATGAACTGAGAACGCCCACGAAGAACCAACTGGAAGCCATCAGCAGTTTTTTTGCGCTAAGAAACTTCGCTCGGCTCGCGGCAGTTGCATCCTGCAAGTCACTACTTCCAAACGACTACTCGCCCTATCAAATAGTTTCTCGAGCGTTTCTTGCGCGGGTCGAACGTATTGCGCTTAGCTTTACCTTTTCGCGCATCGCCATATTGGTGGAGAGTTCCGAAAGAGCTAACGCATTAGCCGAACGTCACGTTGGCCCGTACAACAAGGCCGACGTTGAATACTTTGGCCGTACGGTGCGCGTCCCTATTGATCATTATTTCGTTCCAAAGGCGATGAACGAACCGGGAGTTGAGATCGCCGATTTCGTCATGCATTCCGTTGGCGGTCAGGTGCGCTCCCAATGTGCCGGACTGACAGGCTTCCGGAAAGACTTCACGGCGGTCTTTCGCGATGCCCCACCTGAGTTGGTTCAGTACATGTGCATCCAACAGGCAGTTGTCAATGACGCATGATTCGAAAGATACCGAAGTCGAATTATTCTTGAATGAGATGGGTATGGTAGTAAATCCGATGAACCCGGCTTGTCCGGTGTTGCGCCGGATGCAAACAGGATAAAATGCCCACCACCACCTGATCCCGAGGAACATCATGGATATACCCGCTTTCAGAATCCCCTCACCGCTGGGAACAGCCGTTTCGCTGTTACCGTCTTATCCGCCTTCGCTGGTGTTCAGCCGGGTGCTGAATCTGGCGCTGGGGCGATTGATCAAACCGGAGTCGCTGGAGCCGTTGCATGGCAAGTTGATTGCCATCCGCGTCACCGATGCCGGCCTCAGTTTCTTCTTCAGCATCGGGCGCAACGGGTTCGTCGCCTGCAAGGGCGACCGGACGCCCGACATCGCTTTCAGCGCCGCCACTTACGATTTCCTGATGCTGGGTTTGCGCAAGGAAGACCCGGACACCCTGTTCTTCAGCCGCCGCCTAGTGGTGGAGGGTGACACCGAGCTGGGGCTGATCGCCAAGAATGCGCTCGATGCGGTGGAAATGCCGCATTTTGAGCCGTCGCAGCTGCTGCCCGGCAGGCTGCTGGAAAGAGCGGCCGCCCGCCTGTTTTCCTCCGCACGCTGACTTTTGTCAGTCGCCACCTGAAATTTGCCCCCTCCTCTTGACACACCACTAGATGCTGGGTAGTTTTACACCCTCGAACACAACATCTAGTGGTTTGTGATATTCGTCAGCCCGATGCCCGGCATCGGGATGCGCGGCGATGTCAGCCGTATCCAAGGTCAAATCAGGAGGAAACAATGGCAGAAACGATCACCGCAGTAGCGCCCGGCAATACGGTTTCCATCCCCCGGGGCGTGATCAAGCGCGACGGGACGGCGGCGGCGTTCGATTCCGACAAGATCCGCTCCGCCATCCAGCGCGCCGGCGCCGCCTCCGGTGAATTCGACGCGAACGAGGCCGCGCTGCTGACCGCGCAGGTGGTCAAGGTGCTGATCCACAAGTTCCGCGCCGAGACGCCGCATATCGAGAAGATCCAGGATACGGTGGAGCAGGTGCTGATCACCGCCAACCACCTCAAGACCGCGCGCGCCTACATCGTCTATCGCGAACAGCACACCAAGCTGCGCCAGGATCGCAAGACGGTGGTAGACGTGGAGAGTTCGATCAACGAATACCTCGACCAGATGGACTGGCGCGTCAACGCCAACGCCAATCAGGGCTACAGCCTGGGCGGGCTGATCCTGAACGTGTCCGGCAAGGTGGTGGCCAATTACTGGCTCAACCATGTCTATCCGCCGGAAGTCGGCGTGGCGCACCGCGAGGGCGACATTCACGTGCACGACCTCGACATGCTGGCCGGCTATTGCGCCGGCTGGTCGTTGCGCACGCTGCTCAACGAGGGGCTGAACGGTGTACCCGGCAAGGTCGAGGCCAAGCCGCCGAGGCATTTGTCTTCCGCGGTCGGGCAGATCGTCAACTTTCTCGGCACGTTGCAGAATGAATGGGCCGGCGCGCAGGCGTTCTCCTCGTTCGACACCTACATGGCGCCGTTTGTCCGCAAGGACAAGCTGTCCTACGACAGCGTCCGGCAGTCCATCCAGGAGCTGATCTACAATCTCAACGTGCCGTCGCGCTGGGGCACGCAGACGCCCTTCACCAACCTGACCTTCGACTGGGTATGCCCGGAAGACCTGCGTACGCAGACCCCCATCATCGGCGGCGAAGCCATGCCGTTCTGCTACGGCGAGCTGCAGGCCGAGATGGACATTATCAACCGCGCCTACATCGAGGTGATGACCAAGGGCGATGCCAAGGGCCGGGTGTTCACCTTCCCGATCCCGACCTACAACATGACGCCCGATTTCCCATGGGAATCGGAGAACGCCACGCTGCTGTTCGAGATGACCGCGAAATACGGTCTGCCGTACTTCCAGAACTTCATCAATTCCGACCTCAAGCCCAACATGGTGCGCTCGATGTGCTGCCGTTTGCAACTCGACCTGCGCGAACTGCTCAAGCGCGGCAACGGCCTGTTCGGCAGCGCCGAGCAGACCGGCTCGGTGGGCGTGGTGACGATCAATTGCGCGCGCCTCGGCTATCTCTTCCAGGGCAACGAGGAAGCGCTGCTGGAAAGGCTGGACGAGTTGCTGGAGATCGGCAAGAACAGCCTGGAGATCAAGCGCAAGGTGATCCAGCGTCACATGGATGCGGGGCTGTTCCCCTATACCAAGCGCTATCTCGGCACGCTGCGCAACCACTTCTCCACACTGGGCGTGAACGGCATCAACGAGATGATCCGCAACTTCACCTGCGACGAGCACGACATCACCACTGGCTGGGGTTACGATTTCGCCGTGCGCCTGCTCGACCACGTGCGCGCAAGGATGGTGGCGTTCCAGGAAGAGACCGGCCACATGTACAACCTCGAAGCGACGCCGGCGGAAGGCACCACCTACCGTTTCGCCAAGGAAGACCGCAAGCGCTTTCCCGACATCATTCAGGCCGGTTCGCAGGATCGCCCGTATTACACCAATTCCTCGCAGCTTCCGGTCGGCTTCACCGACGATCCGTTCGAGGCGCTGGAACGCCAGGAGGTGCTGCAGCGCAAATACACCGGTGGCACCGTGCTGCACCTGTACATGAGCGAGCGCATCACCAGTGCGGAAGCCTGCAAGACGCTGGTGCGGCGCGCGCTGGAGCGTTTCGCGCAACCGTACATCACGATCACGCCGACGTTCTCGATCTGCCCCACGCACGGCTATCTCGAGGGCGAGCACCATTACTGCCCAAAATGCGACCAGGAACGCCTCGCGGAGAAGCGCAGGAAACTGGCCGCCTGAATTTGCCACATCACATAACCACAGGGAGAACAACATGACCGACCTTTCCGACCAGACCCGCCTTGCCGCCGGCGAATCCAGCCTGAGCGAAGCCGAGCGCCAGCCTTGCGAGGTGTGGACGCGCGTGATGGGCTACCACCGTCCGGTGGCCTCATTCAACATCGGCAAGAAGGGCGAGCACGCCGAGCGCAAGTATTTTCAGGAATGCCGCGCGCAGCTGGCTTCCTGATCGCGCAGGGAAGATAACGCATGGCCGGCCCCGTACGGGGCGCGGCCGGCGGTTCCCGTCCCCATTGTCCCAATGTCGTTCAGCCTGCAAATCGGCGGCCTGACGCCGCTGACCAGCACCGATTTCCCCGGTTGTCTGGCCGCAGTGGTGTTCTGCCAGGGCTGTCCTTGGCGCTGCGGCTATTGCCACAATCCCCATCTCATCCCGCCGCGCGGCGAGCATCCGCTGGCATGGCCGGATGTCGCCGCTTTTCTGCAGCGCCGCCGCGGCTTGCTCGATGCGGTGGTGTTCAGCGGCGGCGAGCCGACGCTGCAGCAAGGGCTGGACGCTGCCATCGGCGAGACGCGCGCGCTGGATTTCCGGGTCGGACTGCATACCGGCGGCACCTATCCCGAGCGTCTGGCCGGATTGCTGCCGCAGCTGTCCTGGGTGGGCATGGACATCAAGACCGGCTTTGACGATTACGAGCGGGTGACCGGGGTGCCGGGCAGCGGCGAACGGGCGCGGGAGAGCGCGCTGTCGCTGCTGGCCGGCGGCGTGCCGCACGAGTTCCGCACCACCGTGCATCCGCTGTACCACAGCCGGGAATCGTTGCTGGCGCTTGCCTCGGAGTTGCGGCAGATGGGAGTGCGGGATTACGTGTTGCAGGAGTTTCGGCCGCAGGGCTGTGCCGACGGCTCGCTCGCCGGTCATGCCGCGCTGCTGGATGACGAACTGTGCGGGCAATTGGGGGCGATGTTCGAGCGCTTCTCGGTGCGCAGCGCCTGATTCTATTGCAGGATGAACTCGATCAGTTCGGTGGGCTCGTCGGTGAACGATACGCCCAGGCTGATGCTGCCGGATTTGTGCAGCACGATCTGTTCGCGGAACAACTGGATCACCTGGCCATCGCTGAAGCGCACATGGGTGCCGTTCGAACTGTGGTCGAACAGGGTGAACTTGGTGAAGCCGAGCTCGATGCGCGCATGCTGGCGCGAGGCGAAATTGCTGTCGATCACGATGTCGCAGCTGCCCTCGCGTCCCAGCACCACGCTGCGGCGTTGTTCGTTGACGACGACGAGCTGCTGCCGGTAGCGCAGCAGCAATTCGTTGCGCGCGTCGGCAGGCTTGCGGAACTGCGCCAGGCCGATGCGCGTGGTCAGGGTGCTGTCCTGCTCCCACAGGATCTGGAACACGTCGAGCGCTTCCTGCTTGCCGCGCAGCTCGGCGCGCATGATCTGGCGCGCCCGCTTGCGCAGCCGCTCCGGCAGCGCCTCGGCGGCGGCCCGCGTGGCCAGAACCTGGCGCGCGCGGGTGATGGCGGTGACGCGCGCCGCCACGTTGACCGTGTCGCCGTACACGTCGCCCCCCTCGCAGATCACATCGCCATAGTGGAAGCCGATGCGGATGTACATCGGATGCGCGCTGCCGCCCGGCGGCGATGCATGGACCTCGCTCTGCATCGCGCAGGCGGCCTCGAATGCGGCGGCGGGCGACGGGAAGGTGCACATGATCTCGTCGCCCATGGTCTTGACCAGCGTGCCGCCGTGCGCTGCCGCTTCGCGGGCCATCATGGCCGTGCAGCCGGCGATCAGTTGCCGGGCGGGTTCGTCGCCGAGCTTGTCGTACAGGGCGGTGCTGCCGCTGATGTCGGCGAACAGCACGGCCAGCTTGGCGGTCGTGGGTTCGCTCATCCGTTCGCCCCGAACATCATGCGTTTTGCCACGAAGTGTTTGGCGAACGGCAGACAGTCCAGCGCGGACAGCGCGGCACCGCGTGCCGTGCCGAGCAACGGCAAGTCATTGGAGAACAGGCGTACCAGGCTGTCGGTGAAGCGTATCCCGGCAGCGCGGTCGAGCCGCCGGGCGGCGCGGTATGCCTCCAGCATCTCCGTCGAACCCAGCGCGGCGCGACCGGTATCGAGCACCACCTGCGCCAGTTCCCAGGCATCGCGCAGGCCCATGTTGAAACCTTGTCCCGCCACCGGATGCAGGGTCTGCGCGGCGTTGCCGAGCAGCACGGTGTGCGGCATTGGCGACAGCTGCGGCGCGCGCCTGAGGCCGAGCGGAAAACAGCTGCGCTGGCCGGCGGCGACGAATTCCCCGACGCGGTCGCCGAAATGTCCGTGCAGTTCGCGCAGGAAGCGCGCGTCGTCCCATTCCAGCATCTCACGCGCCTTGTCGTGCGGCGCGGTCCAGACCAGTTCGTAGCCGTCCCCGTGGGGCAGCAGCGCCACCGGCCCCTGCGCGGTAAAGCGTTCGAAGGCGAGGCCGGGCTGCGGTGCGGTGCTGGCGACATGGGCGATCACCGCGCTCTGGCCGTAGTCGTGGAACTCCGGCGGGTAGCGTTCGGCCAGCATCCTGCCGCCGTCGGCGACCACCGCGAGGCGGGCGCGCAAAGCGTGCTCCGCGCCATCGACCCGGTAGCGGAGCGTGGCCTGGCCGGATTCGCCCTGCAATTGTGCGACGCTGGCGCCGTAGTGCAGCGTGCAGCCGCTGCGGCGCAAGGTTTGGTCGAGCGCGCCGTGCAACGCGGGATAGGACAGCACGTAGCCGAGTTCCGGCACGCCCATCTCGTCCGCGCGCAGCATGGCGCGACCGAAGCTGTGACGCTGCGAGATGTGGATGGTGCGGATCGGCGAGACGCCTTTTATGGAATTCCATATGCCCAGCCGATCCAGCAGCAGGCGGCTGCCCCGGGACAATGCCAGTGCGCGTGCATCCGTGTTCGGCGCATCCGCCGGGCGCGCTTCCAGCACGCGGATGTCCAGCCCGCTGTCGCGCAGCGCCAGTGCCAGTGACGTGCCCACCGGGCCGCCGCCGATGACGGCGATGTCGCACTGCTCAGTCATGGCGCATCAGCTCCTCGATGGCATCGGCGTCTTTCGGTGCGGAGGCGGTCAGCACTTCGTTGCCGTCCGCCGTGATGGCCACGTCGTCCTCGATGCGGATGCCGATGTTCCACAGCGCCAGCGGCACATCGTCGGCGGGGCGGATGTAGCAGCCGGGCTCGACGGTCAGGGTCATGCCGGGTTGCAACAGGCGCCAGCGGTCATCGACCTTGTAGTCGCCGACGTCGTGCACGTCCATGCCCAGCCAGTGGCCGGTGCGGTGCATGTAGAAGCGCTTGTAGCTTTCGCTCTCCAGCACTTCATCCAAGCTACCGTGGCAGAGTTTGAGGTCGATGAAGCCCTGCGCCAGCACGCGCAACGCGGCTTCGTGCGGCGCGTTCCAAGGGTTGCCGGGTTGCGCGTCGGCGATGGCGGCGGCCTGCGCGGCGAGCACCATCTGGTACACGTCGCGTTGCGCGGCATCGAATCTGCCGTTGACCGGGAAGGTGCGGGTGATATCGGCGGCATAGCCTTCCACTTCGCAGCCCGCGTCGATCAGCAGCAGGTCGCCGTCGCGCAGGCATGCGCTGTTCGAGATGTAATGCAGCACGCAGGCGTTCGCGCCGCCGGCGACGATGGCGGGATAGGCCTGGTGGCGCGCGCCGTGGCGGCAGAATTCGTGCAGCAGCTCCGCCTCGACTTCGTATTCATGCAGGTCGGGGCGCGTGCAGCGCATGGCGCGGCGGTGCGCCTGCGCGGAGATCGTGGCGGCGCGGCGCATGACACCGAGTTCGTGCGTATCCTTGATGAGGCGCATCTCGTGCAGCAGGGCGCGCACGTCGCATACCCGGTCGGGCGCGCGGATGCCGCTGCGTATCTTGGATTGCACCGTGTTGCGCAGTTCGAGCAGGCGGCTGTCCCAGGCGGCATTCGCCCCGAGCGGCCAGAACAGCGCGGGCTGGTTGCCCAGCAGTTCGGCCAATCTTTCATCCAGCCGTTCGATGGCGCAGGCCTCGTCGAAACCGTAGCGCTCCTGCGCCGCTTCCGGGCCGCAGCGGTAGCCGTCCCAGATCTCGCGCTCCGGGTTCTTCTCGCGGCAGAACAGGATGGAGCGCGGCTGCTCGCCGGCGACCAGCACCAGCACCGCCTCCGGTTCGGTGAAGCCGGTGAGGTAGTAGAAGCTGCTGTCGTGCCGGTAGGCGTAGTGCGTGTCGCCGTTGCGTGCCACTTCTTCGGCGGTGGGAATGATGGCGATGCCGCTTCCCATCTTTTCGATGAGGCGGTCGCGGCGTTCGGCGCAGGGCGTTAGTGTCATGGTCAAATGATAAACCGATTCGTTCGTTTTCAGTGCAGCCATCCTCCGGCGCGGAGGATGCCCACGATGCCCACCATCACCCAGAAGACATTGAGCATGGTGTAGGCCGCATCCTTTTTAAGCATGGCGCACCAGGAAAGCATCACCGCATCGATGGTGTTGAATGCCCAGACGAACATGAACGGGCTGGCTGGCCCCATCCAGCTTACCAGCGAAAAACTGAAGATGCGCATCAGCACCCCGGTCATCTCGATGTGTTTGATGTACTTCAGGACAAAGCGATTGGCTTGGGCGATGGGCATGGACGATGCTTCAGGATGAGCGCAGTTGCAGGTCAAGTTCTTGCAGTCGCTGCGGCGTGCCGATATCGATCCACAGGCCGCGATGATGTTCGCCGCCAACCTTGCCTGCGGCGATTTGCGCGCGCAGTAACGGCGCGAGCGGTGCCTTGCTGCCGCGCGGGATGGCGGCGAACAGTTCCGGTCGGTACAGGCCGATGCCGCTGAAGGTTAAATTCGAGTCGTTAGTCGTTAGTCGCTGGTCGTTAGTTGGGAGCAGACGGTCTTCATGTAGCAGAAAGTCTCCGCCTGGGTGGTGCGGTGGATTGTCCACCAGCACCAGGTGCGCCATATCGCCGCGCTCGTTCAGCGCAGCGGCGCGTTGCGCCAGTTGCGCGAAGTCGTAGTCGCACCAGATGTCGCCGTTGACGACGGCGAAGACTTGTTCGCCCAGCAGTGGCAGCGCGTTGGCGATGCCGCCCGCGGTCTCCAGCGCCTCGCCCTCGTCCGAATAGCGTATCGCGGCGCCGAAGCGGCTGCCGTCGCCGAGCGCCTGTTCGATCTGCTTGCCGAGGTGGGCATGGTTGATGACCAGATCGGTGATGCCCGCGCGCACCAGCCGCTCGATGTGCCACACGATGAGCGGCTTGCCGCCCGCCATCAGCAGGGGTTTGGGTATGTGGTCGGTGAGCGGTCGCATGCGTTCACCGCGACCGGCGGCAAGGATCATGGCATGCATCAAAAAAAGCCTTTCACGTTTGCTCTTTCCCCCGCTTGCGGGGGGAGAGCATAGCGAGGGGGATTTGGATAGAGGGAAATGCGCAGCATCATCAAAAGGTATAGCCTTTCCGAATCGCCTGCGGGTGCAGTTCTTCCAGCAATACTTGCAGCGGTTTGAGGTCGATGTAGCGACAGGCAGCCCGATACAGATATTCGAACACCAGCGGCATGTTCTTCAGGTAGCCCTCCTTGCCGTCGCGGTGATACAGGCGCGCGAAGATGCCCAGCACCTTGATGTGGCGCTGCACGCCCATCATCTCGTAATCGCGGTAGAACTCGCCGAAGTCGGCGTGCACCGGCAGACCGGCATAGCGCGCCTTTTCCCAGTAAAGGATCAGCCAGTCGATGATGTCGGCCTCTTCCCAGCGGATGTAGGCGTCCTTGAACAGCGACACCAGATCGTAGGTGATCGGGCCGTAGACGGCGTCCTGAAAATCCAGCACGCCCGGATTCGGCTCGGTCACCATCAGGTTGCGCGAGTGATAGTCGCGATGCACATACACGCGCGGTTGCGCGAGGTTGTTGGCGACGATGCGGGCAAACACTTCTTCCAGCTTGGCCTGTTGTTTGGTGGTCAGCGTCACGCCCAGATGTTTGGCGATGTACCAGTCGGGGAACAGGTTCAGTTCGCGGCGCAGCAACCCCTCGTCGTAGGGTGGCAGTTCGTCTTCGCGCGAGGCGCGCTGGATATTGATCAGCGCATCGGTGGCCGCGCCGTAGAGCTTGCGGGCGTTGGCGATGTCGCCGCCGGCGAGCGCCTGCGCATAGGTGGTGCCGCCGAGGTCGGACAGTAGCAGGAAGCCCTGCGCCAGGTCTTGCGCGTGGACATGCGGCACATGCACGCCCGCATCCTCGAACAGCTTGCCGACATGCAGGAACGGTTTGCAGTCCTCGTGTTGCGGCGGGGCATCCATCACGACCCGCGTTCGGCCATCGGCGAACGTGGCGCGGAAATAGCGCCGGAAGCTGGCATCGGCGGAGGCGGGGGACAGGGTGAAGCTTTCACCGGGGAACAGGCTGTGCAGCCATGCGGCAAGTTGTTGCTGGCGTTGCATATTGAGTCTTTGTCGAAGGGCGTTGGTGGTAAACTTGACGGAGTTTACCACCTTGACCATTGCCTGCGCGCCATGCGGTTTCGCCTCAAACCCGTCGCCCTTTCCCTGCTGTGCGCATTTACGCATGGTGCCTCCGCAGCGGACCTGCTCGCGCTGCGGCTGGACAAGACTTTCATGGCGATGGCGGAGCCGCAGCAGGAAACGCCGGCTTTCGTCGAGGCCGACCGCCTGACCGGGAAAAAAGAGAACCAGATCGAGGCGACCGGCAACGCGATCCTGCGCAAGCGCGGACAGTCGATCCGGGCGGACCGGCTGTTGTATTTCCAGGATACGCAGGATGTCGATGCGCAGGGTTCGGTGGTGCTGGAGCAGGATCGCAGCACCATGAGCGGGCCACACCTCAAACTGAACCTGGACACCAACATCGGCTTCATGGAACAGCCGGTGTTCTATCTGGCGGAGAACGGCGGGCGCGGCGCGGCGGACATGCTGCACATCCACGACAAGCAGCATTACACGCTGGACAACGCGAGCTATACCACCTGTCGCGCCGATGAGGAAGACTGGCTGCTGAAGATGCGGGGGCTGGAACTCGACCGCGATAACCAGATCGGCGTGGCGCACCATGCCTGGGTGGAGTTCATGGGCGTGCCCCTGCTCTATTCGCCCTGGATGGATTTCCCGCTCAACGACCAGCGCAAATCCGGCTTTCTCGCACCGATACTCGGCGGCACCACCAACGGTGGCAGCGACCTGACCCTGCCGTATTACTGGAACATCGCGCCGAACCGCGATGCCACCCTCGCGCCGCGGCTGATGACCAAGCGCGGCATCCTGCTCAACAACGAATTCCGCTATATGGAGCCGGCCTATGGCGGCGAGCTGCATCTTGACGTCATGCCGAACGATGATATGGCGGACCGCAGCCGCACGCGCATCGCGCTCCAGCATACGCAATCCCTGATGGGCGGGCTGAACGGTTACCTCAACCTGCATGGCGTCTCGGACGACAATTATTTCCGCGACCTGGGGGACTCGGTGAACGCCACTTCGCAGGTCAACCTGTTGCAGGAAGGCGGGCTGAACTACAACGCGGGCTGGTGGAACGCCACGGCGCGCGTGCAACGCTACCAGACCCTGCAGGATCCGGCCTCCCCCATCGTGTCGCCATACAAGCGGCTGCCACAACTGGCACTGAATGCGCAGCAGAACTATCGCGGCGCCAGCCTCGCCTTCGCCGGCGAGTTCACCGATTTCGCGCACCCCTCCCTGGTGAGCGCACAGCGGCTGGTGCTCAACCCGTCCGTCAGCTATCCGCTGGTCAGTGCCCCGGCGTTCTATCTCACGCCCCGGCTCGGCCTGCATGTCACGCACTATGCGATGGGGGCGAACAATGCCGCCGCCCAGCCGAATGCCTCGCGCGCCCTGCCGCTGCTGAGCGTGGACAGCGGCGTCGCGTTCGAGCGCGACTGGAGCCTGTTCGGCAGCGATTATCTGCACACGCTGGAGCCGCGCGTGTTTTATGTGTATGTGCCGTTCAGGGAGCAGAGCCAACTGCCCAACTTCGATTCGGCGCAGGCGCCTTTCAGCTTCACCCAGATGTTTACCGAGAACCGCTTCTTCGGCAGCGACCGCGTGGGCGATGCCAACCATGTCACGCTGGCGCTGACATCGCGCCTGCTGGAGCAGTCCAACGGCATGGAGCGCCTGAGTCTGACGGTAGGCGAGCGTTTCAGTTTCGAGACGCCGCGCGTCAATCTGGTTGCGCCCACGTTGAGCAGCAACAAGTCCGATATCCTGATGGCGCTGTCCGGGCGCGTCACCGATGCGTGGACACTGGATGGCGAGCTGCAATTCGATCCCAACCAGTCGCATACCCAGCGCTACAATGCGGCGGCACGTTACCGGCCCGAACTGGGCAAGGCGCTCAACCTGGGCTACCGTTTCCAGCGCGACGTACTGCGCCAGGCCGATGTCTCGGTGCAATGGCCGCTGTCCGGCGGCTGGCACGCGGTGGGGCGCTGGAACTATTCCTTCCTGGATAGCCGGCTTTTGGAAGGCATCGCCGGGCTTGAGTATAATCGCAGTTGCTGGACGCTGCGTCTGGTGGCGCAAAGCTTCACCACGGCGACGCAGCAGACCAATACTGGTTTCTTCATACAGCTCGAGTTGAACGATCTGGTCAAGATCGGTTCCGATCCGCTGGACATACTCAAGCAAAGCGTGCCGGGCTATACCAAACTGAACGAGCGCAAGGCCGGGGAAGACAACCCGGTGCTGCGCTGACTGACGAAAGAAAACGATGCGGAAGAACACCCGGAATATCCAGAACAACCCGTTGCGCCCCGCCTTGCGGCTGCTGGCGTTCTTGCTCCTGACGCTGGGCGGTGCCGTCGCGCAGGGCGAGCCCATGCAGGGCGATCCGCAGCAGCAGATCGCGGATATCGATTCGGTGGCTGCGGTGGTCAACGATGACGTGGTCACCCGCCAGGAATTGAATGACCGGCTGCGCGCCGTAATGCGCCAGCTGCAAAAACAGGGCACGCCGCTGCCCGCGCCGGAGGCCCTGGAAAGACAGGTGCTCGAGCGCATGGTCATGGATCTGCTGCAAGTGCAGTACGCCAGGGAGAACGGTGTGCGCGTGGACGATGCGCAACTGGATCTGGCCATCACCCGCATCGCGCAGCAGAACAATTTTCCTTCGCTGGCGGAGTTCCGTGCCAGGCTCGAGGCGGACGGCGTGGATTTCACGAAATTCCGCGAGGAGATACGCGGCGAGATCGTTACCACGCGCCTGCGCCAGCGCGAAGTGGAAAGCAGGCTGGTGATCAGCGATGCGGAGGTGGATAACTACCTTGCCAACAAGACGAAGGCGGGAAGCGCCGGCGAAGAGTTCCATCTGGCGCACGTACTGGTGGTGGTGCCGGAGCAGGCCAGTGCGGACAAGATCCAGGCGGCGCGCGCCAAGGCCGAACAGGCGCTGGCCCAGTTGAAAGGCGGGGCGGATTTCGCGCAGGTAGCGGCGGGCGCTTCCGATGCGACGGACGCCCTCAAGGGCGGCGATCTCAGCTGGCGCCCGGCCGACCGCATCCCGCCGTTGTTCATGAACGAACTGCAAAAGCTGCAACCCGGCCAGACCACTGCGGTGTTGCGCAGCCCGACCGGTTTCCACATCCTCAAGCTGGTCGAGAAGCGTAGCGGCAGCGCGCCGGTGGTGATCATCCAGACCCATGCACGCCATATCCTGATCAAGACCAGCGAGATCGTTTCGGAAAATGAGGCGCACAAGCGCATCATGGAAATCAAACAGCGCATCGAGGGCGGCGCGGACTTTGCCGAGCAGGCCAGGCGCTATTCGCAGGACGGCAGTGCGCAGCAGGACGGCGACCTGGACTGGATATCCCCCGGGCAGACCGTGCCGGAGTTCGAAGAGGCGATGGACAAGCTGCAGCCGGGCCAGATGGGGGCGGTGCAATCCCAGTTCGGCTGGCACCTGATCCAGGTGCTGGAGCGTCGCAACGCCGATGTCAGCGAGCAGCAGAAGCGCCAGCAGGCGCGCATCGCCATCGGCACGCTCAAGGCCGATGAGCAGTTCCAGGACTGGCTGCGCCAGCTGCGCGACCGCGCCTTCGTCGAGTATCACACCGAAGAAAAATAGCAGGGTCGTGGATACGGCTTTCCCATCGGCGCCGCTGGTCATCACCTCGGGCGAACCCGCCGGCATCGGCCCCGATCTCTGCGTGCGGCTTGCCGTCGCGCCGCCCGATATCCCCTTTGTTGTGATCGCCGACAAGCATCTGCTGCAACAGCGCGCGGCGCAGCTCGGTATCGCGCTGCAGTTGCATGACTATGCGGCAAGTACTGCCAGTCAGTTTCTTTCTCCTTCGCTGCCGGTGATCCATGTGCCAATTGCCGCACCCTGCCAGCCGGGCGTGCTGAATGCCGCGAACAGCGCCTATGTGCTGGAAATGCTGCGCCGCGCGGCGCAGGGCTGCCAGTCCGGCGAATTCTCCGGCATGGTCACCGCGCCGGTGCACAAGGGCGTCATCAACGACGCGGGCATCCCGTTCACCGGTCACACGGAATACCTCGCCGAACTGATGCACGCCCCGCAGGTGGTGATGATGCTGGCGGGCGGCGGCATGCGCGTGGCACTGGCGACCACGCACCTGCCGCTGCGCGAGGTGGCGGACGCGATCACGCCGACCTTGCTGGAAAGCGTGCTGCGCATCCTGCACCGCGATCTGCAACGGCGCTTCGGCATGGCGCATCCGCGCATCCTCGTCGCCGGGCTGAATCCGCATGCAGGCGAGGGCGGACACCTCGGGCGCGAAGAGATCGAGGTGATGATCCCGGTGCTGGACAAGCTGCGTGCCGAGGGCATGAACGTGAGCGCGCCACTGCCTGCCGATACATTGTTCGCCGCGCACCGGCTGCGCGAATGCGATGCGGTGCTGGCGATGTACCACGACCAGGGGCTGCCGGTGCTGAAACACGCCAGCTTCGGCGCGGGCGTGAACATCACGCTCGGCCTGCCCATCATCCGTACCTCGGTCGACCACGGCACGGCACTCGATCTGGCGGGCACCGGCAAGGCCGAGGTTGGCAGCCTGCTGGAAGCGATCAGGGTGGCGGCGCAGATGGTGCAACATGAGCGGGCATAAAGCCAAGAAGCAGTTTGGCCAGAACTTTCTGGTTGACCAGAACATCATCGCCGACATCGTCCGCGCGATCCGCCCGGAACCGGATGACAGCATGGTGGAGATCGGCCCCGGCCTGGGCGCACTGACGCGCCCGCTGCTGAAGCAGTTGAACAAGTTGCATGTGGTGGAGATCGACCGCGACATCATCGCGCGGCTAAAGACGGATTATCCGCAGGACAGGCTGGTGATCCACGAAGGCGATGCGTTGGAATTCGATTTCGCCGCGCTGCCCGCGCCGCTGCGCATCGTCGGCAATCTCCCCTACAACATCTCGTCGCCGCTGCTGTTCCATTTCGCCGCTTACGCCGCGCGCATCACCGACATGCATTTCATGCTGCAGAACGAAGTGGTCGAGCGCATGGTGGCCGCGCCTTCCACGCCGCAATACGGGCGGCTGTCGGTGATGCTGCAATACCGTTTTTATATGGAGAAGCTGCTCGACGTACCGCCCGCCTCGTTCCGCCCCGCGCCCAAGGTGGATTCCGCCATCGTGCGCATGATCCCGCTGCCGGCCGGCGAGATCGCGGTGCGCAACGAAAGCCGGTTCGCCGCCATCGTCGCCGCGGCTTTCGGGCAGCGCCGCAAGATGCTGCGCAACACCTTGCGCGAATGGCTGCATGAGGATGATCTTGCGCATCTGGGCATCGATGCGCGACTGCGCGCCGAAGATCTTTCTGTGGCGCAATTCATCGGCATGGCCAATTATCTGGAGGAGCGGATGGGGTAGAATGCGCATCCCGTCCCGACCTCATCATCATAACCATCATGTCCGAATCTTTTCCCCTGGTAATGACCTTCGCCGCGACCGACCCGAGCGGCGGTGCCGGCCTGCAGGCCGATCTGCTGACCATCTCCAGCATGGGCTGCCATCCGCTGTCGGTGGTGACGGCGATCACCGTGCAGGACACCAGCGGCGTGGACGATGTGCTGCCGATCGACCCGGACTGGGTGGAGGATCAGGCGCGTGCCATGCTCGAGGACGTGCCGGTGGCGGCGTTCAAGATCGGGCTGCTGGGTAGCGTGGAGAACATCGCGGCAATCGCCGAGGTGCTGGCGGATTATCCCGACATTCCGCTGGTGCTCGACCCGGTGCTGTCCTCCGGGCGCGGCGACGAACTGGCCAACGAGGACATGCTGGACGCGATGCGCGAACTGCTGATCCCGCAGACCACCATCATCACGCCGAACAGCATTGAAGCGCGCCGTCTCGCGCTGAACGAGGACGACGAAGAGGACGACCCCAGCCTCGAAGAATGCGCCAAGCGCTTGCTGCGCATGGGCTGCGAATATGTGTTGATCACCGGCACGCACGAGCAGACGCCCAAGGTCGTCAACACCCTGTACGGTGAGCATGGCGTGATCCGCAGCGACAGCTGGGCGCGTCTGCCGGGCATCTATCACGGCTCCGGTTGCACGCTGGCATCCGCGATCGCGGCGCTGCTGGCGCAGGGCGTGGATGTGCCGGATGCGGTCAAGGAGGCACAGGAATACACCTGGCAGACCTTGAACGTCGGCTTCCGCCCCGGCATGGGGCAACACATTCCCGACCGGCTGTTCTGGGCGCGCGGCGAAGAGGATGAACCACAGCCGGAACGCCCCAATTAGGGGCTTGTACGCCATCACGCCGGAAGAGGCGGATACGGCGGCGCTGTTGCGCAAGGTGCGCTCGGCATTACGGGGCGGGGCGAGGGTAGTGCAGTACCGCAACAAGCGCGCGGATGCGGCGCTGCGGCGCGAACAGGCCGGCGCATTGCGCGCGCTGACGCGCGAGTTCGGCGCACTCTTCATCGTCAACGACGATGCGCGGCTGGCCGCGGAAGCGGATGCCGACGGCGTGCATCTGGGCGGTGAAGACGGCAGCGTGGCGGCGGCGCGCGCGTTGCTGGGCAGCGCAAGTATCATCGGCGTGTCTTGCTATAATCGCGCGCCGTTGGGGTCCGAAGCGGTGCGGCAAGGCGCGGATTACGTGGCGTTCGGCGCGTTCTTCCCTTCCGGCGTTAAACCCGGCGCGGTGAAGGCCGAACTGCCGCTGTTGCAGGCGGCGCGGCGCGAATTGCAAGTGCCTGTCGTCGCCATCGGCGGCATCACGCCGCACAACGGCGCGGCATTGGTCGGGGCGGGCGCAGATGCGCTGGCGGTGATCTCGGCGTTATGGGATGCGCCGGACATCGAACAAGCGGCAAGAGATTTTTCTAACCTATTCAGCAAGGCATCATCATGACCTCTCACAATGAAGAACTGTTCATTGAATCGCAAAAAGTCATTCCCGGCGGCGTGAATTCGCCGGTGCGCGCGTTCCGCTCGGTCGGTGGCACACCGCTGTTCTTCCAGCGCGGGCAGGGTGCGTATGTGTGGGACGCGGACGGCAAAAAATACACCGATTATGTCGGCTCATGGGGGCCGATGATCGTCGGCCACTGCCATCCGGAAGTGGTCAAGGCGGTGCAGGATGCCGCCGCGCAAGGCCTGGGTTTCGGCGCGCCGACCGCGAGTGAACTGGAGCTGGCGAACCTGCTGTGCAAGCTGTTGCCCAGTCTGGAGATGGTTCGGCTGGTCAGTTCCGGCACCGAAGCGACCATGAGCGCGATCCGCCTGGCACGCGGCTTCACCGGGCGTTCGCGCATCGTGAAATTCGAAGGCTGCTACCACGGCCACTCCGACGGCCTGCTGGTGAAGGCCGGTTCCGGCGCGCTGACCTTCGGCCAGCCCAGTTCTTCCGGCGTACCCGCCGAGATCGCTGCGCTCACTACCGTGCTGGACTACAACGATGCTGCCGGTCTGGAAAAAGCCTTTGCCGAGATGGGCAAGGAGATTGCCGCCGTGATCGTCGAGCCGGTGGCGGGCAACATGAATCTGGTTGCGCCCAAGCGCGAGTTCCTCGATGCGATGCGTTCGCTCTGCACCAAATACGGCGCGGTGCTGATCCTCGACGAAGTGATGACCGGTTTCCGCGTCAGCCTGCAGGGTGCGCAGGGTCACTACGGCATCCAGCCGGATCTGGTGACGCTGGGCAAGGTGATGGGCGGCGGCCTGCCCGCAGCCGCGTTCGGCGGACGGCGCGACATCATGCAGTGCCTCGCGCCGCTCGGGCCGGTGTATCAGGCAGGTACGCTGTCGGGCAATCCGGTCGCGGTCGCCGCCGGGCTGGCCACGCTCAGGCTGGTGCAGGCGCCCGGTTTCTACCAGCGCCTGGCGCAACTGGCGCAGCAGCTCACCGCAGGTTTGACCGCCGCAGCGCAGAAACACGGCATCGCGTTCTGCGCGCAATCCGTGGGCGGCATGTTCGGACTGTATTTCAGCAAGTCCCTGCCGACCAGCTATGCAGAAGTCATGGCCTGCGACAAGGAGGCGTTCAACCGCTTCTTCCACGCCATGCTGGACGCCGGGCATTACCTCGCGCCATCGGCGTTCGAGGCGGGTTTCGTCTCCGCCGCGCACACCGAGGCCGACATCGCCGCGACCGTTGCGGCGGCAGACAAGATCTTCGCGGCCTGGCAGTGATGGGGCTGTTTTCCAAAGCGGCCTTTTTTACCACGGTCAATCATCTGAAAGACCTGCCGCTGCACGGCGGCAAAGAGGTGGCCTTCGTCGGACGTTCCAACGCGGGCAAATCGAGCGCCATCAATACCCTGGCCAACCACACGCGCCTGGCCTATACCAGCAAGACGCCTGGACGCACGCAGCATCTGAACTACTTTGCACTGGGCGATGGCAATTTCATCGTGGATCTGCCGGGCTATGGCTATGCCAAGGTGCCGCCCGAGAGCAAACAGCACTGGGAGAGCCTGCTGGGCGGATATCTCCAGACCCGCGAGGAACTGGCCGGTCTGGTCGTCATCATGGACGCGCGCCATCCGCTGACTGAACTGGACGAGAACATGCTGGACTGGTTCGCACCCACCAACAGGCCGGTGCATATCCTGCTCACCAAATCCGACAAGCTCAGCCGCCAGCAGGCCACGCTGACGTTGAATCGCGTAAAATCCCACTTGGCCGCGCATTTTCCACAGTGCTCCGTGCAATTGTTCTCCAGCCTGAAGAAGCTTGGCATGGAAGAGGCGGAGGCGGTGATTGCGGGCTGGCTGAAAAGCTGACAGATAAAAAATGCCCCTGGACCAAAGGGGATAAAGGCCAGGGGCAAAGCCTTAATCAGGGATCAAGGCGCACGTTCAGGGAGGAGAAACGTGGAGCGGTTTTCACCGCACGCAAACTCTGACGGAACGACATAAAAATAGTTCCATTACTTCACGAAAATAGTGGGAAATAGCCATGCAGACACTCGGAAAATACCCTCAGACTCGGATGCGCCGGATGCGTCGCGACAAGTTCTCGCGCGACCTGATGCGAGAGCATGTGCTCACGCCGGCAGATTTCATCTACCCGGTTTTCGTGCTGGAAGGCAGCAACAAAGTGGAAGATGTGAAGTCCATGCCGGGGGTGCAGCGCAAGACGCTGGACCTGCTGCTCAAGGATGCCGAAGCTTGCGTCAAGCTGGGTGTCCCGGTGATGGCGATCTTCCCGGTGATCGACGCGCCGCTGAAGAGCCTGGATGCGCGCGAGGCCTACAACCCGAAAGGCCTGGTGCCGCGCGTGGTCGCCGCGCTGAAAAAGGAATTCCCCGATCTGGGCGTTATGACCGACATCGCGCTCGACCCCTATACCAGCCACGGGCAGGACGGCCTGATCGACGACAGCGGTTATGTGCTGAACGACGAGACCGTGGAAGTGCTGATGAAGCAGGCGCAGACCCATGCCGCCGCCGGCGCCGACATCGTCGCGCCCTCCGACATGATGGACGGGCGCATCGGCGCGGTGCGCGCGGCACTCGACGCCGACAAGCGCATCCACACCCGCATCATGGCCTACTCCGCCAAATACGCCTCCAGCTTCTACGGCCCGTTCCGCGACGCGGTCGGCTCCAGCGGCAACCTCGGCTCCGGTAACAAATACACCTACCAGATGGACCCGGCCAATTCCGACGAGGCATTGTGGGAAGTTGGTCTGGATTTGCAGGAAGGCGCGGACATGGTGATGGTCAAGCCCGGTATGCCCTATCTCGACATCGTGCGTCGCGTGAAGGATGAGTTCAAGGCACCGACCTTCGTCTATCAGGTGAGCGGTGAATACGCCATGCTCAAAGCCGCCGCGCAGAACGGCTGGTTGAACGAACAGGCCTGCGTGCTGGAATCCCTGCTGGCGTTCAAGCGCGCCGGGGCGGACGGGATATTGACTTACTTTGCGCTGGATGCGGCGAGGTGGCTGAGGGAAGGCAAGTAGGTGCAATAAGCATTGCTTATTGCACCTATCATCCGTGCGCGAAATGAGCACCAAGGTGCGCCTATTTGACATTAGTTCGCCGGACGAATTCTTTCGAGTAATCTGTCGGGCAGCTAAGTTACTCAGGTCTGCTCAAGCAAAGGAGACTGAACGCCTCCTTTTCATAATCTTTGGCCTTAATCACCTACGAGAGTGGATTGCACCCGACTACAAAGCGGGTTTACCGGAGACATCGGAAGAGCATTTTTTTGAAGCTATCTACAAACTTGATTCTTTCAAGCTGCTAAATGCGATCTGCAATCACACTAAACATCTTCGGCCATTCTCTGGCTGCGTTGAAACCAAGTACGGCCTGAAAATTAGCGAATGGCCTGACATTGATTCAGTTGCCAGTTTTGATGATGGGCCTCCGTCTGGATATAGCGTGGATGGTTGCGATGTGCTCGATGCTATTGACGAGGTGACAAGGTTCTACGATGAAGAATGGTTTTCAATGCCAGCGCGTGCTACAAGTAAATAGTTGGGCGTAGCGCTACCCATCAAAAACCGCCGGGGGTTGCCCGGCAGCAAGTTACCTTCTTTTGCTTCGCCAAAAGAAGGTAACCGAAGAAAAGGCGACCCCGGTTTGCCGCCCCTTCGGGGTTCCCTGCGTTGCTCAAACGGTCAGGCGGCTGCGGAACTCGCGCTACGCGCTCAGACAGTCCTCGCCGAAACCCCCTGACCGTTCTCCGCTACTCGGCGGCGCACAGGGGAATAGGAAAAGCGGCTTTTGTGCGCTACGCGCACGATGTTTTTGGCTACGCCTAGCTCGCCAGCAGCGCTTCCACCGCCGCAATATCCGCATGCGTCTCCGGGTGGCGGCTGCCGCTGTGGCGGGCGTTCTCCGGCAATACGATGATGTGGGTCTGGATGCCGGATTCGTCGGTCAGGGTGTAGCTCGGCACACTCTCCTCGTGCCCCCCGATCCGCACCCGCCATTCCCCGTCCTCGAATTCCATATTGTGCTTGAGCAGGAACAGCAGCACGGCCTTGGCATCGTCGGAGAACAGCATCAGGTTGATGTCGGAATGGATGCCAGCTGTACCGCTCAACACCGAACCCGTCAGGTAGGGGTTGAACTCTGCCAGTTGTCGCATGGTGAACAGCGCATCTTCGCGCAACTGGCGCAGGATATCGGGGTGGTTGTCGTGCTGGTAAAGCATGCGATAGCTGTGCAGTGCTTCATCCACCTCCTGATTGCTGGGCAGATGCTGGGTGTCCGACGCGCCGAGTTGCCGTGCAGCCTTGCGTTTGGCGTAGGCATGGTCGGTGATGCCGCCCTCGGCCATCAATTTGGCGGCCTGATGCGCGAGCTGTTCGCGCATCAGGTCGCGTCGGCTGGTGTGGTTCCGGGGGGTATGTTCCTTGGGCATGTTCGGGAGATCAGAGCAGTTGATCCAGCAGATTATCGCTTGGTACAGCGGCAGGCTTGCCGCTGTCGTCCAGCAGGGGCATGGTGTTTTCGTCAGGGATGTTTTCCTGGTAGAAATATTCCAGCAATGCCCCATTCTCGTCGGGCTTGCCTTCTTCATTGATGCGCAACACTGTCATGTTGTCCGGCATGGGGTAAACCGCCGGTGGCACGTCCTTGAGGATGTTGGCCATATAGTCCATCCAGATCGGTAGCGCCGCGCCACCGCCGGTTTCCTTGTCGCCCAGGCTGCGCGGCTGGTCGAAACCCATCCAGGCGATGCCGACGATGGTGGGCTGGAAACCGCAGAACCAGGCATCCATCGAGTCGCTGGTGGTGCCGGTCTTGCCGGCCAGGTCGTTGCGCCCGAGCTGCATGGCGCGGATGGCGGTGCCGTGTCTCACCACGTCCTGCATCATGTTGACCATGGTGAAGGCGTTGCGCACGTCGATGACCCGCTCGGCATTTTTTCCGGCCACCGCCGGGGCGGCCTGGCTGATCACGTTGCCCTGGGCATCTTCGATACGCTGGATCAGGTGGGGCATCACGCGAAAGCCGCCGTTGGCAAACACCGAGTAGCCGGCCAGCATCTGCAACGATGTCACCGAGCCTGCACCCAGCGCCATGGTCAGGTATGGCGGATGTTTGGCGGCATCGAAGCCGAACTTGGTGATGTAGTCCTGGGCATATTGCGGTGTGATGGATTGCAGGATACGGATGGAAACCAGGTTTTTCGACCTGGTCAGCGCCTGGCGCATGCGCATCGGGCCGGCGAATTCATCTTCAAAGTTCTTTGGCTGCCAGGGCTCGCTGCCGGTCTGTTCGGCATCGAAGAACAGCGGCGCGTCATTGATCAGCGTGGCGGGCGTGAAGCCCTTTTCCAGCGCGGCGGAATAGATGAAGGGCTTGAGGCTAGAGCCCGGCTGGCGCCATGCTTGAGTGACGCGGTTGAACTGGTTGTGGTTGAAGTCGAATCCGCCTACCAATGCATAAATGGCTCCGTCGCGCGGATTGCCGGAAATGAAAGCGGCCTCTACCTGCGGCAGCTGGCTGATTTGCCAGCTATCTTTCTCTTCTTTCTGCAATCTGATTACGGAGCCTGCATTGATGCGCTGGTTCAACGCTACCCTGCTGCCCAGAGCGCGACGCACGAAGCTCAGGGCGTTGCCGCTGATCTCGGCCAGTGCGCCTCCCTTGACATAGGCGCGAATCGATTTGGGCGAGGCTTCCAGCACGACGGCGGGGATCAGGCCATTGCTCTCGGTGTATTCCTGCAGGGCTTCCTCCAGATATTCTTCGCTGCCGCCCTTTTGCAGATCGACAAAACCTTCCGGGCCGCGGTAGCCGTGGCGCCGGTCATACTCCAGCACACCCTTGCGAAGGGCTTGTTGGGCGGCAAGCTGATCCTGCTGCCTGATGGTGGTATAGACCCGGTAACCTCCCGTATAGGCATCTTCCTGGTATTTCTGGTACATGGCCTGACGCACCATTTCGGAAACATAGTCCGACTTGACGCCGGATTCCCGATTGTCGCGGTCGTTTACGAGGGGTTGCTGTTGCGCGGTATCGAGCTGTTCGTCGTTGATGAAATGCAGTTCGTGCATGCGGCGCAGGACATAAAGCTGGCGCAGCTTGGCGCGCTTGGGGTTGACGATCGGATTGTAAAGGGACGGTGCCTTGGGCAGGCCGGCGAGCATGGCGGCCTCGGCCAGCGTCAGTTTGTCGAGCGGTTTGCCATAATATATCTGGGAGGCTGCCGCAAAACCATAAGCGCGTTGTCCGAGATATATCTGGTTAAGGTAGAGTTGCAGGATCTCGTCCTTGCTCAGGTTGTGCTCGATCTTGAAGGCCAGCAACATCTCATTGAACTTGCGCGTCATGGTCTTTTCCTTGGACAGGAAAAAGTTGCGCGCCACTTGCATGGTGATCGTACTTGCGCCCTGCCTGGCGCCGCCCGAAGTGAAATTGGAAACCGCCGCGCGCAGCACGCCGGCATAATCGACCCCGCCGTGTTCATAGAAACGGTCATCCTCGGCGGCGAGGACGGCCTTTTTCATCACGTCGGGCACTTCGGCGATCTTGATCAGCGCGCGGCGCTCTTCGCCGAATTCGCTGAGCAGGACGCCTTCGGCGGTGTAGATACGTAGCGGAATCTTGGGATTGTAAGCGGTCAGCGTTTCCAGTGATGGCAGGGTCGGGTAGACCAGCATCACTGCCAGCCCTAGCAGGAGGGCCGGGAGCAGCAGCAGGGTCAGCGCGACAAGAAGCGGAAGCAGCCAGCGACGGGAAGACATGGGCAGTTGTCCGAAAGGAAGTAAAGGTGTTATGGTGCGGAAAGCGAGGCGAGATTATATCGGCTATGCGCGGCCATGAAATAGCTTTACACGATTTATGGTTGTTGCTAGGATTTAAGCCACTTTAATAGGAAAGAGTTCTAACCGGCCTATGCCCAAAGTGAATTTTGACATCCCGCTGGACTTTCTGCATGCTGCTACGCCACCCTTGGTCGGCGTGGATATCAGCTCGTCCTCGGTCAAGATGGTCGAATTGAGCGAGGCGCCAAAAAAGGGCGGTTACATCGTGGAGCGTTATGCGATCGAATCGCTTCCCAAGGACGCGGTCAGCGATGGCAACATCAACAACCTCGAAGCCGTTTCGGATAGTCTGCAACGTGCCTGGAAACGGATGGGCACGCGTATCAGGAACATCAGTTTGGCGCTTCCTGCCGCAGCGGTAATCACCAAGAAGATTCTGTTGCCTGCCGGTATGCGCGAGGAAGACCTGGAATACCAGGTCGAATCGGAGGCCAACCAGTATATCCCGTTCGCGCTGGAGGAGGTCAACCTGGACTTTCAGGTGATCGGTCCGGCACCCGGCAATCCGGAAGAGATCGAAGTGCTGCTGGCCGCTTCGCGCAAGGCGAACGTCGAGGATCGTGTCGCAGCTGCCCAGGTGGCCGGACTGAAGGCGGTCGTGGTGGATGTCGAGCCTTATGCGGCCGAGATGGCATTCGACCAGATTCGCGCCCAGCTGCCGGACGGTGCGGTCGACAAATGTGTGGCGCTGGTGGATATCGGCGCGAGCGTGATGAACGTGAATGTGCTGCGCAACGGACAATCTGTCTACACCCGCGATCAGCAGGTCGGCGGCAATCAATTGACCCAGCAGATACAGGGCGTATTCGGCCTGTCTGCCGATGAGGCCGAATCGGCCAAACGCAATGGCGGGCTGCCGGATAACTACGAGAGCGATGTGCTGACGCCCTTCCGCGAGAACGTGGTGATGGAAATCGCGCGCGCGTTGCAGTTCTTCTTCACCTCTACCCAATATAACGAAGTGGATTACATCGTGCTCGCCGGCGGATGCGCGGTGTTGCCAGGCCTGGACGATGCCGTGGCGACCCGCACCCAGGTGAGCACCATGGTGGCGAACCCGTTCGCCCTGATGACTTTGTCGAGCCGCATCAAGCCGCGCCAGTTGCAGGCCGATGCGCCTTCGCTGATCGTGGCGTGCGGCTTGGCCATGCGGAGGTTCGATCCGTCATGATACGCATAAACCTGTTGCCGCATCGTGCCGAGAAGCGCCGCGCCCGCCAGGTGCAGTTTGCCGCGCTCAGCCTGATTTCCCTCGCGTTGGGCGCTTTTCTGGTGGGGTTCGTGCATGTCGCGATCGGCACCCAGATATCCTATCAGGAGCGGCGCAACGAATATCTGAAGCATGAGACCGCGATCCTCGACAAACAGATCGAGGAGATCAAGAAACTGCGCGATCAGACGCGATCATTGCTGGCGCGCAAGGATGCGGTTGAAAAACTGCAGAACGACCGTTCCGACGTGGTGCATCTGCTGGACCAGATGTTGCGCATCCTGCCGGATGGCGTGTATCTCAAGACGCTCAAACAGGCCGGCACCAGGATCAACATGGTCGGCTATGCGCAATCCAACGCGCGCATCTCCACGCTGATGCGCGCGATCGAGGATTCCCCGTGGCTGATGTCCCCCGCCTTAGTGGAAATCCACGCCACCAGTGCAGGCGGCGCACGGGTGAGCCAATTCACGCTGACCTTCAGCCTGGAAAAGACCAAGCCGGCAGCGCCCGCCGTTGCACCTGCCAAACCCAAGTCGGCAGGCGCGAAGGGTTGATGCCATGATGAAACTCGAAGACCTGAAAAGCCTGAACCCGAAAAACCCGGGAGCATGGCCTTGGCCGGCGAAGATACTGGCTTTCATCACCCTGTTCAGCTCCGTGGTGGTCGCCGGCGCACTGTTCGACTGGCAGGGAGAATGGGGAAAGCTGCAAACCGTCAAGAAGGAAGAAGGTGGCCTCAAGGAAACTTTCCTGAACAAGAAAAGGGAGGCGATCAATCTCGATCTGATCAAGAAACAACTCATCGAGACGCAGGCATCGTTCGGCGCGCTGCTCAAGCAGTTGCCGAGCAAATCAGAAATGGATGCGTTATTGACCGACATCAACCAGGCCGGGTTGGGGCGCGGGTTGCAGTTCGAATTGTTCAAGCCGGGTGCAGAGAAGGTGAATGGCGCGTTCGCCGAGCAGCCGATCACGCTGAAAGTGACCGGAAACTATGATGACCTCGGCAAGTTTTCCAGCGATATCGCCATGTTGCCGCGCATCGTCACGCTCAACAACATATCGATCACCCCGTCGGGCAACGTGCTGACCATGAATGCCGTCGCCAAGACGTTCCGCTATCTGGACGAAAAAGAGTTGGCGGCGAAGAAACCGGCAGCCAAGAAAAAAGGAAAGAAAAAATGAGATCGGCGCCTTTCTTGCTGCTGGTTTCGATATTGCTGGCCGCCTGTGGCGGTGAGGAGTTCCAAGATCTGCGCGACTTCGTCAAGAATGCCGGGGCGGACATGCGCGGCAAGATCCCGCCACCGCCGGAGATAAAGCCCTATGAACCTTTTGTTTACAACAACGATGCCGACCTGCCCAATCCGTTCAAGCCGCGCAAACCGGAATTGCGCACCGGCGGACAAGGCGGCATCAACCAGCCGGATCTGGCCCGCCCCAGAGAGGCGCTCGAGGAATTTCCGCTCGAAAGCCTCAAGATGGTGGGATATCTTTACCAGAATAACGTCGGCTATGCGGTGATCCGCGCGCCTGACCGCAAGTTGCACCGGGTCAAGGCCGGCAACTATGTCGGCATGAATTTCGGCCTGATCCAGGAAGTGACCGATACCGGAGCGACGATCAAGGAAATGGTACAGGACAGCGTCGGCGACTGGAACGAGCGCGACAGCAGCCTGCAATTACTCGAATGATTGAGGGAGGAAAGATGAGACACCTTAACAACACACTTGGCGGCATGATCCGGGTGCTGGTCGCGCTCATCGCATCCAGCCTGTTTATTGCACAGGCGCAGGCCGACGCGCAGAACAGCATCACCGCGCTGAGCGCCAGCAGCGGCGGCGACGGGACGACCGTTATCAAGGTCGAGCTGATGCAGCCGCTGGCCAATGTGCCGGCCGGATTCACCATCAATACCCCGCCGCGCATCGCGCTGGACTTTCCCAATACCGCCAACGGCTTGGGCAAGTCCGCGCAGGAGTTCGGTGAAGGCGGCCTGCGCAGCGCCAATATCGTCCAGGCCGGTACCCGCACCCGCGTGGTGATCAATCTCGACCAGATGCTGCCCTATGACACGAAAATCGACGGCAACAACCTGTTGATCACGTTGCGGGACAGGTCAGCCAGTAGCGGCGCCGGCACCGTGTCCCGTTTCGCCGAAGCCAAGCCGTCTGCCCAGAAGCATACCTTGCGCGACATCGATTTCCGGCGCGGGCCGAACGGCGAGGCGCGCATTCAGGCCGATCTTTCCGACCCGGGGATCGGTATCGACATACGCCAGCAGGGCACTTCGCTGATCGTCGAGTTCCTGAAGACCAGCTTGCCGCGCAACCTGCAACGCAAACTGGACGTGGTCGATTTCGCCACCCCGGTGCAGGCGGTGGACACGTTCGCGCAGAACGATAACGTGCGCATGGTGATCGAGCCGAAGGGGCTGTGGGAACATTCCGCCTACCAGACCGACAACAAGTTCATTATCGAGGTGAAACCGGTCGCCGACGACCCCAACAAGCTGGTCAAGGGCAGCCAGACCGGTTACGCGGGTGAAAAGCTGACCCTCAATTTCCAGAAGATCGACGTGCGCGAGGCGCTGAACGTGATCGCTGACTTCACCGAATTGAACATGGTCATCAGCGATACGGTGAGCGGCAACATCACCTTGCGCCTGAAAGACGTGCCGTGGGATCAGGCGCTGGACATTATCCTGCAGAGCCGCGGTCTGGACATGCGCAAGAACGGCAACGTGATTCAGGTCGCGCCGCGTGCGGAGATCGCCGCCAAGGAAAAGATCAACCTGACCGCCAAGCAGGAGATTTCCGATCTGGAAGAGGTGCGTACTGAAAGCTTCCAGTTGAGCTATCAGAAGGGCGACGACATGATCAAGATGCTGACTGGCGGCAAGCAGAGCATCCTGTCCAAGCGCGGTAGCGCGATGGTCGACCAGCGCACCAACACCCTGTTCGTGCAGGAAACGCCGTCCCGCCTCGAGGAGGTGCGCAAACTGATCAAACAGATCGACGTGCCGGTGCGCCAGGTGATGATAGAGGCGCGCATCGTCGAGGCCAGCGACAAATTCGGCAGAAATCTGGGGGTCAAGCTGGGTTACACCAGCGTCGCCCCGGCAGCGAATCCTGGACCGAACGATATCAAAGGGCCTTTTGGCGGCGGCACATTTACTGGAACTAATGTGAATCTTCCCGCTGCTGCCGCCGCCGGTACCTTCTCCATGATCCTGTTCAATTCTGCAGCGACCAGACTGCTCAACCTTGAACTGACCGCGCTGGAAACCGACAGCAAGGGCAAAATCATTTCCAGTCCGCGCGTGGTGACGGCCGACAATGTCGAGGCGACCATCGAGCAGGGTACGGAAGTGCCCTACCAGCAGGCCTCCAGCAGCGGTGCGACCACTACCGCCTTCAAGAAGGCGACCCTGAGCCTCAAGGTCACCCCGCAGATCACGCCGGATGACAACGTGATGATGAGCGTGGATGTCACCAAGGATTCGGTCGGCGGTACCACCTTCAACGGCGTACCGACCATAGATACCAACAAGGTGAGCACCCAGGTGCTGGTGGAGAACGGCGGCACGGTAGTGATTGGCGGAGTCTATGCCCAGACCGACACGACCACGGTCAACAAGGTGCCGGTGCTGGGCGATGTGCCGGTACTGGGCAATTTGTTCAAGAAAACCGACCGCACCGACAACAAGAGTGAGCTGCTGATCTTCATCTCGCCCAGGATCATGAAGGATGCGCTGAAGCTGCGCTGATCCGCACAATTCGTGCATGGACGGAAGCCCGGCCAGAGCCGGGCTTCCGCTTTTATCGTTTACAATATGCGGCATGCAAACCGCCAGCACAGCAGACAGCGCGAACGTTCGTCCGGAAGGCGACCGGAAATTCAGCTCCGGCAACCTGATCCTGGTGGGCATGATGGGTTCCGGCAAGACCACCATGGCGCGTACGCTGGCCAAGCATCTCGGCATGGATTTCATCGACAGCGACGAGGAGATCCAGAAACGCACCGGCGTCACCATCCCGCACATCTTCGATGTCGAGGGTGAGGCCGGATTCCGCCAGCGTGAGACGCTGGCGCTGCGCGATCTGCTGGCGGGCGACAATCATGTGCTGGCCACCGGCGGCGGCGCGGTGCTGGCGGAGCAGAACCGGGAGATGTTGCGGCAGAACGGCATCGTCATCTACCTGAAGGCGAGCGTGCACGACTTGTGGCAACGTACCCGGCACGACCGCAACCGACCCCTGCTGCAAACCGATGACCCGCATGCAATACTGACGGAGCTGTTCCAGCAGCGCGACCCGCTTTATCTGGAAGTCGCCGACATCGTCGTGCGGAGCGGCAGACAGAGTGCGCAAGCGCTGATGCTGCAACTGGTGGAAGAGATAGACAGATTCAGGGAAAATGCCCGACGGGCCTGAAGCACATCATGCAGACACTGACAGTAGGATTGGGGGAACGCAGCTATCCGATACATATCGGCAGCGGCCTGCTTGGGCAGGCGGGGTTGTTGCAGCCGCATCTGCCGCGCAGGCGCGCCGCCATCGTCACCAACACCACCGTGGCGCCGCTTTATCTAGAAAAGCTTCGGCAAACTTTGCAGCAGATCGGTGTCGATAGCGTGCCGGTCATCCTGCCGGATGGCGAGGAGTACAAGAATTCCGATACGCTGAACCTAATCTACGACGCGCTGCTGACCCATCGCTGCGAGCGCAGCACGCCGCTGATCGCCCTGGGCGGCGGTGTGATCGGCGACATGACCGGTTATGCGGCGGCGACCTATCTGCGCGGCGTGCCGTTCATCCAGATACCTACCACGCTGCTGGCGCAGGTGGACTCCTCGGTGGGCGGCAAGACCGGCATCAACCATCCGCTCGGCAAGAACATGATCGGTGCGTTCTATCAGCCGCAGCTTGTGCTGGCCGATACCGATACGCTGAACACGCTGCCGGACAAGGAACTTTCGGCGGGCATGTCCGAGGTCATCAAATACGGCCTGATCCGCGACCTGCCGTTCCTCGAGTGGCTGGAACAGAACATGGAAAAACTGCTGGCGCGCGACACCGTAGCGTTGCAATACGCCATCGCGCGCAGTTGCCAGAACAAGGCCGAGGTCGTCGCGGCAGACGAGCGCGAAAGTGGCGAACGCGCCCTGCTGAATCTCGGGCATACCTTTGGGCACGCCATCGAGTCAGGAATGGGCTATGGTAACTGGCTGCACGGCGAGGGGGTAGCGGCAGGCACCGTCATGGCCGCCGACCTGTCGCAGCGCCTGGGTTGGATCGGTGTGCAGGACGTGGCGCGTATCCGCAGTTTGTTCGAGCGCGCCGGACTGCCGGTCGTGGCACCCGATCTGGGCGTGGAGAAATACCTCGAGTTGATGGGGCTGGACAAGAAAGTGGAGGGCGGCAGGATGCGTTTCGTGCTGCTCAAGGAAATGGGGCGCGCCGTGGTGTGCGGCGACGTGCCGGATGGCTTGCTGCGGCAGACCTTGGAGTCTTCGACCCGTGGCTGAGCTGGCGACCTACGCCGCCAGCGGAGCCAATTCGCGCGGGCGCAAAATTGCGGAGGACGCGCCGCAAGGTCGCAGCGAGTTCCAGCGCGACCGCGACCGCATCATCCATTCTGCCGCGTTCCGCCGCCTCGAATACAAGACCCAGGTGTTCGTGAACCACGAGGGCGACCTGTTCCGTACACGCCTCACTCACAGCATCGAAGTCGCGCAGATTGCCCGTTCCATCGCGCGCCGCCTGCGGCTCGACGAAGACCTCGCCGAAGCGATCTCGCTGGCGCACGACTTGGGGCACACACCGTTCGGCCACGCCGGACAGGACGCGCTGAACGCCTGCATGCAGCCTTATGGCGGTTTCGAACACAACCTGCAATCGTTGCGCGTGGTGGATGTGCTGGAAGAGCGTTATGCCGCATTCGACGGACTGAATCTCACCTTCGAGACGCGCGAGGGCATCCTCAAACATTGCTCGGCGGAAAATGCCGCACAACTTGGTGAGCTGGGCGGACGTTTCCTGCGGAACCGCCGTCCTTCGCTGGAGGCGCAGATCGCCAACCTCGCCGACGAGATCGCCTACAACAACCACGATGTGGATGACGGCCTGCGCTCCGGCCTGGTCACGCTGGAACAGATCGCCGAGGTGCCGCTGGTGGCGACGCATCTGCGCGAAGTGCGCGCTGCCCATCCGGGCCTGCCGGAGCGGCGCGCAGTGCATGAGACGGTGCGGCGCATGATCAACACGCTGGTGTCCGACCTGATGCGGCAAAGCGAGGACAACATCGCCGCGCATGTACCACAGACGCTGGAAGATGTGCGCGATGCACCGGCACTGATCGCGTTCAGCGTGGAGATGGACGAGTTGCAGCGCGCCCTGAAAGGTTTTCTGCGCGTTCATCTGTACCGCCATTACCGCGTGATGCGCATGAGCGCCAAGGCGCGGCGCATCATCACCGAGCTGTTCGGGGCGTTCATGGCGGATAGCCGCCTGTTGCCGCCCCAGTTCCAGCGCGCGACCGAAGCCGAGCGAGCCCGCGCGGTCGCCGACTATGTCGCTGGCATGACCGACCGCTATGCCATCCGCGAACACCGGCGCATCTTCGCAGTGGAAGAAACGCTGACATAGCTTTCGCAGGAGGGTCGGCGCGGTTGCCCCTGCCCTCCGGACAAGGTAAAATCCCCGCCCTTTCGCTTTTGTGTCCGACGCGGCGGCGTGTGCCGTCCGGTTTTGGTTTTTGAATTGATCGAGGATCACCCGTGAGCAACACTTCTTTGCCGATGCAGCAAGGTTTGCCAGAACAACAAGGTTTGTACGATCCGCGCCAGGAGCGCGACGCTTGCGGGGTAGGGTTCGTTGCCCACATCAAGGGACATAAGAGCCATGACATGGTGCGCCAGGGTTTGCGTATCCTGGAAAACCTGACCCATCGCGGCGCGGTGGGCGCCGACCCGCTGGCCGGTGATGGTGCCGGCATCCTGCTGCAGCTCCCCGATGCGTTCCTGCGCGCGCAATGCGCGGCGCAGGGCATCATGCTGCCGGCAGCCGGCAGCTATGGTGTGGGGATGTTGTTCCTGTCGCGCGATGCTGCGCTCCGTGCGGCCTGCGAGCAGATCCTCGCCGACACGATCGCCGCCGAAGGCCAGCAGTTGCTGGGCTGGCGCGATGTGCCGGTGGACGGCTCCGGTCTGGGAGAGACCGTCAAGGCATCGGAACCCGTCATCCGCCAGGTATTCATCGGGCGCGGCGGAAACTGTGCCGATGCCGACGCATTCGAGCGCAAGCTGTTCGTGATCCGCAAGATCGTGCAGCATGCGGTGCGTCGCCTGCCGGTTCCCCAGAGTCTGTACATCCCTTCGCTGTCGGCGCGCACCATCGTCTACAAGGGCATGCTGCTGGCCGGCCAGGTCGGCAAGTATTACCTCGACTTGCAGGACGAGCGCGTCATCAGTGCGCTGGCGCTGGTGCACCAGCGTTTCTCCACCAACACTTTCCCGACCTGGATCCGGGCGCATCCGTTCCGCATGATCGCGCATAACGGCGAGATCAACACCTTGCGCGGCAACGTGAACTGGATGGCGGCGCGCCATGCCGCGATGTCGTCCAGGCTGCTGGGCGAAGACCTGGACAAGCTCTGGCCGTTGATCGTGGAAGGCCAGTCCGATTCCGCCTGTTTCGACAACGCGCTGGAACTGCTGGTGATGGGCGGCTATTCGCTGCCGCACGCGATGATGCTGCTGATCCCGGAAGCCTGGGCCGGCAACCCGCTGATGAGCGAAGAGCGCCGCGCCTTCTACGAATATCACGCCGCGCTGATGGAGCCGTGGGACGGCCCGGCAGCGGTGGCGTTCACCGACGGGCGCATGATCGGCGCGACCCTGGACCGCAATGGCCTGCGCCCGGCACGCTACCTGATCACCGACGATGATCTGGTGCTGATGGCTTCGGAGATGGGTGTGCTGGATATCCCGCAACACAAGATCGTCAAGAAATGGCGTTTGCAGCCGGGCAAGATGTTCCTGATCGACATGCAGGCCGGACGCATCGTGGAAGATGACGAGCTGAAGGGCAGTCTCGCCATGGCAAGACCGTATCGCCAATGGATCGAACAGTCGCGCTATTTCCTCGGCGACCTTCCCGTGGCAAAAGACGAATCAAAATTGAATGCCTCGCTGCTGGACACCCAGCAAGCGTTCGGCTACTCGCAGGAAGACCTCAAGTTCGTCCTGGCGCCGATGCTCGGCAGCGGCGAGGAAGCCATCGGTTCGATGGGCGTGGACAGCGCATTGCCGGTGCTGTCGAACAAGAACCGTTCGTTCTACGATTATTTCCAGCAACTGTTCGCGCAAGTGACCAATCCGCCGATCGATCCGATCCGCGAAGAGATCGTGATGTCGCTGACTTCGTTCATCGGTCCCAAGCCCAATCTGCTCGGCATCGACGAGACCGAACCGCCGTTGCGTCTGGAAACGCATCAGCCGGTATTGTCGAATGAAGATATCGCGAAATTGCGCAATATCGACCAGCTCACCGGGGGGCGTTACCGTTCGCTGGTGCTGGATATCACTTATCCGGCCGCGCAAGGTGCGGCAGGTTGCGAAACAGCCGTGCAGGCATTGTGTGCCGCAGCTGAGAAGTCGGTTGCGGACGGCTACAACGTGCTGATCCTGTCGGATCGCTCGGTGTCGGCGCAGCGCGTGGCGATCCCCGCGCTGGTGGCCTGCTCGAAAGTGCATCACCATCTCGTGAGCGGCGGGTTGCGCACCAGCACCGGTCTGGTGGTGGATACCGGCTCGGCGCGCGAAGTGCACCACTTTGCCTTGCTGGCCGGATATGGCGCGGAAGCGATATGCCCGTGGCTGGTGTACGAGACCATCGCTGCCATCGACCTGCCCGCCAAAACTGATGCGAAGGAAGCCAGGAAACGTTTCATCAAGGCCATCGACAAAGGGTTGATGAAGGTGATGTCCAAGATGGGCATCTCCACCTATCAGTCGTATTGCGGCGCGCAGATCTTCGAGGCGATCGGCCTGAATACGGAGTTCGTTGCGCAATATTTCACCGGCACGGCGACCCAGATCGAGGGCATCGGCCTGCGCGAAGTGGCCGAAGAAGCGGTGCGCACCCATCGCAACGCCTTCGGCAACGATCCGGTGCTGGCACATGCGCTGGAGGCGGGCGGGGAATATGCATGGCGCGTGCGCGGCGAGGAACACATGTGGACGCCGGATACCATCGCCAAGCTGCAGAACGCCACGCGCACCAACAATGCCGCGACTTTCAAGGAATACGCACGGCTCATCAACGAACAGAGTGGCAAGCTGAAGACATTGCGCAGCCTGTTCGAGATCAAGCCGGCAGGAGCGGCCGTGCCGCTGGAGGAAGTCGAGCCGGCCAGAGAGATCGTCAAGCGTTTCGCCACCGGCGCGATGTCGCTGGGTTCGATCTCCACCGAGGCCCATACCACGCTGGCGATCGCGATGAACCGCATCGGCGGCAAATCCAATACCGGCGAAGGCGGCGAGGATGCGGCGCGTTATACGGCGCTCAAGGGCGGCGAGATGCTGTCCGACATCATCGGCAAGAGCCGTGTCGCGGCGGACCGCGAACTCAAGGCGGGCGACCTGCTGCGCTCGCGCATCAAGCAGGTCGCATCGGGGCGTTTCGGCGTCACCGCCGAATACCTTGCCAGCGCCGACCAGATCCAGATCAAGATGGCGCAGGGCGCCAAGCCCGGCGAGGGCGGGCAGCTGCCCGGCCACAAGGTGTCCGAGTACATCGCCAAGCTGCGCTTCTCGGTGCCGGGCGTGGGGCTGATCTCGCCGCCGCCGCATCACGACATCTATTCGATCGAGGACTTGGCGCAGCTCATCCATGACCTGAAGAATGCCAACCCGTCCGCCACGATCTCGGTCAAGCTGGTGTCCGAAGTGGGCGTGGGCACGGTCGCGGCCGGCGTGGCCAAGACCAAGGCGGACCATATCGTCATCTCCGGCTTCGACGGTGGCACCGGCGCCTCGCCGATCTCCTCGATCAAGCACGCCGGCACGCCGTGGGAACTGGGGCTGGCCGAAGCGCAACAGACACTGGTGCTGAACCAGTTGCGCGGACGCATCGCGCTACAGGTGGACGGCCAGCTCAAGACCGGGCGCGACGTGCTGATCGGCGCGCTATTGGGCGCGGACGAATTCGGCTTCGCCACCGCACCGCTGGTGGTGGAAGGGTGCATCATGATGCGCAAGTGCCATCTCAACACCTGCCCGGTGGGCGTGGCCACACAGGATCCCGAGCTGCGCAGGAAATTCACCGGCCAGCCGGAACACGTGGTGAACTTCTTCTTCTTCATCGCCGAAGAGGTGCGCGAACTGATGGCGCAGATGGGCATCCTCAGGTTCGACGACCTGATCGGGCGCAGCGACCTGCTTGATGTCAGGCAGGGCGTCGCGCACTGGAAATCACAGGGACTGGACTTCTCCAGGATATTCCATCAGCCGGACATGCCGGCCAGCGTGGCGCGCCGAAACGTAGAACAACAGGATCACGGGCTGGAAAAGGCACTGGACAACACGCTGATCGCCCAGGCGCGGGACGCGCTGGACGACGGGAAGCCGGTGGGGATCAAGAGCAGGATCAGCAACGTCAACCGCACTGCCGGCACCATGCTGTCGCATGAGGTCGCCAGGCGCCATGGCCAGAAGGGCCTGCCGACGGACACCATCAACGTCGAATTCAGCGGCACGGCCGGACAGAGTTTCGGCGCCTTCCTCGCGCACGGCATCTCGTTCACATTGAAGGGAGAGGGCAACGACTACGTCGGCAAGGGGCTGTGCGGTGGCCGTATCGCCATCATGCCGCCGGACGACAGCAAACTGGTCCCGCACGAGAACATCATTGTCGGCAACACCGTGCTGTACGGTGCGACTTCCGGGGAATGCTATTTCAGCGGCGTGGCGGGCGAACGCTTCGCGGTGCGCAACTCCGGTGCGGTCGCGGTCGTGGAAGGGCTCGGCGACCACGGTTGCGAATACATGACCGGCGGGCTGGTCATCGTGCTGGGACACACCGGGCGCAACTTCGCCGCGGGCATGTCCGGCGGCGTCGCCTATGTGCTGGATGAAGACGGCTGTTTCGAACAGCACTGTAACTTGGCGATGGTGGAACTGGAACCGGTTCCAGCCGAGGTGGCAGCGAGCGAGACCGGTGAAGTGGAAGCGCACGGGCGCGTGCATTTCAACCACCTCGACAAGGCGGACGAACATGTGCTGCGCGATTTCATCTACAACCACCTGAAACACACCGGCAGCCCGCGCGCACGCGACATCCTGGACAACTGGCAGCGATACCTGCCGAAGTTCGTCAAGGTGATGCCGACCGAATACCGCCGCGCCCTGCAAGAGATCGCGGCGCAAAACGGCAAGCAACTGGAGGCGGCATAATGGGCAAGCCAACCGGATTCATGGAGTTCCAGCGGCTGAGCGAAAAGAGCTTGCCGGTCGCGGAACGGCTGAAGAACTACAGCGAGTTCGTGCTGCACCTCAGCGACGCGCAGGCGAAGATGCAGGGTGCGCGCTGCATGGATTGCGGCGTGCCGTTCTGCAACAACGGCTGTCCGGTCAACAACATCATCCCGGACTGGAACGATCTGGTGTATCGCGGCGAGTGGAAACAGGCGCTGGATGTGCTGCACTCCACCAACAACTTTCCGGAAGTGACCGGGCGCATCTGCCCCGCGCCGTGCGAAGCGGCTTGCACGCTGAACATCAACAACGATGCGGTGGGCATCAAGTCCATCGAGCACTTCATCATCGACAAGGGCGGCGAGAACGGCTGGGTGACGCCGCAGCCGGCCGCGAAGAAGAGCGGCAAGAAGGTCGCGGTGGTCGGTTCCGGCCCGGCAGGATTGGCGGCTGCGCAACAATTGGCGCGCGCCGGTCATGCGGTCACCGTGTTCGAAAAGAACGACCGCATCGGCGGCCTGTTGCGCTACGGCATCCCGGACTTCAAGCTCGACAAGAGCCTGATCGACTGGCGCATGGCGCAGCTCGAAGCCGAGGGCGTGAAGTTCCAGACCGGCACCTTCGTCGGCAAGGCGCTGCCGCCCAGGGGCGTGGCCAACGACGCGAAGAAGACGCTGCCTCCGGACGAGTTGCTGAAAAAATTCGATGCGGTGGTGCTGGCAGGCGGCTCGGAACAGCCGCGCGACCTGCCAACGCCGGGACGCGAGCTGGACGGCGTGCATTACGCGCTGGAGTTCCTGATCCCGCAGAACAAGGAAGTCGCCGGCGACGGCAACAACCCGATCTCGGCGCATGGCAAGCATGTGGTGGTGATCGGCGGCGGCGATACCGGTTCGGATTGCGTCGGCACCTCCAACCGCCACGGCGCGCTGTCCGTCACCCAGATCGAAGTGATGCCGCGTCCGCCGGAAAAGGAGAACAAGTCGCTGGTGTGGCCGAACTGGCCGCTCAAGCTGCGCACCTCGAGCTCGCACGACGAGGGCTGCGCGCGCGACTGGAGCATCGCCACCAAGGAATTCGTCGGCAGCAACGGCAAGGTCGAAAAGATCCGTGCGGTGCGCGTCGAATGGAAGGACGGCAGGATGAGCGAGATCGCGGGCAGCGAATTCGAGCTCAAGGCCGACCTCGTGCTGCTGGCGATGGGTTTCACCAATCCGCTGCAACAGGTGCTGGATGCGTTCGGCGTGGAGAAGGATGCACGCGGCAACCTCAAGGCCGACACCGAAACCTACCGCACCAGCGTGGACAAGGTGTTCGCCGCCGGCGACATGCGTCGCGGCCAGTCGCTGGTGGTCTGGGCGATCCGCGAAGGTCGCCAGTGCGCGCGCGCGGTGGACGAGTTCCTGATGGGCAGTTCCGTATTACCTCGCTAACGGGGATAGCTTGTAGCCCATAGCTTGTGGCAAACCGGGCTTGGCTACCCGCTACAGGCTACCAGCTCCCAGAACTTCTGATTTAGTGAATGGTAAATAGGGAAACATAATGAACTTCAAACTCAAGAACGACACCTTCCTGCGCGCGCTGTTGCGCCAGCCGACCGACTACACGCCGCTGTGGATGATGCGTCAGGCCGGTCGTTACCTGCCGGAATACCGCGAGTCGCGCAAGCGCGCCGGCAGTTTTCTCGGCCTGTGCAAAAGCCCGGATTACGCCACCGAGGTCACGCTGCAACCGCTGGAGCGTTTTCCGCTGGACGCCGCGATCCTGTTCTCCGACATCCTCACGGTGCCCGACGCGATGGGGCTGGGGCTGTATTTCTCCGAAGGCGAAGGGCCGAAGTTCGAGCGTCCGCTGTGTGACGAAGCGGCGATCAAGGCGCTGCGCGTGCCGGATATCGGCACCGACCTGCGCTACGTCACCGACGCGGTGACGCAGATCCGTAAGGCGCTCGATGGCCGCGTGCCGCTGATCGGTTTCTCCGGCAGCCCGTTCACCCTGTCCTGCTACATGGTCGAGGGCGGCGGCAGCGACGACTACGCCAAGGTCAAGACCCTGATGTACAACGAGCCGAAGCTGATGCACCACATCCTCGATGTCACCGCGCAGGCGGTGACCGCCTACCTGAATGCCCAGATCGAAGCGGGCGCGCAGGCGGTGATGATCTTCGACTCGTGGGGCGGCGTGCTGTCGCATGCGGCGTTCCATGAGTTCTCGTTGCACTATACCCGGCGCATCCTCGACGGCCTGATCAAGGAGAAGGACGGCGTGCGGATTCCTTCGATTGTGTTCACCAAGGGCGGCGGCCTGTGGATCGAAAGCATCGCCGACGCCGGCTGCGACGCGGTCGGGCTGGACTGGACCATCGACATCGGCGTGGCGCGCCAGAAGGTCGGCCACCGCGTCGCGTTGCAGGGCAACATGGACCCCGCCGTGCTGTTCGCCTCGCCGGACGCGATCCGCAACGAGGTCGAGCGCATCCTCGCCAGCTACGGCTACGGCAGCGGTCACGTGTTCAATCTCGGGCACGGTATCTCGCAACATGCCGACCCGGAACATGCGGCGGCGTTCGTCGCGGCGGTGCATGAGCTGAGCCGCAAGTATCACTGAACCGATAGCTGCAGCAAAAAGCCGCAGGCGTTCCCTGCGGCTTTTGCATTTCTGCGACAATCAGCGCTTATGCCCATAGTCCGCATCGCCCTCGACGTTCCGTTGCCCACCCTGTTCGACTACACGGTGGCGGAGGAGGTTGCCGTCGGCCAGCGCGTGGTCGTGCCGTTCGGCAAGCGTCAGCTGGTCGGGGTGGTGATGGAGTGCGCTGCCACGACGGATGTGGCGGCGGAACGCATCAAACCGGTGACGCAGGTGTTGCACGACAGCGCGCCGCTGTCGGCGGAACTGCTCGACCTGCTGCGCTTCTGCAGCGACTACTACCGCTACCCCATCGGCCAGACCGTGCTGGCGGCATTGCCGGTACGCCTGCGCTCCGGCATTCCTCTGACGGCGAAATCGCCCGAAGGCTATCGCCTGAGTGCGACTGGTGCGGCACTTGATCTCGAAAGCTTCCCCAAACGCAAAGTGGTACAGCGGCGCATCCTCGCCAGACTGGCAGACGGGCCGGCCAATCGGGCGCAGCTCAAGAGCCTGTCGCCGACGGTGGGCGCGCAGCTCAAGGCGCTGCTGCTTGAGGGCTATGTCGAGTGTTGCGACGTATCACCGCCCGGCGCCGCGCATCAGCTGGTCGGGGCGCACACGCTTACCGCAGAACAGCAGGAAGCGGTGGATGCTGTCATACAGGCTCAGGGCTATGCCTGCTTCCTGCTGCACGGCATCACCGGCAGCGGCAAGACCGAGGTCTATGTGCACCTGATGCACGAGGTGCTACAACGCGGCGGGCAAGTGTTGTTGCTGGTGCCGGAGATCAACCTCACGCCGCAGCTCGAACAGTATTTCCGCAGCCGCTTCCCCGACGCATCGCTGGCCAGCCTGCACAGCGGCCTCGCCGAGGGCGAGCGCCTGCACAACTGGCAGCAGGCGCAATCGGGCGCGGCGCAGATCGTGCTCGGCACGCGGCTGGCGGTGTTCGCCGAACTGCCCCGGCTCGCGCTGATCATCGTGGACGAGGAGCACGACGCCTCGTTCAAACAGCAGGACGGGCTGCGTTATTCGGCGCGCGACGTGGCGATCTTCCGCGCCAGCCGGCGTGGCGTTCCGGTCGTGCTCGGTTCGGCCACCCCCTCGTTGGAAAGCTATCACAACGCGCAGTCCGGGCGTTACCGGATGCTGAAGTTGAGCGGTCGCGCGCAGGCCGAGGCGCGCCTGCCCGCGGTGCGCTGCGTCCACACCGGCCAGACCACGATGCACCATGGTATCAGCGAGAACCTGCTGCGCGAGATCGCGCAGCGCATCGCGCGCAAGGAACAGAGCCTGCTGTTCATCAACCGCCGTGGCTATGCGCCGGTGCTGATGTGCGGCAGCTGCGGCTGGCTGTCCGGCTGCAAGCATTGCGCGGGCAAGCTGGTGCTGCACCTGAACGACCAGCGGCTGCGCTGCCACCATTGCGGCTACCAGATACGCGTGCCGCGCGCCTGCCCGGAATGCGGCGACGCCGACCTGCATCCGGTCGGGAGCGGCACGCAGCGCATCGAGAGCGTGTTGCGCGAGCGCTTCCCTGAGGCGCGCATCCTGCGCGTGGACCGCGACAGCACGCGCAGCAAACGCGCCTGGCGCGACATGCGCGCGCAGATCCACGCCAACGAGGTGGACATCCTGGTCGGCACGCAGATGCTGGCGAAAGGTCACGACTTCCCCGCGCTGACGCTGGTGGGCGTGCTCAACCCGGACAGCGCGCTGTACAGCAGCGACTTCCGCGCGCCCGAGCGGCTGTTCGCGCAGTTGGCACAGGTGGCGGGACGCGCCGGGCGCGCCGACAAGCCGGGCGAGGTGACGATCCAGACCGCCTTTCCAGACCATCCGCTATACCGCGCGCTGCAACGCCACGACTTCGACGGCTGGGCGGCGGAGCAGCTCGCCGAGCGCAAGATGGCCGGCTTCCCGCCGTTCGTCTGCCAGGCGATGCTGCGCGCCGAAGGGCGGCAGGAATCCGAAGTGCTCGATTATCTCAACCGCGCGCGCGCGGCCGCCGTCGCGCTGGGGCACCCGGTCGAAGTGTTCGGCGTGGTGCCCGCCGCACTGGCGCGCCGCGCCAACCATGTGCGCGCGCAGTTGCTGATCCAGTCCGCCTCGCGTGCCGCCATGCAGCAGTTCCTGCGCGCCTGGCAGCCGTTGCTCGACGCGTTACCCGCCAGCAAACTGCGCTGTGCTCTGGACATCGATCCGCTGGAGTTCTAGAGTGCCCGAACTGGGCAGACCCATCAACCGACCATGACTGAAGATATGACACACGCAACCCTGATCCCGTCGCTCGCCGCCATCGTCGGCGCCGATGCCGTGCTGACCGGCGCGGCCGCCGCGCCGCATTACAATGACTGGCGCGGTCGCTATACCGGCAGCGCGCTGGCGGTGGTGTTGCCGTCCGATACCCGGCAGGTTTCCGAGGTGGTGACGCTGTGCGCCGCGAAGCGCATCGCCATCGTGCCGCAGGCCGGCAACACCAGCTTGTGCGGCGCCAGCGTGCCGCTGGCGGACGACGGCGCGCAGATCGTGCTCAACCTGTCGCGCATGAATCGTATCCGCGAGTTCGATGCCGTCAATTACACCATGACGGTGGAAGCCGGCTGCATCCTGGCCGATGTGCGCGAAGCGGCGAAACAGGGCAACCGCCTGTTTGCGCTGGGGCTCACCGCCACCGAAAATATCTGCGAGATCGGCGGCAACCTGTCCACCAACGCCGGCGGTATCGCGGTGCTGCGCTACGGCACCGCGCGCGACCTGGTGCTGGGGCTGGAAGTGGTGCTGCCGGACGGGCGCATCTGGAACGGCCTGCGGGCGTTGCGCAAGGACAACACCGGCTACGGGCTGAAACACCTGTTCATCGGTGCGGAAGGCACGCTCGGCATCATCACTGCCGCCGTGCTCAAGCTCTCGCCGCGCCCGCAATCCAGCGCCACTGCCTGCGTGGCGATCGCCGGCCCGGAGGTCGGCGTGCGCCTGCTGGCGCATCTGCGCGCCGTGCTCGGCGACACCCTGAGCAGCTTCGAGCTGTTCTCGCGCAGCTGTCTCGATCTGGTGCTGGCCCACATCCCCGGCACACAGGAACCGTTCGCGCAGCGCCATGCATGGTATCTGCTGATCCAGGCCGAGGACGTGCTGCAAACCCCGCTGGAAGCGGAACTGCGCGGCGCGCTGGAGAATTTCGGCGACGGCATCGAAGAGTTCGGTACGGCTTCGGACGCAGCCCGCGACTGGTGGGTGCTGCGCGAGAGCATCGCCGAGGCGCAGAAACGCGAGGGTGCCAGCATCAAGCACGACGTGGCCGTGCCGGTGAGCCGCGTGGCAGACTTCATCGCCGAGGCGGATATCGCCTTGCAACAACAGTTTCCGGACGCGCGCAACGTCACCTTCGGCCACATGGGCGACGGCAACGTCCACTACAACGTCTCGCACCGCGACGCGGCGCGCAACAAGGATTTCATCGCGCAACAGGAAGGCGCGGTAAACCGGCTGGTGTACGAAGTGATTCGCTCACTCGACGGCACCATCAGCGCCGAGCACGGCATCGGCCAGCTCAAGCGCGACATCCTGCCCGACTTCAAGGACCCGCTGGAATACGAGCTGATGCACGGCATCAAGCAGATGATAGACCCGCACGGGCTGATGAATCCGGGCAAGATGTTTTGAGTTCGGCAGGGCTGCGATCCGCCTCACCATCATCCGTTGCCCCGGTGGTTAAATCGGGTTCAATGCGTTGAGTTCAATTGACGATGTGCGCCCGGTTGCGTCCGTGGCGTTTGGCTTCGTATAACGCGGCATCGGCCAGCGCGATCAGGTCGGTTGCGGCAGTGTCGCGTTGCGGGATGCGCGCGACGCCGCCCACGCTGATCGTCACGATGCCGTGCGGCGAGCCGCTGTGCGGAATGCCCAGTGCGCTGACCTTGGCGCGCAGTTTCTGCGCGTGGGCCTGCAAGTCCACGATATTGTCGCCGGTCGAAACCACGGCGAATTCATCGCCGCTGTAACGTGCCGCGCAGTCCGAGCCGCGCGCGAACAGCTTGGCGATGCAGTCCCCCACCACGCGCAGGCATTCGTCGCCCGCCGGTCGGCCATAGCGTTCGATGAATTCCCGGAAGTGGTCCAGCTCGATCAGCAGCACCGACAGTTCGCCGTGGGTACGCTGTGCGGCGGCCAGCAGGCTGGCGAACTGCTCGTCGAAATGGCGGCGGTTGCTGATGCCGGACACATGGTCGGTATAGGCCAGCGTGCCCAGCTGCCGGTTGAGCGTGTGCAGGTCCAGGCTGGACTGGTGCAGATGCTGGTCGTGCAGGATGCGGCTGGTGACGTCCTTCTGGACGCCGACGAAATGCGTCAGCTCGCCCTGTTCATCGCGCAACGGCGAGATGCTCAGCTCGTTCCAGAACAGCGAGCCGTCCTTGCGGTAGTTGCGCAAGGTCACCTGGCAACCTTCGCCGCGCGTCAGGGCATCGTGGATCGTGGCGATCTCGGGCTGCTCGACGTCCTCCCCCTGCAGGAAGCGGTAACTCTTTCCGATCACCTCGGCGGAGGCATAGCCGGTCATCTGCTCGAAACCGCGGTTGACGTAGATGATGGGATGGTCCTTCCGGCGCGCATCGGCGATGGTCACGCCGTCGCGCAGCTGATCGACCGCCTGCGCCAGCAGGCCGGCGGAAACATTTGTCGCCGTATCCATCTCCGCTACTTTCCGCTGGTCTTGTCCAGCAGTTTCTCCAGTTCTTCGGCGGGCAGATAACCCGGCACCTGCGTGCCGTCGGCGAAGATCAGGTTGGGCGTGCCGCTGATGCGCATTTTATTGCCCAGCGCCATGACCTTGGCAGTGTTGGTCTTGCAGGAACGCGCCGGCGGATTCACGCCATTCAGCATCAGGTTGTCCCATGCCTTGAGCGGGTCGCCGGCACAGAGCGTGTTGTTCACGAGCGCTTCGGAACCGTCGAAGATCGGATACAGGAAATGATAGACGGTGACGTCGCTGACCTTGGTCAGCTCCTTCGCCAGCCTCTTGCAATAGCCGCAGCGCGGGTCCTCGAAGATAACCATCTTGCGCTTGCCGTTGCCCTTGACCCGCTTGACCGCAAGGTTGAGCGGCAGCTTGTCGAAATCGATGGCGAACAGTTCGCGGTGGCGCTGTTCGGTGAGATTGTCGCGGCTCTTCACCTCGATGACGGAACCCTTGAACAGGTACTTGCCCTGCTCGTCGGTGTAGAGCAGCTCGTCGGCGATGACCACTTCATAGAGCCCGCCATAGGGCGTTTTGGTGATGCGGTCGATGCCGGTGAGGTTGGGGAAGTTGCCGAGCAGCGACTGGCGGATCTGCTCTTCACCGGCATGGGCGGCGGACAGGGCGGCGAACATCAAGAGACTGGCAAACAATTTTTGCATGGGGAGTTTCCCGGTTAATTGAGGGCGTGCTGGATCAGCAGCTTCTTCAGTGGCGCGAATCGGTTGACTGCATCCATTCCGATGTTGCGCATGGTACGCAGCAGCGGGTCTTCGTTGACGAACAGATTCTTCAATCCATAAGTCGTTGCCTGCATGCTGTAGATGTCTTCCTTGCGTTTTCGTTCATAACGGCGCAGCAATTGCGCGTCGCCGCAGTCGTTCTGCGCGCCGCGCTCCAGCAGCAGCTGCGCCAGTTGGCGCGCATCGCGGAAGCCGGTGTTCACGCCTTGGCCGGCGAGCGGATGCATGTTGTGCGCGGCATCGCCGACCAGCGCGAGGCGCGGTGCGGTGATGTGCGGCAGCACCAGCAGGCGCAGCGGGAATGCGGCGGGCGGGGTGATGACGGACAGCGCGCCGAGCGCGTGGTGCGCGGCATCGGCCACCTGTGCAGCCAGTTGCGCGTGAGTGAGCGCCAACAGCTCGGCGGATCGTTCCGGGCTGACCGACCACACCATCGAGACGCGTTTGCCCGGTAGCGGCAACAGCGCGAGGATGCCGTCCGGGCGGAACCATTGATGAGCGGTGCCACGGTGCGGCAACTCGCAATCGAAGTTGGCGACCACGCCGTGCTGGCGATAATCCGTAGGCGTCGCGGCGATGCCGGCCTGGTTGCGCACCCAGGAATCGCGTCCGTCTGCACCCACCACCAGACGGGCTTTCAGCGTGCGCCCGTCCTCCAGCGCTAGCGTCGCGGCATCGGCGCCGAAGCGCAGTGAGGCGCAGCGCGCCGGATGCAGCAGGGTGAGATTGTCCTGGCCTTGCAAGGCTTGCCACAACGCATGCTGTAACACGCGGCTCTCGGCGATGCAGGCCAGTTCCGGCACACCGGTGCGGTAGGCGCTGAACTCCAGCGTGGCATCCTTGTCGCCGAATACATGCATCGCCTCGACCGGCGCGATGCGGCTGGTATCGGCGGGCCATGCGCCGGACTGTTCCAGAAAATGACGGCTACCGGGGCTGATGGCGTAGATGCGGCTGTCCCATTCATGAGTTGGAGATTGATTTTCACGTTTGCTCCCTCGCCCGCTTGCGGGAGAGGGTTGGGGAGAGGGATTCCCCGGGAGAGGGGTGGGCGCCAGCTGGCTTTCCACCAGCGCCAGCGATAATCCGCTGTGTTTCAGCGCGGCGGCGAGGCTGGCGCCGACCAAGCCGCCACCGACGATCACGATGTCGAAATTCATTGACGAATCATAGCATGGCGCCCCGTTTCATTTATAATCTCACCCCCGCGAAAAATCATCATGCAAATCGGCCCCTACAAACTCAGCAACAATCTCATCGTCGCCCCGATGGCCGGGGTGACCGATCGCCCTTTCCGCATCCTGTGCAAGCGCATGGGCGCGGGCATGGCGGTGTCCGAGATGGTGGCCTCCAACTCGCTGCTGTACGGTTCCGAGAAGACCCTGCGCCGCGCCAATCACGAAGGCGAGGGCGAGCCTGTCTCGGTGCAGATCGTCGGCGCCGACCCCAAGATGCTGGCGCAAGCCGCGCGCCACAACGTGGACAACGGCGCGCAGATCATCGACATCAACATGGGCTGCCCGGCCAAGAAGATCTGCAACGTGATGGCCGGCTCGGCGCTGATGCAAAATGAAAAGCTGGTGAGCGAGATTCTGGAAGCGGTGGTCGGCGCGGTGGACGTGCCGGTCACGCTGAAGATGCGTACCGGCTGGGACAAGACCAATCGCAACGCGATCAACATCGCGCGCATCGCCGAAGTCTGCGGCATTCAGGCGCTGGCGATCCACGGTCGGACCCGCGCCTGCGCCTACACCGGCGAAGCCGAGTACGACACTATCGCGGCGGTAAAGGCCGAGGTGAAAATTCCCATCATCGCCAACGGCGACATCACCACTCCCGAAAAAGCGCGTTTTGTATTGCAACACACCGGCGCGGATGCGGTGATGATCGGGCGCGCCGCACAGGGCCGCCCCTGGCTGTTCCGCGAAATCGAATACTTCCTGAAGACCGGCATCCATCTGCCCGCGCCGGCAATCGGCGAGATACACGCCGTCCTGACCGATCATGTGCATGAGCTGTACGACTTCTATGGTGAGCTCACCGGGCTGCGCGTGGCGCGCAAACATATCTCCTGGTACACCAGGGGGCTGGCCGGTTCGGCGCAATTCCGCCACCGCATGAATCAACTGGAAAGCATTGCCGAGCAGCTCGCGGCAGTGGATGATTTTTTTGCGCAGCAAGCACATCGCGGTGCACAGCTGCAGTACCTTGAGGAGTTGGCGGCATGAGTGAGTGCGGGGTGAACGAGAACGACATGGCGCGCTACGTGCGCAAGACGCTCAAGGAATACTTCAAGGACCTCGACGGCGAAGACCCATGCTGCGGCATGTACGACATGGTATTGAACTGTGTCGAAAAACCGCTGCTGGAAATGGTGCTGGAGCATGTCGGCGGCAACCAGACACGCGCGGCGGAGATGCTCGGCATCAACCGCAACACGCTGCGCAAGAAGATGCAGCAGCACGGTATTTTGTAAGGCAGACATCGCCAGGGCACGCCGCGCCTCTACCCGATTTATTTTTACTGGAACCATCATGGCAACCATCAAGCAAGCACTCATCAGCGTGTCGGACAAGTCCGGCGTTCTCGAATTCGCACAAGGCCTGAACCAGCTCGGCGTAAAGATACTCTCCACCGGTGGCACGGCAAAACTGCTGACCGACAACGGCGTGCCCTGCACCGAAGTGGCCGATTACACCGGCTTCCCCGAGATGCTGGATGGCCGCGTGAAGACGCTGCAACCCAAGGTTCACGCCGGCATCCTGGCGCGCCGCGACCTGCCGGAGCATGTCGCCACTTTGAAAAAACACGACATTCCGACCATCGACCTGGTGGTGGTGAACCTGTATCCGTTCGCGGCGACCGTGGCCAAACCCGGCTGCACGCTAGAAGACGCGATCGAGAACATCGACATCGGCGGGCCGACCATGGTGCGCGCCGCAGCCAAGAACCACGCGCATGTCGCCATCGTCACCGACCCGGCCGACTACGCCGACGTGCTGGCTGAGATGCAGACCAACGGCGGCGCGGTGAGCGACGCGACGCGCTTCGACCTGATGAAGAAGGCGTTCTCGCATACCGCCGCCTACGACAGCATGATCAGCAACTACCTTACCGCGATCGGCAGCGACGGCAGCAAGAGCGCGTTCCCGGCGCAGATCAACTTCAACTTCGCCAAGGTGCAGGACATGCGCTATGGCGAGAACCCGCACCAGCAGGCGGCGTTCTACCGCGACCTGAATCCGGTGGCGGGCGGCATCTCCGACTACACCCAGTTGCAAGGCAAGGAGCTGTCCTACAACAACGTCGGCGACGCCGATGCGGCATGGGAACTGGTCAAGACCTTCGACCAGCCCGCCTGCGTCATCGTCAAGCACGCCAACCCTTGCGGTGTGGCCATCGCCGACACCGCGCTGAACGCCTACAAGCTGGCCTATGCGACCGACACCACCTCCGCGTTCGGCGGCATCATCGCGTTCAACCGTGAGCTGGACGAAGCGAGCGCAGCGCAGATCACCGCCAACCAGTTCGTCGAACTCATCATCGCGCCGTCCGCCACCGATGCGGCCTTGAAAGTCACCGCCGCCAAGCAGAACGTGCGCGTGCTCACCGTGCCGTTGTCCAACGCGCACAACCAGTTCGACTTCAAACGCGTCAGCGGCGGTCTGCTGGTGCAATCGCCGGATGCGCTGAACGTGCAACTGGCGCAGCTGAAAGTCGTCAGCAAGGCACAGCCGACAGCGGAACAACTGACCGACCTGCTGTTCGCCTGGCGCGTCGCCAAATACGTGAAGTCCAACGCCATCGTGTTCTGCAAGAACGGCCAGACGCTGGGCGTTGGCGCAGGCCAGATGAGCCGCGTGGATTCCACCCGCATCGCCAGCATCAAGGCGCAGAACGCCGGACTGAGCCTGGTGAATTCCGTGGTGTCGTCCGACGCCTTCTTCCCGTTCCGCGACGGCATCGACGTGCTGGCGCAAGCCGGCGCCAAGGCCGTGATCCAGCCGGGCGGCTCGATGCGCGATGAAGAGGTCATCGCGGCAGCCGACGAGCATGGGCTGGCGATGGTGTTCACTGGCTATCGTCACTTTAGACATTAATAAGCTCGTAGCTTGTAGCTCGTAGCTTGTAGCCAAAACGCGCCCGCGCAGCGGGCACAACCAGCTACCAGCTACCAGCTACCCGCTACCAGCTGGGAGAGCCTTATGAAAATCCTGGTCATCGGTTCCGGCGGACGCGAGCACGCGCTGGCATGGCGTCTGGCGCAGGGCGCGAAAGTGCAGAAGGTCTACGTCGCGCCGGGCAATGCCGGCACGGCGCTGGAAGACGGCGTCGAAAACGTCGCGATCAGCGCCATCCCCGATCTCATCGCCTTCGTGCAGCGCGAGAACATCGAGCTCACCGTGGTCGGCCCGGAAGCGCCGCTGGCGGCGGGCGTGGTCGATGCGTTCCGCGCGGCGGGGCTGAAGATCTTCGGCCCCACCCAAGCGGCGGCACAGCTCGAATCCTCCAAGGATTTCGCCAAGCGCTTCATGACGCGCCACAATATCCCCACCGCCTTCTTCGAGACCTTCAGCGAGATTGCTCCGGCCAAAGCCTATGTCGAAAAGCACGGCGCGCCCATCGTCATCAAGGCCGACGGCCTCGCGGCGGGCAAGGGCGTGGTCGTCGCGATGAGCAAGGATGAAGCGTTCGATGCCATCGACATGATGCTGTCCGACAACAAACTCGGCGATGCGGGAGCAAGAGTCGTCATCGAGGAATTCCTCGCGGGCGAAGAAGCCAGCTTCATCGTGATGGCCGACGGCAAGCACGTGCTGGCGATGGCCACCAGCCAGGACCACAAACGCCTGCTCGACGGCGACAACGGCCCCAACACCGGCGGCATGGGCGCATATTCGCCAGCACCCGTGGTCACTCCCGAGGTTTATGCGCGCGCGTTGCGCGAAGTCATCCAGCCGGTGATGCGCGGCATGGAATCCGAGGGTATCACCTACACCGGTTTCCTCTACGCCGGGCTGATGATCTCGCCGGACGGCGGCCTCAAGGTGCTTGAATTCAACTGCCGCATGGGCGACCCCGAGACGCAACCCATCATGCTGCGCCTCAAGAGCGACTTCGCCGCCATCGTCGAACACGCCGTCAACGGCACGCTGGACAAGGTGGAAGCCGAATGGGACCGGCGCACGGCATTAGGTGTCGTCATGGCCGCCACCAACTACCCCGACACCCCGCGCAAGGGTGACGTCATCACCGGGCTGCCGAAAAGACTCGAAGACGCGCATGTGTTCCACGCCGGCACCGCGATGCAGGACGGCAAGGTCGTCACCAGCGGCGGTCGCGTGCTGTGCGTCGTCGCGCTCGGCGACATGGTGAAGCACGCGCAGAAGCGCGCCTACGAGATCGCCGACACTATCAGCTTCGACGGCAGCCAGATGCGCCGCGACATCGGCTATCGCGCCATCGGGCGCAAGTGATTCGCTCTATTCGGCGATGAACAGGACGGGGAGGCGGCAACGCCTCCCCGTTTTGCTTTTGATGAATGCGATCATGGATGCGCTCAGCGCGCACACGACGATGGGCGGGCAGGCATTGGATTCGGAAAAAGTGCGCAACGGTTTGAAAGATGTACTGCGCGGCCCGGCGAAGCATTATGAGCCGCCGCGCGCTAATAATGCGGCGGCCTTTCGTTCGCTGCCTTGCCCTCGTTTCCTGCTTCAGACAGGGATTGGATTTGCCTTGCGAGCGCCTGACAAATCGCTTCAAGGCGCTCCAGCTTCTGTTGCTGCTGATAGACCATCTTGTTCAGTTCGTCGATCAGGTCTTCCTGAAAAGTAATCTTTGCTTCGATGTTTACTAAACGCTCTTCAATCATGAGGCGGTCCTGAAAGTTCGGCGGCTGGCCGGGGGATGGCGGCCATTTTAGCGCGGGGAGGAACAAGCCGGTGACAGGCAAAGAGAATTACTTGCCGCCTGTCAGGCGCAAAGGCATTATGAAAGGATGAGAACAACCGGAATCCGCGCCCTCGCCGCCCACCTCAAACGTGGCGGTCTCATCGCCTACCCGACCGAGTCCTGCTACGGCCTCGGTTGCGACCCGCTCAACCGCCGCGCGGTGCAGCGCATCCTCAAGCTGAAACAGCGCCCGCAGCGCAAGGGGCTGATCCTGATCGCGGCGCATTATCATCAGGTTGCGCGCTACCTGTTGTCGCTCGATGCGGAGGGGCAGGCGAGGCTGCAACACGACGGCGCGCAAGCAGTGACCTATCTGCTGCCCGCGAAGCCTTCGTGCCCGCGCTGGTTGCGCGGCGAACATGACACGCTGGCGGTGCGGCTGACCGCGCATCCGTTCGCCCGACAGCTGTGCCGCAGTGCGGGCGGCGCGCTGGTCTCGACCAGCGCCAACCGTAGCGGGCAGCGTCCGGCCAGGACTTATGCCGAATGCCGGCGGTTGTTCGGTAACAGCGTGTGGGTGTTGCGCGGGCGGGTGGGGAAACGCAAGCAGCCTTCGACGATACGGGCGTGGGCAGATGGCAGGGTCATTCGCAATTAAATTGCCCACCCTACGTGACTACAGTTAGGGAAAGGGTGGAAGTTACGTAGCCCTCTCCCCCGTCCCCTCTCCCGCCTGCGGGCGAGGGGAGAAAAACCAGTGGAGGAAAAATGAACAGTGCCGCCGTCAAGGAATACCTGCTCGAATTGCAAGAGCTGATCGTCGAACGCATGGAACAGGTGGACGGCGGCAGATTCTTGCGCGACGAATGGCAGCGCGATGCCGGAAGCGGTGGCGGCAGGGTCTGCATCATCGAGGACGGCAATGTGCTGGAGCGCGGCGGTGTGGCGTTCTCGCATGTGACGGGCGACCACCTGCCCGCTTCGGCCACGGCGCACCGCCCCGAGCTGGCCGGATGCAGATGGGAGGCGATGGGCGTGTCGCTGGTGATGCATCCGCGCAATCCTTACGCGCCGAGTTCGCACATGAACGTGCGCATGTTCATGGCGCACAAGCCCGATGGCGAGAAGGTGTTCTGGTTCGGCGGCGGCATGGACCTCACGCCGTATTACGGTTTCGAGGAAGATGCGGTGCACTTCCACCAGGTCTGCAAGAACTCGCTCGCACCGTTCGACCCGGCGCTGCATCCGCGCTTCAAGAAGTGGTGCGACGAGTATTTCTTCCTCAAGCACCGCAACGAGCCGCGCGGCATCGGTGGCATCTTCTTCGACGACATGAGCGAGCCGGATTTCGACGGCTGCTTCGCCATCCAGCAGAGCGTGGGTGACCATTACCTTTCCGCCTATGTGCCGATCCTGGAGAAGCGCAAGGACACGCCTTACGGCGAACGCGAGCGCGATTTCCAGCTCTACCGGCGCGGGCGCTATGTCGAGTTCAATCTGGTGTGCGACCGCGGTACCCTGTTCGGCCTGCAATCCGGCGGCCGCACCGAGGCCATCCTGCTGTCCATGCCGCCGCTGGTGAAATGGCGCTATGATAGTCATCCGGAGCAGGGCACGCCGGAAGCGGAGTTGTATGACAAGTATCTCGTGCCAAAGGACTGGGTTTAAATAACCAAACCGCGTGGGCACATAAAACGTGCCCACCCTACGCCACAAGGAGTCACCATGCATCCGAAATCACACTGGGAAAATGTCTATGCGACCAAGGCGACCGACGCGGTGAGCTGGTTCCAGCCGCATGCCGAATTGTCGCTCGACCTCATCAAGGCGACCGGAGCCGGGCGCGATGCGGGCATCATCGATGTCGGCGGCGGCGCTTCTACGCTAGTGGATGACCTGCTGGCGGAAGGTTATTCCGATCTGACGGTGCTCGATCTTTCCGCAGCAGCGCTGGAGGCGGCACGCACACGTCTCGGTGCGCGGGAGAACCGGGTGCGCTGGATCGAGGGCGACATCACCGAGGTCGAACTGCCCGACAACCGCTATGACATCTGGCATGACCGCGCCGTGTTCCACTTCCTCACTGCGCCGGAGCAGCGCGAGGCGTATGTGCGCACCGTGTTCCGTGCGGTCAAACCCGGCGGCCATGTCATCGTCGCCACTTTCGCCGAGGATGGCCCGCTGCAATGCAGCGGTCTGCCGGTGATGCGCTACCGCGCGGACGAATTGCATGATGAGTTCGGCGAGGCGTTCACGTTGCTGGAGCACCGCAAGGAAGCGCACCACACACCGTCCGGCATGGTGCAGCAATTCGTCTATTGCTACTGCCGCCGCGTCAGTTCCTGACTTTTCGCAACAGTATCCTGCGGAACCAGCCACCCGCCAGCGCGGGAACATCGCTGACCACTTCCAATTCAGGCGCGGCGCGCAGCGCCTCCTCGAACACCACATCCATGCGCGTGGCCAGGCGGCGCGTCAGCGGATTGAGTGCGCGGCGCAGCCAGGCATGCTGGTGCGGATGCAGGAACTTGTCGAACAGGATGACCGTGCCGCCAGGCTTGAGCACGCGCGCCGCCTCGGCGAGGCAGCGCTGCGGTTCCGGCACCACGGCGACGATCAGGTGCAGCACCACATGGTCGAAGCTCGCGTCGGCGAACGGCAGCGCCATGCTGTCGCCCAGCACGAGCTCCGCGTCCAGTCCGGCGGCGCGGGGTTTTGCATGCGCCAGCATGGCAGCGTTGAAGTCGAGCGCGACATAGCGGTGCAGCTTGGGCAGCAGCGGCAGATCCAGCCCGGTGCCCGCACCGCTCAACAGCACGCACCCCGGCACGTCCGTCGGTAGCTCGGCGAGCGACCGCCGGCGCGCTGCGCGCATCGGACGTTCGATGACCAGATCGTAGATCGGCGCGATGAGACTATAGCTCAACCGCAACAACGGGTTCCGGCGATAAGGAGAAACTATGGGTTCCATTGAATAAGTGTAGTGGAAAATTCGCGGGGCAAGGTATAAAGTGCATCCGTATCTTTTCATTCAACCAAGGAGAGAACCATGAGCAAAGCCACCCCCATCAACATCGGCATCAACGACAAGGATCGCAAGAAGATCGCCGAGGGTCTCGCGCGCATGCTGGCCGACACTTACACCCTCTACCTCAAGACCCACAACTTCCACTGGAACGTCACCGGGCCGATGTTCCAGACCCTGCATCTGATGTTCATGACCCAGTACACCGAAACATGGAACGCGGTCGACTTGGTCGCCGAGCGTATCCGCACGCTGGGTTATCCCGCGCCCGGCAGCTACAAGGAGTTCGCGGCACTGTCCAGCATCAAGGAAAGCAGCGGCGTGCCGAATGCGAAAGAGATGATCAAGCAACTCGTCGCCGGGCAGGAAGCCGTGGTGCGCACCGCGCGCGAATTGCTGCCGGTCGCCGAGAAGGCGGGGGATCAGCCGACGGTCGACCTGCTCTCCGCCCGCATGGAGGTGCATGAAAAGAACGCCTGGATGTTGAGAAGCCTGCTTGAAGAATAAACAGATTATTGCATCCCGCTGCTCTGGCGTTCTTTCGGTGAAGGCTAACGTCGCGGTTTGTGCGACGTTATGCCGGAACCAAAAAACGCGTGGATGCTGCGCAGCCTGCTGGAAGAGTGATGTGTAGGAGCGGGCCATGCCCACGATTGTTTTTATGTTCGCGGGCATGGCCCGCTCCTACAAACCCATGAGCAAGTGTAGGGTGGGCACATCGTGCCCACGCGGTAAACAAGAGGGATTGCGGCGTGGGCACTGAAACGTGCCCACCCTACAATTTCACCGCACCCAATAATCCCCCACCACCCCCGCAAACACCGCCGCTCCGAACCAGTTATTGTGCAGAAAAGCCGCGAAGCATTTCTCGCGGCTTCTGTCTTTGATGAGGGTGTAGTGGTACAGCGCGATGCCCGTTGCAACCGCCAGTCCGGCGAAATAGACCCAGCCCAGTTCCGCCATCCGTCCCGCCGCAAGCAGTAGCCCCAGCGTGACGGCGTAGCAGCCCATCACCGCCACCACGTCGTATCTGCCGAAGAACAGCGCCGAGGAGTGGATGCCGAGGTGGATGTCGTCGTCCCTGTCCACCATCGCGTATTCGGTGTCGTAGGCGACGGCCCAGAACATGTTGGCGAGCAGCAACACCCACGCCACCGGCGGCACGGAGCCAAGTTGCGCGGCGAAGGCCATCGGGATGCCGAAGCCGAAGGCGATGCCGAGATAGGCCTGCGGGATGGCGAAGAAGCGTTTGGTGAACGGGTAGCTGGCGGCGAGGAAGGCGGCGGCGAAGGCGAGCAGCCAGACCAGCGGATTGAGCGGCAGGATCAGCGCGAAGGCGATCAGCGCCAGCACCACGGCCAGCCACACGGCCTCGCGTTCGCTGACCTTGCCGCTGGTGAGCGGACGATCCTGGGTGCGTTTCACATGCTTGTCGATATGGCGGTCGGCATAGTCGTTGATGGCGCAGCCGGCGGAGCGCATCAGCGCGGTGCCGAGGGTGAAGATGAACACAATGAGCCATGACGGGCTGCCCGCGCCCGCGACCCACACGCCCCACAGCGTCGGCCACAGTAGCAACAGGATGCCGATGGGACGGTGCAGGCGGGTGAGCTGGATGTAGAGATGCAGGCGTTCGGTGAGATTCATGCTGCCATTTTACCTGCTCCGTCTTTCCGGCGAAGGCCGGAATCCAGTGCATTTATTCAACAGGCAGTTGGTTTTGTCCTGCTTTGCAGGTTTGGTTTTATTGCTGGATTCCGGCCTTCGCCGGAATGACGGCGGTTATTTGAGGTTCAATATTCCCGGCAAAAACACTTCCGTCACCAGCAGCGGTGCGCCGTGCAGGGTGAACAGCGAACGGCGTGCCCAGAGCTTGCCCGGTGCTTCATTCAGCGCGGCAGCGGCACTCTGGTACAGCGGGTGATGCGTGCGCAGCGCCTTGAAATGCAGCGGCTGGCGAATCACCAGCGGATGGCTGAACAGCAGGCTGCCGAGCGAACGGTTGCCCAAGCCGCGCATCGCCTGCCACGCGTCGCGCAGGTGCTCGCCGGCGCAGGTGCTGTGCGCGAACACCACGGGCTTGCCATCGGCGAGCAGGAACACTTCGCGCGAATAGGCGAGCCGGTGCGGGGCGATGCCCAGCAAGGCCGCTTCGTCGAACGCAATGCGCGCCAGGCCGCTACGCAGCGGCTGCACGGCGAAGTGCTCGCAGCGCTGCTGGATGCGCCGCGTCAGCGAGCCATGGTCGTGCAGCCAGGGGCGCAACGCAGCGCCGCAGTCCAATGACGCGCCATTCCAGAAGCGGTCGGTGGCAAAGAATTTCATCTGAGTTCGAATCGTCCGTTGGAAGTGAGTTGCACGACAGCAACCGATTCCCCCCTTTGCAAAAGGGGGGCAAGGGGGGATTTGATGGTTGCAGGGATACAGAAATCCCCCTCGATCCCCCTTTGATAAAGGGGGAGGCGGTATGTGGGTTCAGACGTGCAGAAACTCATGTTTGTTGGCCATCCATCGTTGCAAGTGGGCGCGCGCCGCTTCGGGCTGGGCGCGCAGCAGTTCATCGGCGGCGAATCGCGCCTGTTCCAGCAATTCCTCGTCTTCGCGGATGTCGGCGAAGCGCAGCATCGCCTCGCCGCTCTGGCGCGCGCCGAGCAATTCGCCGGGACCGCGCAATTGTAAATCCTGTTGGGCGATGGCGAAGCCGTCATTGCTCTCATAGACGATCTTCAGCCGCGCCAGCGCGAGTTCGGACAGCGGCGGCTGGTAGAGCAGCACGCACACGCTCTCCGCCGCACCGCGCCCGACCCGGCCGCGCAGCTGGTGCAATTGCGCCAGCCCCATGCGCTCGGCGTGGTCGATTACCATCAGGCTGGCATTGGGCACGTCCACGCCGACCTCGATGACGGTGGTGGCGACCAGCAGTTGCAGCTCGCCGGCCTTGAATGCGGCCATCACGCGCGCTTTTGCGTCGCTGGCGAGTTTGCCGTGCGCTAGGCCGATGCGCAGATCGGGAAAGATCTGGGTGAGCGTGGCGTGGGTCTCCAGCGCGGTCTGCAATTGCAATGCCTCCGACTCGTCGATCAGCGGGCATACCCAGTAGGCCTGCCGCCCTTCGAGGCAGGCGCTGCGCACCCGCTCGAACACCTCCTCGCGGCGCGCATCGCTCACCAGTTTGGTGACCACGGGCGTGCGTCCCGGCGGCAGCTCGTCGATCACCGACACGTCGAGATCGGCGTAATAGCTCATCGCCAGCGTCCTTGGAATAGGGGTGGCGCTCATCATCAATTGATGTGGTTCCTTGCCCTTGTTGCGACTGTCATCTTTGGCAACTTGCGTGCCTTTGGCACGCAGCGCCAGCCGCTGCTGCACGCCGAACTTGTGCTGTTCGTCCACGATGGCGAGGCCGAGTTTGTGGAATTCGACGTTGTGCTGGAACAGCGCGTGCGTGCCGATGGCCAGCGGCGTCTCGCCCGAGGCGATGCGCTCGACAGCTGCGGCCTTGTCCTTCTTCTTCAGACTGCCGGACAGCCATACCGGCGCGATGGTCAGCGGTTCCAGCCATTCGCGCAGCTTGAGGTAATGCTGCTCGGCGAGGATCTCGGTGGGCGCCATGAAGGCGACCTGGTAGCCGTTCTCGATGGCCTGTAATGCGGCGAGTGCGGCGACGACGGTCTTGCCGCTGCCGACATCGCCGAGTAGCAGGCGCTGCATCGGGTGCGGTTGCGCGAGGTCGCGGGCGATCTCGGCATACACTTTCTGCTGCGCGCGGGTCAGCGCGAACGGCAGGTTGTTGAGCAGGGCATCGGTCAGCCGGTGCTCTGGTGGGAGCGCGGGTGCGCTGCGCTTGCCGCGCTCGCGGTGATGCACGCGCATGGAAAGCTGCTGCGCCAGCAGCTCGTCGAACTTGATGCGCCGCCATGCGGCGTGACTGCGCTGTTCCAGGCTGGCGGCGGAGACCTCCGGTGGCGGATTGTGCAGCAGTTGCAGGCTGGCGGCGAACGGGATCAGCCGCAGCTTTTTCAGCAGCGTCTCCGGCAGCGTATCGTGCAGCGGCAATGTCTCCAGCGCGTTGACGATCAGCTTGCGCAGGGTGGCCTGCGACAGACCCGCCGTGGTCGGATACACCGGCGTGAGGCTGCTGTTCAGCGGCGTGTCGCCATCCACCGCGCGGCATTTCGGGTGCACCATCTCCAGCCCGTAATAGCCCATGCGCGCCTCGCCGACGGCGCGTATCTGCTTGCCGACCGCGAGCTGCTTCTGCTGGCTGGGGTAGAAATTCAGGAAGCGCAGATACAGCTCGTCACCGTTATCCTGCAAGCGGCACACCAGCGTGCGGCGCGGCCGGAACGCCACTTCGCAGTGGGTGATGACGCCCTGCACCTGTACCGTCTGGCCGGGCTGCACCGTCTCTATCGGCGCGAGATGGGTCTCGTCCTCATAGCGCAGCGGCAGGTGCAACAGCAGGTCGGCACGATGGCGGATGCCCAGCTTGGCGAGTCTGGCCAGCGTGGCAGGGGAGATTTTTGCTGGCGCGCTCAAGGGTGCTCTATTGCCGCAAGGCGTGCTTAGTCTTGCAAATACATCACCCCGTCGGCTTCGACCAGCGCGCCGCGCGGCAGTGAAGCGACGCCCACGGCGGCGCGCGCCGGATAGGGCTGGTGGAAATAGGTCGCCATGATCTCGTTCACCTTGGAGAAGTGGCCGAGGTCGGTGAGGAAGATGTTCAGCTTCACCACGTCGTCCATGCTGCCGCCCGCCGCGACCGTGACTGCGCGCAGGTTCTGGAACACGCGGTGGACTTGCGCCTCGATGCCGTCAACCATCTGCATGCTGGTCGGGTCGAGACCGATCTGGCCGGAAAGATAGACGGTGTGATCGACGCGCACCGCCTGCGAATAGGTGCCGATCGCGGCGGGCGCGTCGGGTGTCTGAATGATGGTCTTGTTTGCCATGTTCTGCTCCTTGGAAAAATCAATACCTCGTACATTCTGAAAAACACATGGTCCACGGAATACACGGAAATCACAAAAACAGGTATGCATTTTTTCCGTGTATTCCGTGGACAGTGCCTGTCTAATCCATAGTCCTCATGTAATGACCGTCGGCCTGTCTCTTCCGGTGCGCTGGCGCAGTTCGGAGATACGCAGCGCGATGCTGATCAACGTGGCGAGCGCTTCCTGCGCGTCGAGGGTGTGTCTGGCGGTATCCGGTTCGAAACTCTCCAGATAGATGCGCAGCGTCGCGCCTTCGGTGCCGGTGCCGGACAGGCGGAACACGATGCGCGAGCCGTCCACGAACAGGATGCGGATGCCCTGCCCGCTGCTTACGCTACCGTCCACCGGGTCGGTGTAGCTGAAGTCGTCGCACAGCTTCACCTGCAAGTGGCCGAACTGCGCGCCACGCAATTCGGCGAAGCTGTCCTTGAGCAACTGCATCACGCCGTTGGCCGCTTCGGTCGGGATGTTCTCATAATCGTGGCGCGTGTAGACATTGCGGCCGAAGCGCGCCCAGTGTTCGCGTACCACGGTCTCCACCGATTGCTTGCGCACCGCGAGGATGTTGAGCCAGAACAGCACCGCCCACAGTCCGTCCTTCTCGCGCACATGGCTGGAGCCGGTGCCGAAGCTCTCTTCGCCGCACAGCGTGACCTTGCCTGCGTCCATCAGGTTGCCGAAGAACTTCCAGCCGGTCGGCGTCTCGTAGCAGGGGATGCCGAGCGCCTTGGCGACGCGATCCGCCGCCGCGCTGGTCGGCATCGAGCGCGCGATACCCGCCAAACCTTGTTTGTAGCCGGGCGCAAGCTGCGCGTTGGCCGCGATGATGGCCAGGCTGTCCGACGGCGTGACGAAGAAGCGCTTGCCGAGGATCATATTGCGGTCGCCGTCGCCGTCCGAGGCAGCACCGAAATCCGGCGCGTCGTCGCCGTACAAGATCTCGACCAGCTCGTGCGCGTAGGTCAGGTTGGGGTCGGGATGGCCGCCGCCAAAATCTTCCAGCGGTTCGGCGTTCATCACGCTGCCGGCCGGCGCGCCGAGGCGGTTGACGAATATCTCGCGCGCATACGGGCCGGTGACGGCATACATGGCGTCGAACTTGATGCGGAATCCGCCGGACAAAAGGTCGCGTATCGCCGTGAAGTCGAACAACGATTCCATCAGGTCCGCGTAGTCGGCGACCGGGTCGATCACCGACACGGTCATGTCGCCGAGCTTGCTGTCGCCCGGTGCATCCAGCGCGACATCGGCGGCATCGAGGATGCGGTATTGCGCGATGCGCTTGCTCGCCGCGAACATCGCCTCGGTGATGTTCTCCGGCGCGGGGCCGCCGTTTGCGATGTTGTATTTGATGCCGAAGTCGCCGTCCGGCCCGCCGGGATTGTGGCTGGCGGACAGGATGATGCCGCCGTGGGTGCGGTATTTGCGGATCACGCAGGATGCCGCCGGTGTGGACAGGATGCCGCCCTTGCCGACCAGCACACGCCCGAAGCCATTGGCTGCCGCCATCTTCAGGATGATCTGGATCGCTTCGCGGTTGTAGTGACGACCGTCGCCGCCCAGCGCCAGCGTCGCGCCCGCCGGAGCGGCGACGCTGTCGAAGATGCTTTGCACGAAGTTCTCGAGATAGTGCGGCTGGCGGAACACCGGCACGCGCTTGCGCAAGCCGGAGGTTCCGGGTTTCTGGTCGTTGAACGGAGCGGTGGCGACTGTGTTGACCTGCATTTCCCTTCCCCCTTTATGTTTTTAGACCTGCTTTTTTATTTCAGCACACCTTGTCGCCCGTTGCGCGGCCTTTCACGCCGCCGTTCAGCGCAGGTTGAGCAGCGGCTTGAAGCCCAGCTTGCCGCGCAAATCCTCCGCGCTGCTGCGCGCCTCGGCCTGGCTGGCATAGGGCCCGAGATGTACGCGCATCAGCCCATCCCTGGTGAACACGCTGAGCTGCCTGCCGAGGTCGCCCAGTTCGGCGCGCATCTTCGCCATGAAACCTTCCGCCGCATCCTGCGACTTGAATGCGCCCAGTTGCAGGTAGACGTTGCCGCTCGCCGCCGTTTCGACGCTCTGGGGTGGCGGGGCGGCGCTGGCCGTTTCCGCTTTTTCCAGCGGTTTGCTCTGCACGGTCTCGGCCTTGGCGATGACCTTGGTGTCGGCGTTGGCGGTCAGGCTCTCGATCTCGACTTCGGCGCTACCGGTGCCGATCATGCCGAGCTTGTGCGCTGCGGTGTAGGACAGGTCGATCACGCGCTGGTGCAGGAACGGTCCGCGGTCGTTGACGCGCACCACCACGGACTTGCCGTTGGCCACATTGGTGACGCGCACATAGCTGGGGATAGGCAGGACGGGATGCGCGGCGCTCATGGTGTACATGTCGTACACCTCACCGCTGGAGGTGCGCTGGCCGTGAAACTTCTTGCCGTACCAGGAGGCGATGCCGCGCTCCCTGAAGTTGCCCGCGACGGTCAGCGGCATGTAGTTCTTGCCCAATGCGACATAGGGGCGGTTGGCGAAGCGGTGCAGCGGTTCGCTTTTCGGCACCGCATCCGCTATCGCGTCGAGATCGGTCGGCGCGTCTGAGCCGGGGCCGTCTCCGGCAAGGTATCCGCCCCCGCTCACGCTGCGTTGCGGCGCGCTGCCGCAGGCGGCAAGCAGCAGCGTTGCCAGAACCAGAACCGCGATTTGCTTAACCATATGTTTCATCTCCTTGCAGTCGTTAGTTGGTAGTTGAGGTTGTCGCCGCTATGCGGCGGGTTTTTAACTAGCGACTAACGACGCCATCAAGTCTTGATCAGCTTCTTGTGCGTCTCGATGCTCATCAGCATACCAAAACCCAGCAACAGGGTCAGCATCGATGTGCCGCCGTAGCTCACCAGCGGCAGCGGCACGCCGACCACCGGCAGGATGCCGCTGACCATGCCCATGTTGACGAAGGTATAGGTGGCGAAGGTCAGCGTGATGGAGCCTGCCATCAGGCGCGTGAAATAGGTCGAGGCGTTGGCGGTGATGATGAAGCCGCGCCCGATCACGAAGATGTACAGGGCCAGCAGGATCAGGTTGCCGAGCAACCCGAATTCCTCCGACCAGACCGCAAAGATGAAATCGGTGGTGCGTTCCGGCAGGAAGTCGAGATGAGTCTGCGTGCCCTGCAGATAGCCTTTGCCGTGGATGCCGCCGGAACCCACGGCGATGGTCGCCTGGATGGTGTGATAACCCTTGCCCAGCGCATCCTGCGACGGATCGAACAGCATCAGGATGCGGTGGCGCTGGTAATCGTGCAGCATCGACCACAGCAACGGCGCGCTGGCCAGCGCGGCAACGAACAAGCCGCCCATCACGCGCCAGCTCAGCCCCGCCAGGAACAGCACGTAAAAGCCGCTGGCCGAGATCAGCAGCGCTGTTCCCAGGTCGGGCTGGCGCGCGATCAACGCGACCGGCATCAGCAGCAACAGGGTCGCAACGAAATAGTTTCTCAGTTTGAGCGAGGCTTCGTGTTTCTCGAAGTACCACGCCATCATCAGCGGCACGCCGATCTTCATCAGTTCGGAGGGCTGCACGGTGGCGATACCGAGGTTGAGCCAGCGCCGCGCGCCGTGGCTGATCTCGCCGAACAGCGCCACGCCGACCAGCAACACCATGCCCAATGCATAGACCGGCACGGCGGTGCGCATCAGGTAATGCAGCGGCAGGTTGGCGACCAGCCACATGCAGGTCAACCCGACCGCGATATTGGCCAGTTGGCTTAGCGGCTGCCCCCAGCGCGCGCCGTCCGCGCTGTACAGCGTGATCAGGCTGACCAGCAGCAGCAGGCCGATGCCGAGCAGCAGCACGGGATCGAGATGCGCGATGAAGCGCTGCCACAACTGGCGCCTAGTCATGTTCCCCGTCCCCCTCTTCCACCGTTGCCTCCACTGCTTCCACTGCTTCCACTGCTTCCGGAAGCGGCGCCGGCAGCTTGCCGAGCAGATAGTAATCCATCACCTTGCGCGCGATCGGCGCTGCCGTGCCGCCGCCATGCCCGCCGTTCTCGGCCAGCACCACCAGTGCGATCTTCGGCTGTTCGGCCGGGGCGTAGGCGATGAACCAAGCGTGGTCGCGGTGGCGCTCGTCGATCTTGCTCTCATCGTATTTCTCGTCCTGCTTCATGCCAATCACTTGCGCCGTGCCGGTCTTGCCGGCGATGCGGTAGGGCGCCCCGGCGGCGGCATGTGCCGCCGTGCCGCCAGGCTGCGTAACGGCTGCCATTGCGCCCTTCACCAGCGCGAGATGCGCGGGGTCGATCTTGAGATCGGCTTCCGGCCTGTTTTCGACCGGGCGATTCTCGCCGGTGCGCACGTTGCGCACCTCCCTGACCAGATGCGGCCGGTAACTGATTCCGTTGTTCGCCAGCGTTGCAGTCGCATGGGTCAGCTGCATCGGCGTCATCAGATTGTAGCCCTGGCCGATGCTCACCGATACGGTGTCGCCGGCATACCATTTCTGCTGGTAGCGCTTCATCTTCCATTCCTGCGACGGCAGCAGTCCGGAAGTCTCGCCGGCGAGATCGAGGCCGGTCTTCTTGCCGAAACCGAAACGCGACAGGTACTCGAAGATCCGGTCGACGCCCAGTTCGGTGCCCAGTCCGTAATAGTAGGTGTCGCACGAGATTACGATGGAGCGGAACATGTCCACGCTGCCGTGCCCGCCCTTCTTCCAGTCGCGGTACTGGTGGCTGCTACCGGGCAGCGTGAAATAGCCGGGATCGCTGATGGCATGGCCGGGCGCGCGCACCTTGTAATGCAGCCCTGCCAGCGCCATGAACGGCTTGACGGTGGAGCCGGGCGGATACTGGCCGCGCAGGGCGCGGTTGTTGAGCGGCGTGTCAGGCGAGTTGTTCAGTTCGTCCCAGCTTTGCGCATCGATGCCGTCGACGAACAAGCTGGGGTCGTAACCCGGCTTGCTGACGAAGGCCAGCACTTCGCCGTTGTTGGGATCGATCGCCACCAGCGCGCCGCGATAGTTGCCGAACGCCTGCACGGCGACCTCCTGCAATTTCGCATCGATGCTCAGCACCAGCGTGTTGCCCGATACCGGCG
>MGWS01000018.1:116955-140321 GCA_001801105.1 Gallionellales bacterium GWA2_60_18
CTTGCCGATGTAGTCCGAGCCGCGGTAGTTGGCAGCCAGTTCGTTCTCTTCGAGCTGCTCGACGTCGGTCTGGTTGATACGCCCGATGTAGCCGATCAGATGCGCGGTGTTTGCGCCGAAAGGATAATCGCGGAACAGGCGCGCCCTGATCTCGACGCCGGGGAAGCGGTATTGCTGCGCCGCGAAGCGCGCGACCTCCTCGTCCGTCAGGCGGTTGCGGATCATCAGCGACTCGAAGTTGCGGCGCTCGGACAACAGCTTCCTGAAGCGCTTGCGGTCTCTGGGCGTGATCTCGACCAGCGTCGCCAGTTCGTTGATGGTGGCCTCCAGGTCGGCGGATTTGTTCGGGGTGATTTCCAAGGTATAACCGGAATAGTTGTGCGCCAATACCACGCCGTTGCGGTCCAGGATCAGGCCGCGGTTGGGGACGATGGGCACCACGGAGATGCGGTTGCTTTCCGCCAGGGTCTGGTAGTAATCATGGCGCACCGCTTGCAGATAGACGAAGCGCGCCAGCAGTATCCCCATCAGCAGCGCCACGAAACCGATGCTGACCAGCACTCTCAGCTTGAAGTAGAAGATCTCGCGCTGATGGTTCTTTAGTTCAGCGGGTCTTTTCATTGACGTCTGGCGGCATGATCCACGCGCAACTGCCGCAGCGACTGGAGCATGGCGCTGAGCGGCGCCCACAGCAGGGTCGAAGTCAGGCAGCCGAGAAAGAACGGCCAGATCACATAGCCGTTCACCTGCCAATGCACCAGTGCATACACCGCATAGGTGAGTGCGAAGATGCCGAATACCTGGAAGGTCTGCTGGCGCAGGTTGAACATCTGCAGCCGGTGGTGCAGCACTACGCCGCCGAAGGCGAGCAGGGTATAGGCCAGCGCATGCTGGCCGAACAGGCTGGCATCGGCCACGTCGGCGAGTATCCCGACCATCCAGGCTACCCCGATACCGACGCGTAGCGGCTTGTGCATGCACCAGTACAGTATCACCATCGCTACGAAGTCCGGGCGCAGCAACAGCCAGATGCCGCCCCACGGCAATCCGTTCAGGAACAATGCGCCGCCCATGCTCAGCAGGATGAAGAGGTTGCTGGCCGGGCGCTGGATCTCGGGAGGGCTATGGGCGAAACGCGCCATCAGTGCGCCTCCGCTTTCTTCGCGGCGTCCTGCGTAGGCTTCCCGTCAATCGGCGCAGCAGGTTCCTGTGCCGGGCGTTCCGGTAGTTTCGGCAGGCCGGACAGGATCATCAGATGCCGCTGCCGGTCCACCCCGGCCAGCGGCAGGCAGGTCACGCGCGCAAACGGATAGGCGGGATCGCGCTCGATCTTCTCTACCCGGGCTACCGGGATGCCCGGCGGATAAAGACCGTCGATACCCGAGGTCACCAGTTCGTCGCCGCTCTGGATATCGGAGCTCACCGGCATGTAGCGCAGCGACAGCTGGCTGGTGTCGCCCGCACCGAACACGATGGTGCGCAATCCGTTGCGCAGCACCTGTACCGGCACCGCATGGTCCTTCTCGGTGATCAGGGTGACTTCCGCCAGCCAGGGATAGACGCGCGTGATCTGGCCGACGATGCCGATGTCGTCCATCACCACCTGGCCGACCTCCACGCCCGCATCAGCGCCCTTGTCGATCAGCACCCGGCGCTTAAACACGTCGTGCTCGGCGTACACGATCTCGGCGAACCTGGCATTGAATCCGCCGCGCTGCTGCAGCGCCATCAGGCTGTGCAGATGCCGGTTCTCCTGTTGCACGGCATGCCATTGCGCCAGTTGCACCGCATCGCGCTCATGTTGCTGGCGCAGAGTCAGGTTCTCCTCGGTCAGGCTGCGCTGCGTGACGAAGAATCCGCTCGCCTGCTGCCATAAGGTGCTGGGTAGCGTCGCCAGTTTCTGGATCGGCGATACCAGCACCGACAGCGCATTGCGCGTGGACTCCAGGTAGCGGTAGCGCGCATCCACGAACAGCAGCAACAATGAGAGCACCGCGAAGAACACCAGCCGTGCCACCGGGCTGGGGCCGCGATTGAAGAACTGGAAGGATTGCGTGCTGTCCATGCTGGTAAATGGTGGGTAGTGAGTGGCGAGTGGCGAACGGTTTTTACCACTTACCACTTACCACTCACTACTCACCAGAAAATCACTCCGTAGTGAAGATGTTGGTGGACTTGTCCATGCTTTCCAGGGCGATGCCCGAGCCGCGCACCACGCAGGTGAGCGGGTCGTCGGCGATCAGCACCGGCAGGCCGGTCTCTTCCATCAGCAGGCGGTCGAGGTCGCGCAGCAGCGCGCCGCCGCCGGTCAGCACCATGCCCTTGTTGGCGATGTCCGCGCCCAGTTCCGGCGGGGTCTGTTCCAGCGCCGTCTTGACCGCGCTGACGATGCTGTTGAGCGGCTCGGTCAGCGCTTCGAGGATCTCGTTGCTGGAGATGGTGAAGCTGCGCGGCACGCCTTCCGCCAGGTTGCGCCCCTTCACTTCCATCTCGCGCACCTCGCTGCCGGGGAAGGCGGAGCCGATGGTCTTCTTGATCTCCTCGGCGGTGGGTTCGCCGATCAGCATGCCGTAGTTGCGGCGGATGTAGTTGATGATCGCCTCGTCGAACTTGTCGCCGCCGACGCGCACCGAGCCGGAATACACCGCGCCGCCGAGCGAGATCACGCCCACTTCGGTGGTGCCGCCGCCGATGTCCACCACCATCGAACCGGTCGCGTCTTCCACCGGCAGCCCCGCGCCGAGCGCCGCCGCCATCGGCTCCTCGATCAGCTCGACGCGACGCGCGCCGGCGCCGACCGCCGATTCGCGGATCGCGCGGCGCTCGACCTGGGTCGAGCCGCACGGCACGCAGATCACGATGCGCGGGCTGGGGCTGAAGATGCTGGCCTTGTATACCTTGCGGATGAACTGCTTGAGCATCTGCTCGGTGACGGTGAAGTCGGCGATCACGCCGTCCTTCATCGGGCGGATCGCGGTGATGTTACCGGGCGTGCGTCCCAGCATCTGCTTGGCGGCGAGGCCGACCTGCTGAATCACCTTCTTGCCGTTCGGCCCGCCTTCCTGGCGGATCGCCACCACCGACGGTTCGTCCAGCACGATGCCCTGTCCGCGCACCCAGATCAGCGTGTTCGCGGTGCCGAGGTCGATCGCGAGGTCATTGGAGAAATAGCTGTTGAAGAATCCAAACATGTTGTGTCCCGTAGTCAAAGAGGTGCCCAGAAAGGTGCGCTGTCAAACTTGTTTATGATACCCTATCGGCCTTGTTTCAATAAAGTTTTTACTATGTCTTTAAGCACCCCGGATGTCGAAAAGATCGCCCGCCTGGCGCGCCTGGCGATGACCCCAACCGAAATCGAAACCGCCCGCGCGCAATTGTCGGGTATCTTCGACCTGATCGCCGAGATGCAGGCGGTGGATACCGCCGGGATCGAGCCGATGTCGCATGCGCAGGACGTGGCGCAGCGCCTGCGCGCCGATGTGGTTACGGAAGCGAATCAGCGCGAGGCGTTCCAGGCCATCGCCCCGCAGGTCGAAGCCGGGCTGTACCTCGTCCCCAAAGTCATCGAGTAAACGCACTCCCCTCGCCCGCAGGCGGGAGAGGGGCCGGGGGAGAGGGTGCTCTTCCGCATACGAACCGAACGAACATGATCAACGCCTCAATCAAACAACTTTCCGCAGCCCTTGCTGCAAAGCATATCTCCAGCGTCGAACTGACGCAGCTTTACCTCGACCGCATCGCCCGGCTCAACCCGGCGCTCAACGCCTTCATCACGCTGGACGCGGAGAAAAGCCTGGCGCAGGCGCGCGCCGCCGACGCGCGCATCGCCGCGGGCAAGGCCGAGGCGCTCACCGGCATCCCGTTCGCACAGAAGGACATCTTCTGCGCCAAGGGCTGGCTCACCACCTGCGGCTCGAAGATGCTCTCCAACTTCGTCTCGCCCTATGACGCGCACGTCATCAGCCAATTCAACGATGCGGGTGCGGTCAACCTCGGCAAGACCAACATGGACGAGTTCGCCATGGGTTCAAGCAACGAGACCTCGTATTACGGCCCGGTCAAGAACCCGTGGGACACCGCGCGCGTGCCCGGCGGCAGCTCCGGCGGCACGGCGGCGGCGGTCGCTGCGCGCCTGTGCGCGGCGGCGACCGGCACCGACACCGGCGGCTCGATCCGCCAGCCGGCCGCGCTGTGCGGCATCTCCGGCCTGAAACCCACCTACGGCGTGTGCTCCCGCTACGGCATGATCGCTTTCGCCTCCAGCCTCGACCAGGCCGGGCCGATGGGGCGCAGCGCGGAAGACCTCGCGCTGATGCTGAACGTGATGGCGGGTTTCGACGAGCGCGATTCAACTTCCTTGCAACGCGACAAGGAAGATTACGCGCGCGATCTGGCAAAACCTCTGAACGGTCTGCGCATCGGTCTGCCGAAAGAGTTCTTCGCGGCAGGCAGGGGCAGCGACGTGGCGCAAGCCGTCGAAGCCGCCATTGCCGAGTATAGAAAACTGGGTGCCTCCATCGTGCCCATCAGCCTGCCGAATTCCAAGCTTTCCGTGCCGGTGTATTACGTGCTGGCGCCGGCGGAAGCATCGAGCAACCTGTCGCGCTTCGACGGCGTGCGCTACGGCTACCGCGCGCCGGAATACACCGACCTCGCCGATATGTACGAGAAGAGCCGTGCGCAGGGCTTCGGCGCGGAAGTGCAGCGCCGCATCATGATCGGCACCTATGTGCTGTCGCACGGTTACTACGATGCCTACTACATCAAGGCGCAGCGCATCCGCCGCCTGATCGCGCAGGATTTCGTCGAGGCGTTCAAGCAGTGCGATGTCATCATGGGGCCAACCAGTCCGAGCACCGCCTTCAAGCTGGGCGAGAAGGGCGACGACCCGGTGCAGATGTACCTGTCCGACATCTACACCATCGCGGTGAACCTCGCCGGCCTGCCCGGTATGTCCATTCCCTGCGGCTTTGGCGATAACAGCATGCCGGTCGGTTTGCAGATCATCGGCAACTATTTCGACGAGGCGCGCATGCTGAACGTGGCGCACCAATATCAACTGGCGACCGACTGGCACAGCCGCGCGCCGCAAGGGCTGTAAGGAAACGTCATGACTTGGGAAATCGTCATCGGGCTGGAAGTGCATGCGCAACTTTCGACCAACACTAAAATCTTTTCCGGCGCTTCGACGGCGTTCGGCGCGGAACCCAACACCCAGGCCGATGCGGTAAGTATCGCGCTGCCCGGCGTGCTGCCGGTGCTGAACAAGGGGGCGGTGGAACGCGCGATCAAGTTCGGCCTCGCCACCGGCGCACACATCGCACAGCGCTCGGTATTCGCACGCAAGAATTACTTCTATCCCGACCTGCCCAAGGGCTACCAGATCAGCCAATTCGACCTGCCTGTGGTGGGACAAGGCGCGCTGACCATCCAGGTCGAGCCGCTATCGGGCAACGCCAAGCCCTACGAAAAAACCGTGCGCATCACCCGCGCACATCTGGAAGAAGATGCGGGCAAATCGCTGCACGGCGATTTCCACGGCATGACCGGCATCGACCTGAACCGCGCCGGGACACCCTTGCTGGAGATCGTCTCCGAGCCGGACATGTGTTCCGCCGCCGAAGCGGTGGCTTATGCCAAGGCTTTGCACACGCTGGTGCGCTGGATCGGCATCTGCGACGGCAACATGCAGGAAGGCTCGTTCCGCTGCGACGTGAACGTATCGGTGCGCAAACCCGGCGCCCCGCTCGGGACGCGCCGCGAGATCAAGAACCTCAACTCGTTCAAGTTCATGCAGCAGGCGATAGACTACGAAGTGCAGTGGCAGATCGAAAGACTGGAGAATGGCGGCACGATCCACCAGGCGACCATACTGTTCAATCCGGATACCGGCGAGACGCGCGCGATGCGCAGCAAGGAAGACGCGCACGATTACCGATATTTTCCCGATCCTGATTTGTTGCCGCTGGAGATAACTGAAGAGTGGATACAAGAAATAAAAGCCAAATTACCTGAGTTACGAGACGCTCGGGCTGAGCGATATCAAAAGGAATACGGGCTACCGCGATACGACACGCTGTTGCTTACCGCAGACGAGTCGATTGGGGATTATTTTGTATCGGTCTGTGAGTTTGGGCCAAGGGTCTACATTAACATTAACGATAAAATCTGGCGGCCTGCCGATCCGAAGCTCTGTGCAAATTGGATCATCGGCGAAGTCAGCGCGCAGTTGAACCGTGATGGGTTAGAAATGGCGCAGTGCCCGATCACGCCGCAACAGCTCGGCGGCATGTTGCAACGCATCGCCGATGGCACCATCTCTAACTCAGGCGCGAAGGAAGTGTTCCGCACCATGTGGGCGGAAGGCGGCGAAGCGGATGCGATCATCGAAGCAAAGGGACTGAAGCAGGTTTCGGATTCGGGCGCGATCGAAGCGCTGGTGGACGAGATCATCGCCGCCAATGCCGACAAGGTAGCGGAATACCGCAGCGGCAAGGACAAGCTGTTCGGCTTCTTCATCGGCCTCGCGATGAAAGCCAGCAAGGGCAAGGCCAATCCCGCTCAACTCAACGAGATACTGAAGCAGAAACTCGCGGGTTAATGGGAGCGCCGACGTCCTCGTCGGCATAAAATCTAAAGAAACTTGCCGACGAGGACGTCGGCGCTCCCATTTTTCCAGCGGAGGAGAATATGCGCGCACGCTTTGCTCCATTCCTGCTGGCACTTTCCTTTTTCTCATTTCCCCAGACGTTAATTGCTACCGAGTTCGCACCGCCTCCGCTGATGCTGGCGAACGTCTACCGCGACGATATCCCGCTGGCTGAATACCGGGTTAGCGAAAAATTTGATGGCGTGCGCGGTTACTGGGACGGCAAGCAATTGCTGACTCGCGGCGGCGAGCGCATCCAGGCGCCGCCATGGTTTACCGCCGGCTGGCCAGTGACGCCGCTGGACGGCGAGTTATGGGTCGCACACGGGAAGTTTTCGCAGACCGTTTCCATCGTCCGGCAACAATCACCCGACGATGCAGCATGGCGCAAGCTGCGCTTCATGGCATTCGACCTGCCCGCCCATCCCGGCACATTCGACGAACGCAACGCGGCACTGCAACAGGTCGTCGCGCAAGTCGGCCAACCATGGCTGCGTCAGGTCGCACAGCTCAGGGTGGCCGACCGGGTCGCGCTGCAAGCCTTGTTAAAGCGCGTGGCCAAGCAAGGCGGCGAGGGCCTGATGCTGCATCGCGGCGCATCGCTTTACCGGGCCGAACGCAGCGACGACCTGCTCAAGTACAAACCCTATCTGGATGCCGAGGCGCGGGTGGTCGGGCATGTGCCGGGCAAGGGGAAATATGCCGGGATGCTGGGCGCGCTGGAGGTCGAGACGGCAACAGGGCTGCGCTTCAGGCTGGGGGCGGGACTGTCCGATGCCGAGCGGCGCGACCCGCCGCCGCTCGGCTGCTGGGTGACGTATCGCCATAACGGGGTCAACGAAAAGACCGGCATTCCGCGCTTCGCGCGCTTCATGCGGATACGCGGGGATATGGATAGTGCCGCGCCTTAACGCAACAGGCCGCGCGGCTTGCGCGGCGCGTTGGCGAACAGGCTGTCATACAGCCGGTTCGGCAAGCGCTTCAACAACCATCCCACCACACCCATCTGCCACGGAATCACCGCGAAGGGCGTTCCGCGCGCGATGACGCGCGCCATGCGCCGCGCCGCTTCGTCCGCTGCGATGATGAAGGGCATGGGAAAGGTGTTCACGTCGGTCATCGGCGTCCTGATGTAGCCGGGACAGAGGGTCACCACGCGGATTCCGCTGCCATGCAGTTCGACGCGCAGGCTTTCCAGATACGAGATGACGGCAGCCTTGGAGGCGGAGTAGGCACCCGCCCCCGGCAAGCCGCGAAAACCGGCAACACTGGCGATGCCGACCAATGTGAAATACTCCCCTCTCCCGCAAGCGGGAGAGGGGTTGGGGGAGAGGGCAGCCGCGCGCATGGCCGCGATGAAGGGCTGGAAGGTCTGCACCGTGCCGAGCACGTTGATGTCCATGACGTTCCGGAACACCGCTTCGTCTTCGACATATTCGGTGAGGGTGCCGACGCTCACGCCGGCATTGGCGATCACGATGTCCGGCACGCCGGCACGTGCCATGAAGTCGTCCGCTGCCCCGCGCAAGGCGACGGCATCGCGCACATCGAGCGCATAGGGAAAGACTTTTCCGGGGAATTCCGCAGCGAGCGCTTGCAGCAATTCGCTGCGTCGGGCGAAGGCGGCGACGCTTGCGCCGCGTTCAAGATAGTGGCGCGCGAGGGCAAGACCGATGCCGCTCGACGCGCCGCTGATGACGACGCGCATCAGCGCTTGCCTGCACCGCGCTCCTTGCGCGCCAGCGCGATGACATCGTTCAGCACACGGATGGTTTCCGCCGGCTGCAGGCCGTTGATGACATATTTGCCGTCCACCACGATGGTCGGTGTGGATTGGATCGCATAGCTGCGCAGCATCTGCTTGGCGCGCGCCACCTTGCTCTGTACCGAGAACGAGCCGTAGGCCGACGAGAACTTGTTGCGGTCCACGCCGCGCGCAGCGACGAAGTCCGCGATCTGCGACTCTTCCATCAGCTCGATCCGCTCCACGTTCCAGGCCTGGAACAGCGCATCATGCAACGGATGCAGTTTTCCGAGCGCCTCGAGCGCGTAGTAGGTGCTCGCCATCGGCTCCCAGGAAGCGCGGAAGACGGTGGGCACCAGGGTCAGTTCCACATCTTTCGGCATGTTCTTTTCCCATGTGCCCAACGATCCATGCAGATGGAAACAGTGCGAACAGCCGTAAAAGAAGAACTCCAGCACCTCGATTTTCTGTGTGCTGGCCGGGCGCGCCGGGATCAGCATCGTGTAATCCTTGCCCGCTTCGGCAGCGAACACCGCACCGCTGGCCAGCAAGGCCAGCGCAACCATCAGGCTTTTGATCAGTTTCTTCAATCTATCCTCCTCGTCATTGTTCGATACGCTCACTGCGCACGGGTTGGAGTGGCCTCCACGCCGTTTTGTTTCATCAATGCGCGCACGCGCTCCATCTCGTCCGCGTTCTTGTGCGGCCCGGTGCGCACGCGATGCCATACGCCCTTGTCGGGAATGGCCACGGTCTGGATGTTGGCCTCGATGCCCATCAGGGCCAGCCTAACCTTGAGCTTCTCGGCATCTTCGGCGCTGGTGAACGATCCGGCCTGCAGGTATTGCGCTTCGCCGGCAGCGGGTTTGGCCGGTTCCGGCGCTTTCGCCGCCGGTTTGGCGGCAGGCTTGGCAACCGCATCCGGCTTCTCGGTCAGCACCTTGTAGAATTCGAAGCGCGGCTTGCCGTCGCCGCTGACCGCATCAGCGGTCGCGGGCGGTGTTGTGGTGCCTGTCGGAGGGGGGGCGGTCTTTTCTGCGGGCGGCACGACCGCCTGCCCGTTCTGCACGAACGGGCTGGGCGACTTCATGAGATACCAGGCCAGCCCTGCCGCCATGCTGACCCCGATCACCATGCCGACGAGGATGCCGGTCAGCAATTGGCTGCCGCCCTTGTTCGGTGCCGCCGGTCTGTTATTGCCTGTATTTCTGGCCATATCTGTCGTCCCTTACATTTGTTCCGGTGCGGAAACACCCAGCAGCGCCAGGCCGTTCCTCAGCACCTGCGCCACTGCCGCAATCAGTGCCAGCCGCGCCAGCTTGACCTTCTCATCCTCGACCAGGAAGCGCGACGCATTATAGTAGCTGTGAAAATCCGCCGCCAACTCCTTCAGGTAGAAGGCGACCTGGTGTGGCGCAAGGTCTTCCGCCGCAGTTTCGATCACCTGCGGGAAGTCGATCATGCGCTGCAACAGTTGTGTCTCGTATTCGCTTTCCAGCGGCGCAAGATCAACTGCATGCAGATATTGTCTGTCGCCGCCCCACTGCGCCAGCACCGCGTGGATGCGCGCATGCGCATACTGGATGTAATACACCGGATTGTCGTTGCTCTGCGATTTGGCCAGGTCGATGTCGAACACCAGCTGCGAATCGGGATGGCGCGCCGCGAGGAAGTAGCGCGTCGCGTCGCAGCCCACTTCGTCGATCAGGTCGCGCAGCGTGACGTAGCTGCCGGCGCGCTTGGAGATCTTCACTTCTTCGCCGTTCTTCAGCACCGTCACCATCTGGTGCAGCACGTAATCCGGCCAGCTCTCGGGGATGCCCACGTCCAGCGCCTGCAACCCGGCGCGCACGCGGGTGATGGTGGAGTGGTGGTCCGAGCCCTGCTCGTTGATGACGCGCACGAAACCGCGTCGCCACTTGTCCAGATGGTAGGCCACGTCCGGCACGAAGTAGGTGTAGCCGCCGTCGCTCTTGCGCATCACGCGGTCCTTGTCGTCGCCGAAGGCCGTGGTGCGCAGCCACAGCGCATCGTCCTGCTCGTAAGTGTGGCCGCTGGCGATGAGTCTTTGCACCGTCTCTTCCACCTTGCCATCGGCATAGAGCGCGGACTCCAGCGAGAACACGTCGAACTCCACCTCGAATGCGCGCAGATCCAGATCCTGTTCGCGGCGCAGATAGGCCACGGCGAAATGACGGATCGCTTCGGCATCGTCCGCATCGCCTTTGCCGGTGATGTGCTGGTCGTCCGCTTCGACGGTCTCCCGCGCCATGTAGGCGTTCGCCACATCCACGATGTAATCGCCGCGATAGCCGCCTTCCGGCCAGGACGGGTCGTCCGGTGTGATGCCCTTGCAGCGCAGTTGCACCGAGCGCATCAGGTTGTCGATCTGCTGGCCCGCGTCGTTGTAATAGAACTCGCGCGTCACGCTCCAGCCCGCCGCATGCAGCACGCGGCACAGACAATCGCCGACTGCCGCGCCGCGCCCGTGGCCGATATGCAGCGGCCCGGTGGGGTTGGCCGAGACGAACTCCACCTGCACCTTGCGCAGGCTGCCTACGTGCACATGGCCATAGCCCGCGCCCGCCCGCAGTACGCCCTGCACCACAGCACGTTTCGCGGCGGCGGCGATGAACACATTGATGAAGCCCGCCCCGGCGATCTCCAGTTTCTCGATGAAATCGGTCTTCGGCAGCGCCGCGAGCAGCGCATTCGCGATGTCGCGCGGCGGCTTGCGCAGCGGCTTGGCCAACTGCATCGCCAGGTTGCAGGCATAGTCGCCGTGGGTAGCCAGCTTGGGGCGCTCGATCAGGACGGTCGCGCCACTCTGTTCCGGCGCAACCTCGCGCAACGCCTGCGCGAACAACTCGGACAAATGGGATCTGAAATTCAGGACAACGGACATGAAACAGCACCTTTAGAGAGGCACGGATTATAGCATCCGGCATACCATCGCGCGACCGGCAACGGCGGCGTTCCACGGTTTCCGTTTGCACGCAGGCAGTTTGCCCGGGCATGAAAAACGAATGGCGCTGGGCGGTCGCAGGTGCGACGTCATGTTGACACTCCTTTCGATTTCGCCAACACTTCGCCGGCCATGAGAGCATTATTCATCAGCGCGCCGCTGGCGTTGCGCATGGCCGGGGTACGCATACCTGTGTGAGGGGCCGTGCGCGAGCAAGCGCATTGCCGGCATGATTCGCTTGTATCCATGCCCTTTTCGTATCAGGATGCACCTTTCCGGAGAGCCTATAGATGAAGACAAACTTGCCGGCGGGAACGATTGCGCATCCGCCGCGCCCATGCATTTCGGCTGCGATCATCGGCATCGCGCTCGGCATGACCGCCGTGCCGGCGGCAGCTTACCCGGCGGCCGACCTTACCCGGCTATCCCTTGAAGAACTGCTTTCCGTCGAAGTCTACAGCGCCAGCAAATTCGTCCAGAAGACCACGGAAGCGCCGTCATCCGTCACCATCATCACTGCCGCCGACATCGGCAATTATGGTTACCGGACGCTGGGCGATCTGCTCAACAGCGTGCGCGGCATGAATGTCGCCTATGACCGAAACTATGCCTATCTTGGCGTGCGCGGTTCCGGACGGACGGGCGACTTCAACAGTCGCATGCTGCTGCTGGTGGACGGTTACCGGCTCAACGACCCGATCTACGATACGGCCGCGATCGGCACCGATTTCCCGCTGGACATGGACCTGATCGACCGGGTGGAGGTGATACGCGGTCCTGGCTCTTCCATTTATGGCAGCAATGCCATACTCGGCGTCATCAATGTCATCACCAAACGCGGGAGCGATCTGGACGGTCTCGAAGCATCGGGCGAACTCGCCGGCTTCGGCACCGACAAGGAGCGGCTGAGTTACGGAAAACGCTACGGGAACGGCGCCGAACTGTTGCTCTCGGCATCGCGCTACCGCAGTCGCGGGCAGGATCTGTTTTTCCCCGAGTTCGACACGCCGGCCGACAACAACGGCATCGCGGCGAATCTGGACGGCGACGCCTACGACAGCGTGTTCGGCAAACTGGCTTATGAGAATTTTACCGTCACGCTCGGGCATTCCAGCCGCGACAAGGCGGTTCCCACCGCCTCTTACGATACGGCGTTCAATGATCCCAACTTTCTGGTGACGGACAGCTCGTCATTCATCGATCTCGATTATTCCGCTTCGTTGAACCGGCAATGGGAGGTTGCGGCACATGCGTTCCAGGGCCGGTACGCCTACCGGGGCCTCTATCCCTATGCCGGTCCGCCCGTCGTTCTCAACATGGATACGGCCAATGGCGCGTGGTGGGGCGCCGAGGTGAAACTCGTCGGCCAGTTCGACCGGCACAAGCTGGTCGCGGGCGCGGAATATCAGGACAATTTCCAGCAGGAACAGACCAACTACGATATCGCGCCCTATACGCTCCACCTGGACGACCGGCGCAGCAGCACCCGGGAGGGGGTTTACATCCAGGACGAGATCACCCTGGCCCAGCCGTTGCTGCTCAACGCAGGCCTGCGCTATGACCGTTATTCCACCGTCGGCGATACGCTCAATCCCCGGCTCGGGTTGATCTGGAATCCGCTCGACACCACGAGCGTCAAGCTGCTGTACGGCACCGCCTTCCGCGCGCCCAACGCCTATGAGCTGTATTACGCGGTGGCGGGCAGCCAGAAGGCGAATCCGGCCCTCAAGCCGGAGAAGATACGCACCCGCGAATTCGTCGTCGAACACTGGCTGCGGCCGGATTTCCGCCTCACCGCCGATGCCTACGCCAACAGGATCAGCGACAACATCAACCAGATTACCGATTCCGCGGACGATCTGGTCTTCATGAACACCGGGCAGGTGAACGCGCGCGGGGTCGAATTCGAGGCGGAACGCCTGTGGAGCGGTGGCGCGCGCTTGCGCGCGAGCTATGCATGGCAGCTCAGCCGCGAAGAATCCGGCGGCGCCGAACTCGTCAACTCGCCCAGAAACCTGCTGAAGGTCAATGGCGCCATGCCCGTCTGTGACGGCAAACTCCTCGCCGGGCTGGAGCTACAATACACTGGGAGCCGCAAGACGCTCGGCGGCAATGTCGCGGGCGGCCATGCCGTCACCAACCTGACCCTGTCGGGCAGAGGGACGGGGAATATGACGCTTTCCGCCAGTCTCTACAATCTGTTCGACAAGCATCATGCCGATCCCGGCGGACAGGAGCACGTGCAGGACATGATCGAACAGGACGGCCGCAGTTTCAGGCTCAAGCTGGGTTACAGCTTCTAGGGCAGATGAACGGCGCATTGCAAAAATGGTTCGCGGGCGCTGCATGCGCGGCGCTGTGGTGCGCGGGGGCGCACGCGGCGCCGCCAGCCGAATATGAAGTCAAGGCCGCCTTCATCCACAACATCGCCAGGTTCGTCGAGTGGCCCGCGACCGCGCCATCCTCGAACACGGCAAGACTGTGCCTGCTGGGGCGCGATCCGTTCGGCGGCGCGCTCGAAGTGCTGCAGGGTAAGCCGATTGGCGGATTGGGCTGGGAAATCGTCCCGCTCGCCCCCGGCTCCAGCCCGAAGAGCTGCCGCGTGCTGTTCATCGCCGCTTCCGAGCGCGACAATCTCGGCGGCATCCTGGACAGCATCGGCAACAACCCGGTGCTGACAGTCGGGGACAGCGACGGTTACGCCGAACGCGGCGTGATGGTCAATTTCTATCTGGAAGGCAACAAGGTGAGATTCGAGATCAACCGGGAAGCAGCAACGCGGGCGCAATTACTCATCAGTTCGCAGTTGCTGAAACTGGCGCGTATCGTCACGCGCGGCGGCGGAGCGAGATGAGCATGAACGCGTGGTTCCGGAACGCCTCCATCAAATACAAGCTGACGCTGATCGGCCTGCTGACTACCGGCCTCGCCTTGCTCCTGGTCAGTCTCATCCTGATCTTCAGTGGATGGGTCGAGTGGCGCGACTACAAGACCTCCGAGCTGTCAGTCTATTCCGGAGTGGTCGGCACGAATATCGCGCCGACCATGGTCTTCGATGACCGCAAGGCGGCCAACGGCATATTGGCCGCGTTGTCGGAAAACCCGGACATCGTCGATGCCGTCGTTTACGACAATGAAGGCGGTATCTTCGCGCGCTATACCGTTGCCGGGCACGCGCCCGATATACCCCGCCTCGAACCCGGCGGCACCCGGATCACCTTGCACGAGTTGATCGTGGCCAGGCCCATCCTGTTCAAGGGCGAGACGCTCGGCACCCTCTATCTGGAATCGGATCTGCGCAGCCTGAACTCATTCATCCTGCGCGACGCGTCGTTGACCCTGATGGTGGCCATGGCCGTGTTTCTGGCTTCCATCGCCCTGTTCGCCCGGATGCAAAAAGCCATCATCGATCCCCTCCGCCATCTGAGCGACGGAATGCGGAGCGTGTCCGACAAACAGGACTATGCGGTGCGGGTGGAAGTCCACGGCAACGACGAGGTGGGGCTGCTGGCCCGCACCTTCAACGAGATGCTGGAACGCATCCAGATGCACGACACCGAACGGAAGCGGTATCGCGAACATCTGGAACAGGAGGTGGCGCAGCGCACGGCCAACCTGACCGAAGCGCAGCGCATCGCCCGTCTCGGCAACTGGGAATGGGATGTCGCCAGCGGCACGCTGGTATGGTCGGACGAGGTGTATCGCATCTTCGGCTTCGAACCGCAGCGATTCGAGGCCAGCAAGGACTCCTTTCTGGATGCCGTACATCCGGAAGACCGCGCAATGGTCAAAGGGCAGATACGCGCGGCGCTCGAGTCGGGCCATCCATATGCCCTCGACCATCGCATCGTGCTGCCGGACGGCCTGGTGCGTTACGTGCATAGCCAGGGGGAAGTGCAGCGCGACGAACAGGGGCGCGCCGCCAGGATGCTGGGCACCGTGCAGGACATCACGGAGCGCCATGCTGCGGAAGAGCAGATCCAGTTCCTGGCTTACCACGATGCGCTGACCGGGCTGCCGAACCGCCTGCTGGCCAGGGATCGCAGCGAACTGGCGATCGCCGTCGCACACCGCGCGCACACCAGGGTGGCGTTGCTGTTCCTCGATCTCGACAATTTCAAGACGATCAACGACTCCCTCGGCCATGATTTCGGCGATACCGCGCTCAGGACCATCGCGGCACGGCTGCATCATTGCCTGCGCGATACCGATACCCTCAGCCGGCAGGGGGGTGATGAATTCCTGATCGTGCTCACCGGTATCGGCAATAACGATTCCATTACGGCGACCGCCGAAAAGATCCTGGCGCAGATCGCCGAGCCTTTCAGCATGGAAGGGCATGAACTGACCGTTTCCACCTCCATGGGCATCGCCATTTACCCGGATGACGGCAACGATTTCGATACGCTGCTCAAAAAGGCGGACACGGCGATGTATCAGGCCAAGGAAGCCGGGCGCAACATATATCGCTTCCACACCGAAAAGATGAATGTCGATGCCGAAGAGCACCTGCGCATGCTGAACGGCCTGCGGCATGCGCTGGATCGCGGCGAATTCGTGCTCCATTACCAGCCGCAAAACAGTCTCGCCGACGGCCGGGTGCTCGGCGCGGAGGCATTGATCCGCTGGAACCACCCCAAACTCGGCCTGCTGCCGCCGGGACGTTTCATCCCGGTCGCCGAAGAAAGCGGGATGATCGTGCCGATCGGGAACTGGGTGCTGCACGAGGCCTGCCGTCAGGCGGCGGCATGGCATCAGGCGGGATTGCCCGACATCGTGATCGCGGTCAACCTGTCGGCATTGCAGTTCCGGCGCGGCGACCTGGAGGAAAACGTCATTCATGCGCTGACCGAATCCGGGCTGGCGCCGGCCCAGCTCGAACTCGAACTGACCGAATCGATCCTGATAAATGACATAGAGAATGTGGTGGGGCGGCTGCAACGCCTAAAATCGCTCGGCATCAAGCTTTCCATCGACGATTTTGGCACCGGCTATTCGAGCCTTTCCTACCTGAAACGCTTCAATGTCGACAAGCTGAAAATCGACCAGTCGTTTGTGCGCGACATGGCCGACGACCCGAACGACGCCGCCATCGTCCTGGCCATCATCCAGATGGCCAGGAGCCTGAACCTGAAAACCATCGCCGAAGGGATCGAGAACAAAAAGCAGCTTTCCCTGCTGCGTTTGCAGCATTGCGACGAAGGGCAGGGGTATTATTTCGCAAAACCGATGCCGGCCGAGGATTTCTCGCGTTATCTTTCCGGCATCGCATAACGCCTGCGCACAGAGCCGCGGCAAGCAGGTTTTGCCGCCTGCCGTGTTGACACTCATCCCGATTTCGCCAACACTCCGCCGGCCATGAGAGAGCTATTCATCACCGAGACGCGCGCGCGGTTGCGCACCTGGCTGGCGCTCGGCTATGCGCTGTTCATCGTGTATGCGAGCCTGTCGCCGTTCTCCGGCTGGCGCGATCAGGGGCTGGGTTTCCTCGATGTGCTCGATGCGCCGCTGCGGCTCACCTACACGACGTTCGATGCCTCGCTCAACCTGCTTTCCTACCTGCCGTTCGGCCTGCTGGCCGGGATGGCGCTGCGCGCGCGTTTCGGCGCGTTCGGCTGCGTGGTGCTCGGGCTGCTCTGCGGCGTGCTGCTGTCGGCCGGCATGGAGTATCTGCAGATGTACCTGCCCGCGCGCACCAGCTCGAACATGGACCTGCTCGCCAACAGCACCGGGGCACTGACAGGCGCATTGCTGGCGCTGGCGCTCACGTCCTGGACCGGTTTGTTCGTGCGCCTGATGCGCTGGCGCAGCACGCTGTTCCACCACGGCAAGGAGATGGATTTCGGCCTTGCGCTGCTGGCACTGTGGACGTTCGGCCAGATCAACCCGTCGCTGCCGATGCTGGGCCATCTGTTCATCAGCGAGGTGGCGCGCCAGCCCTTTGCGGTGGTCGCGCCCGCGCCGTTCGACCTGTGGGAGAGCCTGGCGGTGATGCTGAACCTGCTGATGCTGGGTGCGCTGCTGCTGTCGCTGCTGCGCGTGGCGCGCAACACCGTGAGCGCGCTGCTGGCGGTGCTGAGCGCGGTGGCGCTGGCGAAGTTCGTCACCGCCGCGCTGCTGCTGAAATCCTGGGCGCTGCTGCTGTGGATCAACAGCGAAGCGATGCTGGGCATGCTGGCCGGCGTGCTGCTGCTGTTCGCGGCGCTGCTGCTGCCGCGCGCGGCGATGCTCGCGGCGGGCGCGCTGGTGGCGCTGTGCCATTTCGTCATCGTGAATTTCGTGTTCGATGCCAACGCCCCCGCTGCCGCCGCCTCGATCTACCACTGGCACTACGGCCACCTGCTGAACTACAACGGCCTGGCGCAGACCATCGCGCTGGTCTTTCCACTACTGCTGCTGTGGCATCTGTGGCGCATCCGCCGCATGTAGGGCGCTTCTAAAAATCCAGATTTGCGAGCATCCGCTTCGCGCCTTGTCTTGCTTAGAACTCTGAATTTTTAGAAGCGCCCAGAAGGCATATAATTTCCTCATTCAACCCACCGGAGCGCATCATGAGTTTCTTCGACAAGCATGTCTTCTTCTGCACCAACCAGCGCACCGATGGCGGCGATTGCTGCGGCGGCCGCAACGCGCAGCAGGCGCGTGATTACATGAAGAACAAGGTCAAGGAGCTGGGCCTTTCCAGCCAGCAGAACAAGATTCGCATCAATTCTGCGGGCTGCATGGACCGCTGCGACGAGGGGCCGGTGATCGTGGTCTATCCGGAAGGCGTCTGGTACACCTATGTGGACGAGCGCGACCTCGACGAGATCATCGAGGAACACCTGAAGCATGGCCGCACGGTCGAACGCCTGAAGATCTGATGACGCAACGCAAGCTCTTGTTCGCCGGCCCCGCCGGCCAGCTCGAAGGTGTGCTGCATCTGCCGCAGGGCGCGCCGCAGGCCGTCGCCGTGATCGCACATCCGCTGCCCACCCTGGGCGGCACCATGGACAACAAGGTGGTCACCACGCTGGCGAAGACCTTCGCGGAGCTGGGCTTCGCCGCGCTGCGCTTCAACTTTCGCAGTGTCGGCGCAAGCGCGGGCGAGTTTGACGACGGCGACGGCGAGACACAGGATGCGCTGGCGGCAGCGCGTCAGGTGCGGGACGAATTCGGACATCTGCCGCTGATCCTCGCCGGCTTTTCCTTCGGCGGCTACGTGCAGGCGCGCGCCGCGCAGCAGCTGCACCCGCAGCCGCACAAACTGGTGCTGGTCGCGCCCGCGACGGGACGCTACCCGATGCCGCACGTGGCGCACGACACGCTGCTGCTGCACGGCGAACTGGACGAGGTGATCCCGCTGGCCGATGTGCTGGACTGGGCGCGGCCGCAGCACCTGCCCGTCGTGGTATTGCCGGAGGCGGGGCATTTCTTCCACGGCCGGCTGAACCAGCTCAAGCAGCTCGTGCTGCACGAATTTCACGGGTGCCGCCTGTGAGCGCCGTCATCCGGGCCACAGGGCTGATCAAGCGCTACGGCGGACAGCGCGTGGTGGACGGCATCGACCTTTCCATCCGCAAGGGTGAATGCTTTGGTCTGCTGGGGCCGAACGGCGCGGGCAAGACCACCACGCTGCGCCTGCTGCTCGGCCTGATCGCGCCGGACGGCGGCCAACTGGAACTGCTCGGCCATGCGGTACCCAGCCATGCGCGCGAGGCGCGGCTGCGCGTCGGCGTGGTGCCGCAACTGGACAACCTCGATCCGGATTTCACCGTGGCGGAGAACCTGCAGGTATATGGCCGCTATTTCGGCATGAGCGACGCGGACATCGAGGCGCGCCTGCCGGAGCTGCTGGAGTTCGCCAACCTCGCCCACAAGCGCGATGCCAGGGTGCCGACGCTGTCGGGCGGCATGAAGCGGCGGCTGACGCTGGCGCGCGCGCTGGTGAACGACCCCGACGTCATCTTCCTCGACGAGCCGACCACCGGCCTCGACCCGCAGGCGCGCCACCTGATCTGGCAGCGTCTGCGCGAACTCACCCGGCGCGGCAAGACGCTGCTGCTCACCACGCACTTCATGGACGAGGCCGAGCGCCTGTGCCACCGCCTCGCGGTGATGGACAACGGCCGGCTCATCAGCGAAGGCACACCGCGCGAACTGATCGAGAGCAACATCGAGCCGCAGGTGGTCGAGGTGTTCGGCGAGCACGCGACCGCTTGGGCGCGCGGACATGCGGTGAGCCTTGCGCAGCGTTTCGAGGTGAGCGGCGAGACGGTGTTCTGCTATGTGCACGACGCGCAGCCGCTGCTGCTGGAATTGCAGCGGCAGCCGGAGCTGCGCTACCTGCACCGCCCGGCGAACCTGGAGGACGTGTTCCTGAAACTCACCGGCAGGGAGATGCGGGAATGACGGAGTCCTGAGATGAACATGCGCTATTTTTCCCCGCCACGCCTGAGCCTGCGCTTCATTCCGATCTGGCGGCGCAACTTCATGGTGTGGAAGAAGATGGCCGGGCCGTCCATCCTCGGCCATCTCGCCGATCCGGTGATCTACATGCTGGGGCTGGGCTACGGGCTGGGCGGGATGCTGCCGGAGGTCGGCGGCATGTCCTACATCGCCTTCCTCGCCGCCGGGACGGTGTGCTACAGCACGATGAACAGCGCCAGCTTCGAGGCGCTGTATTCCGGCTTCGCGCGCATGCACGAGCAGCGCACCTGGGAGGCGATCCTCAACACGCCGATCACGCTGGACGATGTCGTGCTGTCCGAGATCGTCTGGGGGGCGAGCAAGAGCCTGCTGTCCGGCGCTGCGGTGCTGGCGGTGATCTGGCTGCTGGGGCTGTCGCATTCGCCGCTGACGCTGTGGCTCATCCCGCTCGCATTGCTGGTCGGGCTGTGCTTCTCCGCTCTGGGTCTGATCGTGACCTCGCTCGCACCCGGTTACGATTTCTTCATGTACTACTTCACGCTGCTGATCACGCCGATGGTGCTATTATGCGGCGTGTTTTTTCCGGTCGACCAGTTGCCGTCGGCGCTGCAAAGCGTCTCCGCCGTGCTGCCGCTGACCCATGCCGTCAACCTCGCGCGACCGCTGCTGAACGACACGATCCCCGCCGGCTGGCTGTCGCATATCGCCGTGTTGCTGGGGTATGCGGTCACGGGATTCTATGTGTCGCTGGCGCTGTTCCGGAAAAGACTTTCTCAGTAAGGATATCCCATGTTGTGGGTTAAGGCATTTCATATCATCTTCGTGGTCAGCTGGTTCGCCGGGCTGTTCTACCTGCCGCGCATCTTCGTCAACCACGCGATGGCGACCGAGCCAGCCGAGATCGCACGGCTGAAGCTGATGGAGCGCAAGCTGTACCGCTTCGTCACCCCGATCGGCGCGCTGGCGATCCTGTTCGGCTTCTGGCTGTGGTTAGCCTACGGAGACCTGTTCGCAACAGGCGGCTGGCTGCATGCCAAGACCGCGCTGGTGGCCGGCTTGGTCGCTTACCATCTTTATTGCGGCCATCTGGTGAAGCTGTTCGCGGAAAACCGCAATACGCGCAGCCATGTGTTCTACCGCTGGTTCAATGAAGTGCCGGTGCTGATGCTGACGGCCATCGTCATCCTCGCCGTCGTCAAACCTTTTTAAGAGTTTCAGATGCCTGATTTTTTCGCCCCCTGCCCGCGCGGCCTCGAATCCCTGTTGCGCGACGACCTCGAAACGCTGGGTGCGCAGAACGTGCGCACCACCGAAGGCGGCGTGGGGTTCTCCGGCGACTGGCCGCTGTGCTATCGCCTCAATCTGGAGAGCCGCCTCGCCAGCCGCATCCTGTGGCGCGTCAAGCAGGTTCCTTATCGCAGCGAACAGGACATCTACCAGGCCGCGTTCGAGCTGCAATGGCAGCGCTGGTTCGACGTAGCCAACACCATCCGCGTCAACGTCACCGCGATCAAGTGTCCGCTCAAGAGCCTGGAGTTCGTCACACTGCGTATCAAGGACGCGGTGTGCGACCGCTTTCGCGCGCACTGCAACGAGCGCCCGAGCGTGGACACGCTGCAACCCGACATGCGCATCCACGCCTTCATCGAGGGCAACGACCTGACGCTGTATCTCGACACCTCCGGCGACGCGCTGTTCAAGCGCGGTGTGCGCCAGCACACCAACATCGCGCCGCTACGCGAGAACCTCGCGGCGGGCATCCTGCGCATGACCGGCTGGCAGCCCGGCACACCGCTGCTCGACCCGATGTGCGGCAGCGGCACCTTCCTGATCGAGGCGGCACAGATGTCGCTCAATATCCAGCCCGGCATCGCGCGCAATTTCGCCTTCGAGAAACTGAAGAACTTCGATGCGGCGGAATGGAACCGCATGCGCGAACAGGCCATCGCCGCGCAGCTCCCGGCCAGGCCGCTGGAGATCTACGGCAGCGACCTGTATGGCGACGCGCTCAAGACCGCATGGCGCAACCTGCACGAGGCCGGGCTGTCGGAGTGCGTGCAGCTCAAACAGGCCAACATACTGGAGATATCCGCGCCCGCGGAGCACGGCGTGCTGGTGGCGAACCTGCCCTACGGCGAGCGCATGGGCGAACTGGACGAGCTGGCGGAGCTGTACCCGCAACTCGGCGACGCGCTGAAAAAGAAGTTCGGCGGCTGGACCGCGTATCTGTTCACCGCCGACAAGGCCATCCTCAAGCTGATGCGCCTGTCGCCCTCGCGGCGCACGCCGCTGTTCAACGGCGCGATCGAGTGCCGGCTGCTGCAATACAAGATCGTCGCGGGCAGCAACCGCAAATAAAAAAGGCCGCGAAAGCGGCCTTTTTTACGGGTCTCATCCGCATCAGGTCATCTTGAGGTCCTGGATTCCGCTCATCACGTCGCGGTCCTTGGTGGTCTTGCTTTCCAGCTTGATGCGCAGGCGCAGGTCGTTGACCGAATCGGCGTTCTTGAGCGCTTCCTCATAGGTGATCTGCGCGGCCTCGAACTGATCGAACAGCGCCTGGTCGAAGGTCTGCATGCCCAGTTCGCGCGACTTGGCCATCACCTCCTTGATGGCATGTACCTCGCCCTTGAAGATCAGGTCGGCGATCAGCGGCGAATTGAGCAGGATCTCCATCGCGGCGACGCGGCCGACGCCGTCACTTTTGGGGATCAGGCGCTGCGAGATCAGCGCCTTGACATTCAGCGACAGGTCCATCAGCAGCTGCTCGCGCCGCTCTTCCGGGAAGAAGTTGATGATGCGGTCCAGCGCCTGGTTGGCGCTGTTGGCGTGCAGCGTGGCCATGCACAGGTGGCCGGTCTCGGCGAAGGCGACGGCGTATTCCATAGTCTCGCGGTCGCGGATCTCGCCGATCAGGATCACGTCGGGCGCCTGGCGCAGGGTGTTCTTCAGCGCGTTGTGCCAGTTGTCGGTGTCCACGCCGACCTCGCGGTGGGTGATGATGCACTTGTCGTGCTCGTGCACGTATTCGACCGGATCCTCGATGGTGATGATGTGGCCATAGCTGTTGTGGTTGCGGTGCCCGAGCATCGCCGCCAGCGTGGTGGACTTGCCGGAGCCGGTGCCGCCGACCAGGATCACCAGGCCGCGCTTGGTCATCACGATGTCCTTCAACACCGGCGGCATCCCCATCTGGTCGAGATCGGGGATCTTGGTGGTGATGGTGCGCAGCACCATGCCGACGCGCTGCTGCTGCATGAACACGTTGACGCGGAAGCGCCCGATGCCGCTCGGGCTGATGGCGAAGTTGCATTCGTGCGTCGCCTCGAATTCGGCGGCCTGGCGGTCGTTCATGATGCTGCGCGCCAGCTCCTGCGTATGCTGCGGCGAGAGCGTCTGGTTGGAGACCGGCGTCATCTTGCCGTCCACCTTGAACGCGGGCGGGAAGCCGGAGGTGATGAACAGGTCGGACGCCTTCTTGCTGAGCATGCCGCGCAGCAGGTTGTGGATTAGCTCGGTGGCCTGGTCTCGTTCCATAATATAACTCTCCTAAAATAGCTTGTGGCTTGTGGCCGGTAGCCAACGTAGGGTGGGCACGT
>MGWS01000018.1:140329-238812 GCA_001801105.1 Gallionellales bacterium GWA2_60_18
TTGTTCATCGCCTTGCTGCGCGCTTCCGCCGGCGCAACCTGGCCGTTCTTCACCAGATTGACCAGACACTGGTCCAGCGTCTGCATCCCGAGGTTCTGGCCGGTCTGGATGGCGGAATACATCTGCGGCACCTTGGCCTCGCGGATCAGGTTGCGGATCGCCGGGGTGCAGATCATGATCTCGTGTGCCGCGACGCGGCCGGCGCCGTCCTTGGTCTTGAGCAGCGCCTGCGAGATCACCGCGCGCAGCGATTCGGACAGCATCGCGCGCACCATCTCCTTTTCGTCGGCGGGGAACACGTCGATGATACGGTCGATGGTCTTGGCCGCCGAGCTGGTGTGCAGCGTGCCGAACACCAGGTGGCCGGTTTCTGCCGCAGACATTGCCAGGCGGATAGTTTCCAGATCGCGCATCTCACCGACCAGGATGATGTCCGGATCTTCGCGCAGTGCCGAGCGCAGGGCGTTCTGGAAGGACAGCGTATCGCGCCCGACTTCGCGCTGGTTGATCAGGCATTTCTTGCTCTCGTGCACGAATTCGATCGGGTCTTCCACCGTCAGGATGTGGCCCATCTCGTGCTCGTTGCGGTGATTGACCATCGCCGCCAGCGTGGTGGATTTGCCGGAGCCGGTCGGCCCGGTCACCAGCACCATGCCGCGCGGATAATCGGAAATCGTTTCGAAACTCTTCGGCGCTTTCAGTTCTTCCAGCGACAATATCTTGGAAGGAATGGTGCGCATCACTGCAGCCGCGCCGCGGTTCTGGATGAAGGCGTTCACGCGAAAGCGCGCCAGCCCGGGCACCTCGAAGGAAAAATCGACTTCCTTGTTCTCTTCGTAGAACTTGCGCTGCTGGTCGTTCATGATGTCGTACACCAGCGCATGCACATCCTTGTGTTCCATGGCTGGCAGGTTGATGCGGCGCATATCGCCATGCACACGGATCATCGGCGGCAGGCCGGCGGAAAGATGCAGGTCGGAGGCTTTGTTCTTGACGCCGAAGGCAAGCAGCTCAGTGATATCCATTATAATCTTCCCCGTTCGATGACACGGCCGGCGGCCGCAGAGACAGTGCGCGGGATTATGACAACAATCGCTTCCAACTTGCAAGCTGTGCGCGCCGCGATGGATGACGCCGCGCGTGCTGCCGGACGGCAGCCGGAAGCGGTCGCGCTGCTCGCGGTGAGCAAGACCTTTCCGGCAGAAGCGGTGCGCGCAGCGTATCGGGCGGGGCAGACGCGCTTCGGCGAGAGCTATGTGCAGGAGGCGCTGGCAAAGCTCGCCGCGCTGCGCGACCTGCCGCTCGAATGGCACTACATCGGCCCGATCCAGAGCAACAAGACGCGCGCCATCGCGGAGAACTTCGCCTGGGTGCACGGGGTAGACCGGCTGAAGATCGCCGAACGCCTGTCCGCGCAGCGGCCGCCGCAACTGCCGCCGTTGCAACTGTGCATCGAGGTCAACATCAGCGGCGAGGCCAGCAAGGGCGGCGTGGCACCGGACGAGGCCGTCGTGCTGGCGCAGGCCATCGCCGCGCTGCCCAACCTAAAGCTGCGCGGCCTGATGACGATCCCCGCGCCGTGCGACAATGCCGCCGGGCAACGCGCCGCTTTCGCGCGGCTGCGCGAACTTTACGAACGATTGAACCGGCAGGGACTGCGGCTCGACACCCTGTCGATGGGCATGTCGCACGACTTCCCCGCCGCCATCGCCGAGGGCGCGACCATCGTGCGCGTCGGCACGGCGATCTTTGGCGCAAGAGATTACGGAGAAAAGACATGAACATTTGCTTCATCGGTGGCGGCAACATGGCCAATGCGCTCATCGGCGGCATGCTCGGCAAGGGCTTCGCCGCGGCGCAGGTCAGCGTGGCGGAGATCGACGCGGGCAACCGCGCCGCGCTCGCGGACAAGTTCGGCGTGCGCGCCGTCGCGGGCATCGCCGCGGCCATGGAAGGCAGCGACATCGTCCTGCTCGCGGTCAAGCCGCAGCAGTTGCGCGAGGTCGCACAGCAGCTTGCGCCGCTGCTGAATGGCCAACTGCTGCTCTCCATCGCCGCAGGTATCCGCACCGCCGACTTGGCGCGCTGGTCCGGCAGCGCGAACATCGTGCGCGCCATGCCTAACACCCCGGCGCTGGTGCAGAGCGGCATGACCGGCCTGTATGCCATGCCGGCGGTGAGTGCCGCGCAGCGCGCGCAGGCGCAGGACATCCTTGCGGCGGTGGGCGAGACCCTGTGGCTGGACGACGAAGCAATGCTGGATGCCGTGACCGCCATTTCCGGCAGCGGCCCGGCCTATGTATTCTATTTCATCGAGGCGCTGCAACAGGCGGCGCGCGAACTCGGTTTCGACGACGCTGCCGCGCGCCGCCTGAGCCTCGCCACCTTCCTCGGCGCCAGCAAACTCGCCGCGTCGAGCGACGAAGACGCCAGCGTGCTGCGCGCCCGCGTCACCTCGAAGAACGGCACCACCGAACGCGCCCTGCTGAGCATGGCCGCCAACCATGTCGCCGGCCACATCGTGCAGGCGGCACAGGCGGCGGCACAACGCGCGCAGGAGATGGGCGACGAACTGGGAGCACAATCATGATGGGCGAAGCCGCGGTATTCCTGCTCGACGCACTGCTGCAACCGTTCGCGGCGATCCTGCTGTTCCGCTTTCACGCCGTGTGGCTGCGCGTGCCGATGCGCAACCCCATCGGCGAATTCATCATGGCGATCACCGACTTCCTGGTGCTGCCGCTGCGCCGCCGCCTCCCTTCGTTCGCCGGGCTGGATAGCGCGACGCTGCTGCTCGCGCTGCTGGCCGAACTGCTCTACCTGACTGGTCTGTTCCTCGCGCAGGCTGACGTTCCGCAAGGCTTCCCGCTGGTCGGGCTGTTGGCGCTGGCGCTGGTCAAGCTGCTCAAGATCAGCGTCTACCTGCTGATGGGCGCGGTGATCGTCCAGGCCATCCTGTCCTGGGTGAATCCCCACACCCCGGTCGCACCGCTGCTCAATGCCGTGAGCTCCCCCTTCCTCATGCCGCTGCGCCGCATCGTGCCGCTGTTCGGCAATGTCGATCTGTCGCCGCTGCTGCTGCTCATCGCCTGCCAGCTCATCGTGATCGCGCCCATCGGCATGCTGGAGCGCATGACATTCGTGCTGTTCTGACATGGCGGACTGGTTCCGCCGCAATGGCGAGATCGTCACGCTGACGCTGCACGTCCAGCCGGGCGCGAAGAAGAGCGAGATCACCGGGCTGCACGGCGAAGCCCTCAAGATCCGCCTCGCCGCACCACCCGTCGAAGGCCGCGCCAACGAAGCGTTGCTGAGATTCATCGCGGGATTGTTCGGCGTGCCGCTACGCCAGGTGGAACTGAAACAGGGCGGCCAATCGCGCCACAAGGTCGTGGCGATAACGGGAAGCGCAGTCGAGCCGGAAAGTCTGCTGGGTGTTTGACGGGCGGCGGGGTACGCTGCGAACGGAGCATTAACAGATTCGGCAACTACCCGCAGCAGCCCCTCATGCTTGTTAACTACCTATTTGATGATGCAGTGTTTCGCATAATCGGTCGTCTCATTGAAACTCCAGTCGCCCTTGGGTTTTTCCTTCAGGTCAGCGCACCATTCGTCGCTACCCACTTCCGGCGCACAGCCCCCGAGCGACAAAGCCAGCAGGGCAGCCAGGGAGAGCATAACGAAGCGTGTGGTTGTATTCATGGAGAGTCCTTTTTAAGCGGTTACAAGGATGGATTTAAGGGAACCATCATATCTGCTAACGACCCCGAGCGATAACTCAATCAATGTACCTTGATAGGCTGGTTCTCGGCCATAGCTGTCATTTTCAACATATGGTTGATATGGCTGCTTTACACAAAATTCCGGACGCCCCCTCTTTAGGATTTGGTTACCCATTTCGTCGGAGACTGCATTTATAGTCTTATGCCCGCCTGGCTCGAACTGCATCTTTCCGTTTTTCAACAATTTTCCGCCATGCTTCAAGAGCATTGATGTCAGCAAGCAACTCATCAGGGTGAGGTGTAGGCAAAAGGGCTCCCAAGGCTGGGTCGTGAGCAAATTTCGAGCTCTTAGTCATGCCAGCATCAATTGCTTTATAGTCGGTGTCATCCACTTCGACATAACTTAGTTTCTGGGTTGATACTCCCTCACCGAATCGGGTGACAGCACCTTGGAATAGCACCTCTTCAACACCACGCTCCCAAGCAAGCCTTAAATGGTAGTAAGTATCCCGCGTTAGCTTCTTAGCCTCTTCAGCATCACCAGTTGTGTGAGCATTGGCAGCTGCCGCATGCATTTGCCGCAAGGAGGTGACGCGCTTTGAGGTTGACATCGCATCAAAAGGCAAACGATCATTTTGCACACCAAATCCAATAGGTGCCTTGCGAATACATTGGGGCAACAGGTCGAGTCCCGCAGCCTCGGCTTCCTGCTGGAGGATGCACAGGAAGTATATGTCATGGGTTAGGACAATCACCTGACGAATTTTCGCCTCCTCAGCTAAGCGCTTTGCAACATGCCAACGGCGGTGATGATCGAGGGAGGAAACCGGGTCGTCGAAGACAACACCACCGCGCCCTTTGCCGAGATTGACTTCGGCCAGGAACGACGCGATAGCAATGGCGCGCTGCTCCCCTTCACTCAGGATGTCTTTAGCTGCCGCATTCCCCTGAACCTCCAGCACCAATTTATATCGCGTCTTTCCACCAGGAGATTCCGGCTTCATCATCACTTTTAGCTCATGAACATTGAGTTTTGTGAGCTCGCTGTTCAGGGCGTCTGCGACTTCTTGTGTTGCCATGGTCTTGGAAAGCTCAGTGGACTTCCGGGAAATTGCGGTTGTGACTGCCGCATCCGAACAGGCCTTGAGCTTGTCGAGCAAAACATACTTGGCAATAGCTTCTAATGCAGCATTTTTTATATCGACGAGTTTTAGCCGTGCGTCCAGTTCGGCTTTTTCTGTGACCAAGGCTGCCTTGGCCTTATCATCCATAGAGTCTTCGAGAACCTTCGCCTCAGCGAGAAGCTGGTTCTTCGCAACCTCCAATGCCCCACGGGGATCCTCCGGCAACGAAGGAATGGCATTCCAGTCACTTCCAGGCTTAGATGCTTCAAGGATTGCCTGTCGCCTATTTAGCAAGGCCATTTGGAGGTTTGCGCTGTCGTCTGCCAATTTTTGGCTAACTCCCACAAGCTCAGCAGCTAATGTTTCATCAATCAGAATATCGAGCGAGGCGTTCTCGATGACACGATAGGCATCCACTGCCAGCTTTCGAGCGGCCTTGTCGGCTTTCTCAGCGGCTTGCTGGTAAAACTCTTCAAACGCTTCGAGCTTTGCCACCCCATCTTGTTCAAGAGTTTTCTGACACAGTGGACAAGCCGATTCCGGCCCCAGATGAGGGAAAGTTTTCCCAGGGTGGGACTCCAAGGAGTATGTGCGGGCAGCATCAAAAAGCACCTTCCATACTTCGCCACCAGTGCCGGGCAAAAGGCCCGGGGTTTCCATAAATTTCTGCCCTGCAAGAATAGCTGCTTGCTTGGCGATGGCTGATTTCTCAATAAGAGATTTGAGATCGGCAACCTTGGCATTACTAACAAATTCGGTGGCCGTGCCAATGCGAGTGGCAAGGCTTGAAAACCGTGTTGCCCGGAGCTTTAAGACTTGTGCCTTTTGCTTTGGGTCAGTCTCGGTCAATGCTTTGTTGATGGCATCAATTCGTTCTTGGTCGGCCCCAGTCCAATTAGTCAGTGCCTCAACATCAGCCGGTTTTGTTTTGGATGACAAGGCGACTAAAAGATGGCCCACTTGAGTTTGCGACTTGCTCAATGTAGCGAAGAGATCGGTGTTTGGTTTATTGCTTGCGAGCTCCTTTGCCGCCATTTCTTTCAACTTCACACAAACACCAACGAGCCCTTCTAGGATATCAAGGCCGTATGGCACATAAGCAAAATCGCCCTGGTTATCCACATAAGCTCTAGCACAATGAGAATCGAAAATAGCAATTGAGGAAAGCTGCTCAGGAGCTACTTTCCCGGACGTCCATTCAACATCCATAGCCACACCATCAACGACGATTTCAAACGCAGCTTGTGGCAGGCCTACTGTGCCAGGTTCTTTGTGAGCATTAGGGTGTATGGGTTCACGTTGGTCACGGGCGCGACATGCCTTTTTGAACACCCTCGAATAACCAGATTTACCAGAGCCATTTTCTCCATAGATGACGCTTAAGCCAGTCTGATTGATTGGTAAACGCTGCCCTTCAGCCAACGCATTTACGTTGCGCAGATTTTTAATTGCGGTGAGTTGCACCAGCCGGTCTGGAGCCTGAGGAGCAGCTACCAGTTCGGCCGCAAGTTTGGTTGGGGTTCGGACCTTGGGGTCAGGAATCCCATGTAAAGACTTGAGAAGGGCATACAGATCTTCGAAATCCTGAGCGGAGAGCGCCGGTCTCACATAAAGCCTGGCGATGGCATCTTGTTGCCACGCGGGAAGAGTTTGAGACCACTTCAAAATCTCTTGCAGAATCGACATCAGACATCCTCCCGTTTATTTGTTAAGCGGCTTGATATGAACCAATTTTTTTATAATAGCAGTTCACACAATTCGTGTGAGGTTTTGCCGGCATATTCGATATAGATGAAAAATCTGACAAGGACTAATTGAGGCAAACATGGCGCACGCAAAACAACAAGGCACTCGTGAGGAAGGAGTGTCTGAAATTTTTGTAATGAGGTCGTTGTCACCAAATATTTCAACGTCTGCTATGGCCGAATTCCGGGCGGTTAAAGCAATCCTACTGACGGTCTGTTGCTGGCAAGAGCGGCACTACGACAACTTCAACTGCGCCTTTGATTTCCTGCCCGGCGATGCCGGAGGGGTGTATCCGGCGATCCTGTAGATCGTCACCTCGACCTTCTTGCCGGTGTTGAACCTGATCGAATGGCACACCACCACTTCGCATTTGGCGGCGAGTTCGGCCAACTGTGCACGCACTTTGGCCAGCGGGATGCCGGTGGCTCCGGCGATGTCCGTGTCCAGCCGCTCGCCGTGCTTTTTCAGGTATTGAAGAATCTCGTTCATGGGTTCACCGCGCCGCAGCCGATATGGCTGCCCCGTCACTTTACGCCTATCCTGCGCGCATGGGGCGTTTTGATGCATTTTGCTTCATGCCGCGAATGCAGACGCCTGAATCAACCTAAAAACCGCAGTTGAAACTTGTAGGAGCGCCGGAAGGCGCGATCAGGACATTTATCGCGGCTTCCGCCGCTCCTACATGTGGTTCACCCAAAAGGTGGGTTGCGCCAAAAATGCAAGAGTCAATCGCCACGTCGGACCGCATGAAAATACAAACGGTCAACTGCGGTTTTCAGGATCAATCCGGTTTTTTCTGCAGCAGGGATTGCAGGCCGGCGAAGGGGTTGTGCGTCGCCGCTGCCTGCTCTTCAGGCTTTCTGCCGCGCACCACCTCGTCCAGGACGCGCGAGTGTTCGTTGTCGTGGCAGTACAGGCAGAGCAGTTCCCAGTTGCTGCCGTCCGCCGGATTGTTGTCGTGGTTGTGGTCTTTGTGATGCACCGTCAGTTCGCGCAGGCGTTCCCCGGAAAACTCGCGGCCGCACCGACCGCATATCCACGGGAACAGCTTGAGCGCGCGCTCGCGGTAACCGGCTTCGCGCGATTCGCGTTGCTTGCGGGCTTCGGCGATGACACGGTCGAGTCGCGCGTGATCGGGTGTATGTCTGCTCATGACGGTGGGTCGGTGGCGATCGCGGCAGCGGCATTCGGTATTGAAAGTGCGTCCATGATAGCCGGCTACAAGCAGCAAAGGGAAACGCCTGATGCGGCGGGAGAGATATCGGGGAGGCCAAAGACGCGCGACAGCACGTCCCGCAGATAGGGAAAAGCCGGCTTGCGCCGGCTTTTCCTTGATTGCCTTGAGACTCGTTCAGTGCTTTCCGTGTTCCGCCTTGGCGGCAGTCGGCATGTTGCGCAGCTTGGCCGGGTCGTTCTCGCCGTTGATGTTGATGATGTTGAGCTTGCCGGCGCCCTTTTTCATGTCGTTGGCGAAGTCGTACACCGCGCCCACGATCAGCAGTTCGCCCGCCTTGACCCTGTCGCCCCATTCCCGCATCGCGGCGGCGACCTGGTTGTTGACGTTGGTCTTCACGCCGTCGATGTTGGCGCCGCCCTTGGTGATGTTGATGGTGTCGAGTTCCTTCTTGATCGGTTCCTCCAGCGCGGAATAGTCTGCGCTGGCCGCGCCGATGGCGCCGCAGCGGGAGTGGCCGATGATCAGCAGCAGCGAGGAGGCGAGGTGATTCACGCCGTATTGCACGGAGCCGTGCGAGGTCGCCAGCTGGTTGCCGATGTTGCGCACCATGAACAGGTCGCCTTCCGGTGTCTTGTCGAGCATGTTGGTGTGCACGCGCGAGTCGGAACAGGTGACGACGGTAGCGCGCGGGTGCTGGCCTGCGGACAGGTCCTTGAAGAACTTCGATTTGTGCGCCGCGATGTAGGCCTTGTCTTCGGCCTGGAGCTCCTTGATGTAGGCCTGTGCCACGGTGGCATCGCCGGCGTGGTGTTCTTCGGCCTGCGCCGCCAGCGGCATGGCGAACGTAACAGCAGCCAGCAAGGCTGCGAATAGCTTAACGATCATTTCTTTCTCCCTCGTTGTTTTTTGATCAAGAACGCACCGGGCAGGGTGCGCGACCGGACAGGCCGACAGGAGTAACGCGCCACCCCTACATCAGGATGACATCGTATTGTTCCTGGGTGTAGATCGTTTCCACCTGTAGCGAGATTGGCTTGGCGATGAAGTCGGAAAGTTCGGCCAGCGCCTGCGATTCGTCCTCGAGGAACTGGTCGATGACCTGCTGCGAGGCGAGGATGCGGTATTCGCGCGCGTTGAACTGGCGCGCCTCGCGCAGGATCTCGCGCAAAATCTCGTAGCACATGGTCTGCGCGGTCTTCACTTCGCCGCGCCCCTGGCAGGTCGGGCAAGATTCGCACAGCACATGCGCCAGGCTTTCGCGGGTGCGCTTGCGCGTCATCTCCACCAGCCCCAGCGAGGAGAACCCGTTCACGCTGATGCGGGTGTGGTCGCGCGTCAGCGCCTTGTTGAATTCTTCCAGCACCGCGTCGCGGTGCTCCGGGCTTTCCATGTCGATAAAGTCGCAGATGATGATGCCGCCCAGGTTGCGCAGGCGCAACTGGCGCGCGATGACCTGCGTCGCTTCGAGGTTGGTCTTGAAGATGGTGTCGTCGAAATTGCGCAGCCCGACGAAGCCGCCGGTGTTCACGTCGATGGTGGTCATCGCCTCGGTCTGGTCGATGATGAGATAGCCGCCGGATTTCAGCTCGACGCGCTTGGACAGGGCGTGCTCGATCTCTTCTTCCACGCCGTGCAGGTCGAACAGCGGGCGCGCGCCGGAATAGTGCTCCAGGCGTTCGGCGGCGACGGGATTGTAGGCCTGCGCGAATTCCAGCATCTTCTGGTAGGTGGCGCGCGAATCCACCTGGATGCGTGCGGTTTCGGCGCCGACGAAGTCGCGCAGCACGCGCAGGCCGAGGTCGAGTTCCTGATACAGCAGTTGCGGCGCGCTGGCGGTCTTCGCGGCGGCCTGCAGGTTGCTCCACAGCTTGTCCAGATAGGCGATGTCGGCGGGGAAGTCCAGCTCGCTCGCGCTCTCGGCCACGGTGCGGATGATGTAGCCGCCGCGGTGTCCTTCCGGCAGCATCTCCTGCAACCTGGCGCGCAGCGCCTCGCGCTGTTCCGTGGCGATGCGCTGCGACACGCCGATGTGCGTCTCCTGCGGCAGGTACACCAGCAGCCGTCCGGCGATGCTGATCTGGGTCGAGAGCCGCGCACCCTTGCTGCCGATCGGCTCCTTGACGATCTGCACCAGCAGGGTCTGTCCCTCGAACAGCACCTTCTCGATCGGGCGCGGCGCGGCACCGTTGTTGTTCTCCCAGATATCGGCGACATGCAGGAACGCCGAGCGCTCCAGGCCGATGTCGATGAAGGCGGACTGCATGCCCGGCAGCACGCGCATCACTTTGCCGAGATACACGTTGCTGACCAGTCCGCGGTTCCTGGCGCGCTCGATGTGCAGGTCCTGCACCACGCCGAGCTGCATCACGGCGACGCGCGTTTCCTGGGGGGTTACATTGATGAGTATCTCTTCGATCATGTATGTCTCTATAAATCCGTTTTGCGGGCGAATCACGGCGTTGCGTGTTGGTTCCGGCCACTGCTGCGCAGTTTTACATCGGCTTCGCCGCTATGAGCCTTCACCGCAACTGCGTTGTCGCTCACTCCTCGTCTATCCGTTCGATATGTGGCTTCAACATAACCTGAAGGTTAGTTTACGCCGCAACAAGCCGCAATGCGGCGTGTTGTCTCGTCGTTCGCTGTGCGGCGCCTTGTGCTCCATCCCGCAAAACGAATTTCTAGACGCATACCTAAGGTGCGGGGTAGCCGAAACGTTGCAGCAATTGTACCGTTTCGAACAGCGGCAGTCCCATCACTCCGGTGTAACTGCCGGAAAGATGCTCGACGAAGGCGCCGGCGTGTCCCTGGATGCCGTAAGCACCGGCCTTGTCGGCGTATTCGCGGGTCAGCAGATAGCGGCCGATGCGTTCCTCGTCGAGCGGCGCGAAACGCACCGTGGAAATGGACACCGCCACTTCGACATGTTCGGCCATCGCCATGGCGACCGCGCTGAGCACCCGGTGTTCGCGGCCCGAGAGCCGGCGCAGCATCGCGGCGGCCTGCGCCTCGTTCTCCGGCTTGCCGAAGATGTCGCCGTCCAGCGCGACGGCGGTATCCGCGGCCAGCACCGGGAACTGCGGCAGGTTGCGCTTCCTCAGCGCGGCATAACCTGCATCGGCCTTGGCGCGGCATACCCGCAGCACATAGTCCTCCGGCTGTTCGCCGGGATGCGGCGTCTCGTCCACGTCGATGTTGCGGCGCGGATCGCTGCGCAATAACAACACCTCGAAATTGATGCCGACCTGCTTGAGCAGTTCGCGCCGGCGCGGGCTCTGCGAGGCGAGGTAGATGCGGGGCTGGATGATGGACATGAATCGTTATTCTCTGGACAGATTGTAGGATGGGTTGAGCGCAGCGATACCCATCAAATTAAACGGGGCTTGCGATGGGTTTCGCTGCGCTCAACCCATCCTACTCACGATGATAAGGATGATTGTGCAGCAGACTGTGCGCGCGGTACAACTGCTCGGCGAGCAGCACACGCACCATGGCGTGCGGCAGGGTCAGCGCGGACAGCGCCATCAGGTGCTGCGCCGCCTGCTTGACCGATTCGTGCAGCCCGTCCGCGCCACCGATGATGAATGCCACGTCGCGCCCGCCGCGCAGCCAGTCCTGCATCTGCGCGGCAAGCTGTCTGGTGGTGGGTTGCGCGCCGTGCTCGTCGAGCGCGATGCGCAAGGCGTTTTGTGGCAACGCGGCGAGGATGCGCTGCGCCTCGGCCTCCATGATCTGCGCCGTGGTCTTGCCGGTGGTGCGCGGCTCCGGCTTGATCTCGACCAGCTCGATCTTCGCCTCGTGCGGCATGCGCTTGGCGTATTCGTTGAAGCCACCCGTGATCCAGTCCGGCATCTTGTGTCCGACCGAGATGACGAACAGTTTCACGTTTTACTCAGGTGCTTTGGCCAGCTTGGGACGCGCCGCTTGCGCCTTGCTCCACAGTTCTTCGAGGTTGTAATACTGGCGTACCGCCGGTTGCATGATGTGCACCAGCACTTCGCCCAGGTCCACCAGGATCCACTCGCCGCTGTCCTCGCCTTCGCGGCCATAGATCTGCTCGCCGCGTTCCTTGAGTTTAACCACCACGTTGTCGGCCAGCGCCTTGGTCTGCCGGGTGGAATTGGCGCTGGCGATGACCATGCGCTCGAACATCGAGCTGAGCTTGCTGGTGTCGATCACGGTGATGTCGTTGGCCTTGATGTCTTCGAGGGCCGCAACGACGGCTTGGGTTTTTTGTTCAGTTGTCAGCATGATGTATATAGGTGATGTTGATGAATGTAATCCGCCACTGCGTTGGGCAGCAGGTAGCGGATGGTGCGATTCTCCGCCACGCGACGTCGGATGTCGGTGGCGGAGATTTCCAGCTTGGGGATGGCCAGTTCGGCGATACCCCCAAAGGGTTGCTGCGACAAGGCTGCCGCAGTGCATAGGCGTTGCTGATAGTGGCGGCGCAATGGCTCCGTCGCGCTTTGGATGCGTTCCGCTATAGTGAAACCGGGACGGCAACCCACCACGATATGCGCCAGCTCGAACAGTTGCTCCCATTCGTGCCAGGTGTGCAACTGCAGGAACGCGTCGCCGCCCATCAGCAGGCACAGCGGTTGCGCCGCGCCCAGTTCGGCGCGCAGCTCGCGCAGGGTGTCCACGGTGTAGCACGGCACGCTGCGCTTGACCTCGCGCTCGTCCAGCACGAAGGCTGGCCGGTCGGCGATGGCCAGCCGCACCATCGCGCTGCGGTGTTGCGCGGACACCTGCGGCGAATCGCGGTGCGGCGGCGTGCCGGTCGGGATGAAGCGGATCTCGCGCAGGCCGGCCAGCTCCAGCATCTCCTCGGCCAGCCGCAGGTGCCCGTAGTGGATCGGGTCGAAGGTGCCGCCGAAGATGCCGATGGGTTGACGGTTCATGGGTTATAAGGCCAGGCGGCGGATATCCGCCAGCACTTGCGCAAGATAGGTGGTGAAGCGCGCGCCCGCCGCGCCGTCGACCACGCGGTGGTCGTACGACAGCGACAGCGGCAGCATCAGGCGCGGCGTGAACTCGCTGCCGTTCCACACCGGCTTCATCGCGGCGCGCGACACGCCGAGGATGGCGACTTCCGGCGCGTTGACGATCGGCGTGAAGGCGGTGCCGCCGATGCCGCCGAGGCTGGAGATGGTGAAACAGCCGCCCTGCATGTCGGCGGCGGAAAGCTTCTTCTCGCGCGCCTTCGCGCTGACTTCGCCCAACTCCTTCGCCAGTTGCACGATGCCCTTGCAATCCGCGTCGCGGATCACCGGTACCACCAGACCGTCGGGCGTATCCACCGCCACGCCGATGTGGATGTATTTCTTCAGCACCAGGTTCTCGCCGCTCGCATCCAGCGAGGCGTTGAATTCGGGAAATTGCTGCAACGCGGCGGCGGATGCCTTGAGCAGAAAGGCCAGCGGCGTGACCTTGATGCCCTGCTTGCCATGCTCCTCGTTGAGCTGCTTGCGGAATGCCTCCATCTCGCCGATGTCGGCCTCGTCGAACTGCGTGACGTGCGGAATGGTCACCCAGTTGCGGTGCAGGTTCGCGCCGGAGAGTTTTTTGATGCGCGCCAGCGGCACGGTCTCGATCGCGCCGAATTGGGCAAAATCGATGACCGGCATCTCGGCTATCTGCAAGCCGCCACCCGCACCGCCGCGCGGCTGCGCCAGCGCCTGCTTGACGAAGTTCTGCACGTCGTCTTTGGTGACGCGGCCTTTCTCGCCGCTGCCTTTGATTTGCGCCACATCCACACCGAGTTCGCGCGCGAAGCGGCGGATGGCGGGGCTGGCATGGGCTGAAATCCCCCCCAGCCCCCCTTTTGCAAAGGGGGGAGTTGCATGCGCTGCGGGAGCGGGAGCCTGCACGATAGGTATAGGTTGGGCTGCCGGAGCAGAGGGCAACATTGCCGGAACGGCATCAGCCCCCCCCTTTGCAAAAGGGGGGCTGGGGGGGATTTGCACACTCGCCGCCTCGCCGCTTTCCAGCAACAGGATCAACGAACCCTGCGACACCTTGTCGCCGACCTTGATCTTCACTTCCTTCACCACCCCGGCGAACGGCGCGGGTACGTCCACCGTCGCCTTGTCGGTCTCCAGCGCGATCAGCGGCTGTTCGGCTTCCACGCGATCGCCCGCCTGCACCGCGATTTCGATGACGGCGACGTCCTTGAAATTGCCGATGTCAGGCACGAGTATCTGTTCGATGGTCGCCATGTCAGACCGTCACCGGATTGGGTTTTTCGGGGTCGATGCCGTAGAGTTTGATCGCGCGGCTGACTTCTCCGGCATCCAGCGAACCCTCGTCTGCCAATGTCTTCAATGCCGCGACCGCGACATAGAAACGATCCACCTCGAAGAAGTGACGCAGTTTCTTGCGCGTGTCGGAACGACCGAAGCCGTCGGTGCCCAGCGTTTTGTAACGTGCCTTGACGAACGGGCGGATCTGGTCGGGGAAGCTGCGGATATAGTCGGTCGCGGCGATCACGGGCGCTTGGGCGTCCAGACATTGCTCGACATAACTCGTGCGCTGCGCCGCTTCCGGATGCAGCATATTCCAGCGCTCACACTCGATGCCGTCGCGGCGCAGCTCGTTGAAGCTGGTCACGCTCCATACCTCGGACATTACGCCGAAGTCCTGCTCCAGCAATTCGGCGGCGGCGATGACTTCACGCAATATCGTTCCACTGCCCAACAACTGCACTTTGCCTTTTCTCCGTCCTCCGTCCTCAGCCCTCGGTCCTCTGAACAAATACATCCCCTTGACGATGCCGTCCTCCGCGCCCTGCGGCATCGCCGGGTGCGCGTAGTTCTCGTTCATCACCGTGAGGTAGTAATACACGTCTTCCTGGTCCACATACATGCGGCGCATGCCGTCCTGCACGATCACCGCCAGTTCATAGCCGAACGCCGGGTCGTAGGAAACGCAGTTCGGGATGGTCGATGCCAGCAGGTGGCTGTGGCCGTCCTGATGTTGCAGTCCCTCACCGTTCAGCGTGGTGCGCCCCGCGGTGCCGCCGATCAGGAAGCCGCGCGCGCGCAAGTCGCCCGCCGCCCAGGCGAGGTCGCCCACGCGCTGGAAGCCAAACATCGAGTAGTAGATATAGAACGGGATCATCGCCGTGCCGTGGTTGGCGTAGGAGGTCGCGGCGGCGATCCAGTCGGCCATGCCGCCCGCCTCGTTGATGCCTTCCTGCAATATCTGGCCGTGCAGGTCTTCCTTGTAGAACATCAGCTGGTCGGCGTCTTCCGGTTGGTACAGCTGCCCCACCTGCGAGAAGATGCCGAGCTGGCGGAACATGCCTTCCATGCCGAAGGTGCGCGATTCGTCCGGCACGATGGGCACGATGCGCGGGCCGATCTGCTTGTCCTTGACCAGGATGCCGAGCAGGCGCACGAACGCCATGGTGGTGGATATCTCGCGCTCTTCGGTGCCTTTCAGCAACACTTCGAACGCCTCCAGCCCGGGCACCGCCAAGGCTTCCTGCACCGGCTTGCGCGCCAGCACCGTGCCCATCGCCGCGTTGCGCTCGCGCAGGTATTTCATCTCCAGGCTGTCTTCCGGCGGACGGTAGAAATTCAGGCTTTCCACCTGCGCATCGGTGAGCGGCAGGTTGAAACGGTCGCGGAATTTGAGCAGCGAATCAATATCCATCTTCTTCTGCTGATGGGTCGGGTTCTGCGCCTCGCCCGACGAACCCATGCCGTAGCCCTTCACCGTCTTGGCGAGGATCACGGTCGGCTGGCCGGTATGCTTGGCCGCCTGCGCGTAGGCCGCGAACACCTTGTACGGATCGTGGCCGCCGCGGTTCAGCCGCCACAGTTCATCGTCGGACATGTCCGCGACCATCTCCAGCAACTCCGGATACTTGCCGAAGAAATGCTGGCGCACATAAGCGCCGTCGCGCGCCTTGTAGGTCTGATATTCGCCGTCCACCACTTCCTGCATGCGCTGTTGCAGCAGGCCGTTCCTGTCTTTGGCGAACAAACGATCCCAATGCCGGCCCCACACCACCTTGATGACGTTCCAGCCCGCGCCGCGAAACACACCTTCCAGTTCCTGGATGATCTTGCCGTTGCCGCGCACCGGCCCGTCCAGGCGTTGCAGGTTGCAGTTGACCACGAAGATCAGATTGTCGAGCTTTTCGCGCCCGGCCATCGAGATCGCACCGAGCGATTCTGGCTCGTCGGTCTCGCCGTCGCCGAGAAAGGCCCATACCTTGCGCCCGTCAGTCTGCGCCAGGCCGCGATGTTGCAGATAGCGCATGAAGCGCGCCTGATAGATCGCCATCAGCGGCCCCAGCCCCATCGACACGGTGGGGAACTGCCAGAAATCCGGCATCAGCCAGGGATGCGGGTAGGAGGACAGTCCGCCGCCTTCCGTCTCCTGGCGGAACTTGTACATCTGCGCCTCGCTCAGGCGCCCTTCGAGGAAGGCGCGCGCATACATGCCGGGCGAGGAATGTCCCTGGAAATACACCAGGTCGCCGCCGTGCGTGTCGCTCTTGCCGTGGAAGAAATGGTTGAAGCCGATGTCGTACAGCGTGGCCGCAGAGGCGAAGGTGGCGATGTGCCCGCCCAGCTCGGACGATTCCTTGTTGGCGTTCAGCACCAGCGCCATCGCATTCCAGCGCGTCATGGCGCGGAGGCGGTGCTCCAGTTCGTGGTTGCCGCCGGAGCGATGCTCCCGATCCAGCGGGATGGTGTTGCAATAGGGGGTGGTCGTAACGACCGGCATGCACGCGCCGGCGCTGCACGCCTTTTCGCTCAACTGCCCGAGCAGGAAATGCGCGCGCTCCGCGCCTTCGTTCTCGAACACCGACGCGAGCGCGTCCAGCCACTCCTGGGTCTCTTGCGGGTCAGAGTCTGGAATGTTGTCTGCCATCTCTGTTCTTCACCTCGTTGAGATTCGATTGTCAGGCCGGACAGGAAATCGTTTCACGTTCGGTGACGATCTGTCCGACCCTGATGTCCGTTGCTTCCTGCGGGAGTTGTTCGACGAGTTGCAGCGCAAATGCGGCTGCGACCAGCGCGGGACGATGCGTCATGCGCGCCAGCAGCTTGTCGTAGAACCCGCCGCCATAGCCCAGCCGCGCACCATCGCGGGTGAACGCCACCCCGGGCAGGAGTACGAATTCTACCTCATTCAGCGCATCCAGCCGCTCGCAGCGTTCCACGATGGGCTCGCGTATCCCCCACAGCCCCTGCTCCAGTTGCTCTTCGAAATCCTCGACCAGATAGAGATCGAGATGATTAGTGTGATGGTTTACCTTGGGCAACGCCAGCCGCTTGCCATCGGCCAGCACGCGCGCCGCCCACAGCTCGCTGGCGAATTCCGCGCCGAAATTCATGTAGCCCAGCACCAGCCCGGCCGCGCGGTATTCCGGCAGTTGCAGCAGGCGCTCGCCGATCGCCGCGCTGTGCGCGGCGCGGATATCCGCAGGGAGCTGTTCGCGCTGTGCGATGAGGGTCTTGCGTAGAGTCTGTTTGAGCGGCGACGGTGCGACGGTCATCCGGGTCAGCCCAGGAACAGCTTGTATGCCGGGTTGCCGCTCTCGTCCCAATAGCGGTAGCCGAGGGTGTCGAGGAAGGTTTTGAGCGCCTTCTTGTCGTGGTGCGGTACCTGCATGCCGACCAGCACGCGGCCGTAGTCAGCGCCGTGGTTGCGGTAGTGGAACAGGCTGATGTTCCAGCTGTGGTTCATGCTGTTGAGGAAGTTCATCAGCGCGCCGGGGCGTTCCGGGAACTCGAAGCGGAACATGATCTCGTCCTTCACTTCGGGCGCATGGCCGCCGACCAGGTGGCGCAGGTGCAGCTTGGCCATCTCGTTGTCGCTCAAGTCCAGCGTGGGCAATTTGCCGCCCTGCAGCTTGCCCACCAGTTCGGCGGTCTCGGACTGGTTGCGCACCTGGATGCCGACGAACACCTGCGCCGCTTTCGGGTCGGCGTAGCGGTAGTTGAATTCGGTGATGTTGCGCTTGCCGAGTAGCGCGCAGAACTTGCGGAAGCTGCCCGGCGTCTCGGGGATGGTGACGGCGAGGATGGACTCGCGCCGTTCGCCGATCTCGGCGCGTTCCGCGACGAAGCGCAGGCGGTCGAAATTCATGTTCGCACCAGAGGCGACGGCGACCAGCGTCTCGCCCTTGAGCCCTTCGCGCGCGGCATACAGCTTGGCACCGGCGATGGCGATGGCACCCGCCGGCTCGAGGATCGAGCGGGTGTCTTCGAATACGTCCTTGAGCGCGGCGCAGGTGGCGTCGGTGTCCACCAGCACGATCTCGTCCACCAGCTTGCGGCACAGGCGGAAGGGCTCCTGCCCCCCCTGTTTCACCGCCACGCCGTCGGCGAACAGGCCGACATGGTCGAGCGTGACCCGCCGCTTTGCCTTCACGGAGCGGTACATGGCATCGGAATCCACCGGTTGCACGCCGATGATCTTGATGTCGGGGCGCAACTGCTTGACGTAGGCGGCCACGCCGGAGATCAGGCCGCCGCCGCCGATGGAACAGAAGATGGCGTGGATCGGCTGGGTGTGCTGGCGCAGGATCTCCATGCCGATGGTGCCCTGCCCGGCGATCACGTCGGGGTCGTCGTAGGGATGCACGAACACCAGCCCTTCCTGCTGTTCGAGTTCGAGCGCGTGCTGGTAGGCGTCGGAATAGGAGTCGCCGTGCAGCACCACTTTGGCGCCGCGGCTCTTCACCGCGTCTATCTTGATGTGCGGCGTGGTGGAAGGCATCACGATCACCGCCTTGCAGCCGAGCTTCTGCGCGGACAGCGCCACGCCCTGCGCATGGTTGCCCGCCGAAGCGGCGATGACGCCGCGTTTCAACTGCTCCGGCGTGAGCTGCGCCATCTTGTTGTACGCCCCGCGCAGCTTGAACGAGAACACCGGCTGCATGTCCTCGCGCTTGAGCAGCAGCGTGTTGCCGAGGCGCGCGGAGAGGCTGGGCGCGGCTTCCAGCGGAGTTTCGACCGCGACGTCATAGACGCGCGCATTAAGGATGCGTTTCAAATAACCGTTCATAGGGCACTACCCGGAAAATGTCCGTGAAGAAATGTCCCTGAAGATTAGCACAGAGCCGCCCGGAACGCCTCAGCCGGAGGCGGTCGGGGCGCAAACCGGGTCATCGCCACAAGGCGGTTTTCGGGGCGATCGGGAAAAGTATATAGGCCTTTTGGCCTATATCGTGCCATGCGGGGTTGATTGTAGACTGGGCGCCGTTTGTTTGCGCATCCCGGAACTATCGTGCTCTTGCAACGTATCACTCCCAAACTCGCCGCATTGGCGGCAGCCCTGACCGTGTCCGCGGTCATGCTGACGCTCGATGCCAGCGAGCGTCGGCGGGTGGAGCAGGAACAGCGCATTCAGGTCATGGAGCGCGTTTCCGCATTGCGTGCCAAGCTGGAAGGCGGCATCAATGTGGCTGTCGCCGCCACCCGCAGCATGGCGGTGGTCTATGCCATCCATCCGGATCTGACGCACGATGAATTTCTCAGGATGTCGCGGGAGATCATGGTGTCCAATCCGGCCATACGCAACATCGGCCTGTCGCACGGCACGGTGATCGCCTATGTCTACCCGCTGGAAGGGAACGAGAAGGCCGTCGGGCTGGACTACCGCTCGGTGCCCGCGCAGTGGCCGGTCTACCAGCAGATGATGGAGTCGGGAGCGCCGCTCATGGCCGGCCCCGTGCCGCTGGTGCAAGGCGGGACGGGCGTCATCGTGCGCGCCCCGGTGTTTCGCCAAGCCGCGCATGGCCGGGAATTCATCGGTTCGGTTTCCTCGCCGCTGATGCTGGACCGCTTGCTGGACGATGCGGGTTTGCGCGAGCTTGAGGCGACCACGGCCATCGCTATCCGCGGGCGCGACGGCAAGGGCAGCGACGGGGAAACCTTCTACGGCAGCCTGGAGATGTTCGGCGCGAATCCCGTCCTGCGCACCGTCTTCCTGCCCGGGGGAAGCTGGGAAATCGCCGCTATGCCGCGTTCCGGATGGGGCGCCGGTTCGGCGGCGCTGAATGTCGTGCGCACGCTGGGCGTGCTGTTGTGCCTGCTGGCTGCCGTGCTGGTTTATACGCTGGTCCGGCATCTGCAGCGGCGCGCCGAGAACGAACGCCGCCTGAACGAAAGCGAGACACAGCTGAAGCTGCGCAGCGCCGAGCTGTATGGCCATAATGTCGTGCTGGACATGATCACCCGGCATGCCGGGTTGCCGGACATCATGGAGAAGCTGGCGCGGGCGGTCGAAGCGCAACATCCCGGGATGCTGTGTTCCATCATGCTGCTCGACGCGGATGGCAAGCACCTGCGCCACGGCGCGGCACCCAGCCTGCCGGACTTCTACAACCGGGCGGTTGACGGCGTCGCCATCGGCGAGGGGGCGGGCTCCTGCGGCACGGCGGCCTGGCGCGGCGAACGCGTGGTGATCGAGAACATCCAGACCCACCGTTATTGGGAAGGCTTCCATGACCTGCTGCAACGCGCCGGGCTGCAATCCTGCTGGTCGCAGCCGATCAAGGATTGCGATGGCCACGTGCTGGGCACTTTCGCCATCTATCACCGGCAACCTGCCTCTCCGCAACCCGACGAGATCGCGCTGATCGAAGCTTCTGCCGCATTGGCCGCGCTGGCCATCGAGCGCACGCGCACCGCCGAGACATTGCACCTGCACGATGCCGCCCTCAATTTCGTTGCCAACGCGATGATCATCACCGGTCGCGAGGGACACATCGTGTGGGCCAACCATGCCTTCAGCGAATTGACCGGCTATGCGGTCGCCGAGGTGATTGGCCACTCTTGCAACGAGTTGCTCAATTCCGGCCATCAGGATGAGGCTTTCTATGAAGGCATGTGGCAGTCCATCCTGGCTGGCAAGGTGTGGCACGGCGAGTTGGTCAACCGGCGCAAGGATGGTTCGCTGTTCCACGAGGAGATGACTATCACGCCGGTGCGTGACGGCAATGGCGAGATCACCCATTTCGTGGCGCTGAAGCAGGACATCACCTCGCGCAAGGCCGCCGAGGAGAGCCTGAAGAACATGGCGTTCTATGACCCGCTGACCAACCTGCCGAACCGCAGGTTGCTGATCGACCGCCTTGCCCTGACCCTGGCCATCGGCAAGCGCAGCGGCCGCTATGGCGCGCTGATGTTCCTCGACTTGGATAACTTCAAGCCGCTCAACGACGCGCATGGCCACGACGTCGGCGACCTGTTGTTGATGGAGGCGGCGCGGCGCATCACGGGTTGCGTGCGCGAGGAAGATACCGTGGCGCGCTTCGGCGGCGACGAATTCGTGGTGCTGCTGAAAGAGCTGGATGCCGATGAGGAGGCTGCGGCCTCGCATGCGACAGGGGTGGCGGAAAAGATACGCAAAGCCCTGTTCGAACCCTACCGGCTGGGGCTGCTCCAGCCGGAAAATGGCAGCACCGAGATCGAACACCAATGCACCTCCAGCATCGGCATCGTCCTGTTCGCCAGTCATGAGACCAACCGTGACGACATTCTCAAGCGCGCCGACATCGCCATGTATCAGGCCAAGGCCGCCGGGCGCAACACGGTGCACTTTTACGATCCGGATACAGAGCTGCAGCTTGCGACATGACGGGAAATCGGTTCAAATGCCGCGCATGGAAAATAAAGTTCCCCATGGTTTCATCATCCGGACACAGGTGAATTATCTGCCGGACCAGTCCGATGAAGCGGGCAACCGTTTCGTGTTCTCCTACACCATCAACATCGTCAATCTCGGCGGCGTCTCCGCCCGGCTCATCAGCCGCCACTGGATCATCACCGACGCCCATCACCATGTCCAGGAAGTGCGCGGACAGGGCGTGGTGGGCGAGCAGCCGCTGCTCGCGCCGGGCCAGAGCTTCGAATACACCAGCGGTACGGTGCTGACCACGCAGGTCGGCACGATGCAGGGTAGCTACCAGATGCAGGCCGAGGACGGTGCGCTGTTCGAAGTCGATATCCCGCAGTTCGTGTTGAGTGTGCCGCGTGTTTTGCATTAGCAGCCTGACGGCCAACCTCCCGCAATTTGCAGCAAAAGCATTTCACGCGTCTCCGCGTGAAAATCGCTTCTATATGGCATGGCTCGCGCCACTGCTCTTTCTCGCCGCCTGCACCGCGCCGCCCAAGCCACCCATCGTCCCGGCTCCCGCCTTTGCGCCCAGCGATTGGGAAAGGCTGCCGGATTGGCAGACGCTGGATCTACAGGGTAGCTGGGCGGCATTCCTGCAAAGCTGCCGCGCGCTGAAGAACAAGCCGGGCTGGCAGGATGCCTGTGCACGCGCCAGCGGGCTGGCGCAGCCGGACAATGCGGCGTTGCGCAGTTTCTTCGAAGAGGGTTTCACGCCCTGGCAGGTGTTCAACCCGGATGGCTCCCCGCAGGGGCTGGTCACCGGCTACTACGAGCCGAAACTGCACGGTAGCCGCACCCGGACGAAACATTTCCGCTATCCGCTGTATGCCGTCCCGGACGACCTGCTGACCGTTGACCTGGGCGAAATCTATCCGCAACTGAAAGACCTGCGTCTGCGCGGACGGTTGCAGGGCAAGCGCATCGTGCCCTATTACGACCGCGCCGGGATCGACGACGGGAAGGCGCCGTTGCAGGGACGCGAACTGTTCTGGGTGGGTGATGCGGTGGAACTGTTCTTCCTGCAGGTGCAGGGCTCCGGGCGCATCGAGCTGCCGGACGGCTCGCTGGTAAAGGTCGGTTATGCCGAACAGAACGGCCATCCCTATGTTTCCATCGGCAGGAAGCTGGTGGAGATGGGCGAGCTGAAGCTCGAGGAAGCCTCGATGCAGGGCATCAAGGATTGGGCGCAGCGCAACCCGGAGAAACTCGGCGCGTTGCTGGCGCAGAATCCCAGCTACGTATTCTTCCGCGAATTGCCGGATGGCCTGTCCGCGCCGCTCGGCGCGCTGGGCGTGCCGCTGACGGAAGGCTACAGCATCGCGGTGGATCCGCGCACCATCCCGCTCGGCGCGCCGGTGCTCCTCGCCACCACCTTCCCGAACAGCGGCGAACCGCTCAACCGCCTGATGCTGGCGCAGGATACCGGCGGTGCGATCAAGGGGGCGGTGCGCGCGGATTTTTTCTGGGGTTTCGGCGAACAGGCCGGCATGCAGGCAGGGCGCATGAAACAGAGCGGGCAGATGTGGGTGCTGTTCCCCAAAGGCAGCGAGCCCCGCTTTAACTGATGCCGAAGTCCGGGTTCCCGGGCGTTCGTCAAACTCAACGTGCTAAACTTCACACCGAAGCTGGCCAGACAGTCGCTGCGTCCGCAAGGGCGGAGAGGAAAGTCCGGGCTCCGCAGAGCAGGATGCCGGTTAACGACCGGACGCCGCGAGGCGATGGAAAGTGCCACAGAAAATATACCGCCAGTTTGTTTCGATAGATTGGTAAGGGTGAAATGGCGAGGTAAGAGCTCACCGCGCTGGTGGCAACATCAGTGGCAGGGTAAACCCCATCCGGAGCAAGACCAAATAGGCTGACCATGACGTTGCTCGCGTCGTCAGCGGGTAGGTCGCTCGAGCGTCAGGTAACGAAACGCCTAGAGGAATGACTGTCCACGACAGAACCCGGCTTACCGGCCAGCTTCACTTCTTTCAGGAACCGCGGCGTCCGCCGTTGTTTCACTTTTCCCCGCTTTCATGATGCCGATGGCCAGCGCCAGCCATGCGAGTATCCATGCGCCACCGCCCCAAGGTGTGACGAAGCGGAAGGCGTCGATGCCGGCCATGCTGCGCAGGTAGAGGTTGCCGCTGAACAACAGGGTGCCGAGCATCATCAGGCCGCCCGCCGCCATCACCCAGCGCGAGGCGGGCAGGCGGGCGGCGGCGAGACCGGTGGCGAGCAGCCCGAGCGCATGGAACATATGGAGTTGCAGCGCCGTCTGGAACATGGGCTGCGCCGCCGGTGCGACATCCGGCAGATGGGCCGCCACCGCGCCGAGAATGACGGCGGCAGCGGCGGACAAGGCGCCGAAGGCGAGGAAGAGCCGGGCGTGGATGGGCGTCATCGTCCTCGCATCGCGGTCAAGGGTATCAAACCCATATCGTGATTTTGCATTTCACCCCCGCTGTTCGTTGCGCAGTGCATTCATCTGCCGGTCCTGCATCCGCGACAGGGTCGCGAGCGCGAGGGCTGCGCCGACGAGCGCCCAGAACATGTCCGCCTGCGTGTCCCAGACATCGCCCTGGGTGCCGAGGAATTCGTGGGCGCCCTGTTCGATGGCGAGCGCGACCCACCATTCGACCATTTCATAGGCGGCGCTGATGGCGAGCGCGACGCAGACGCACAGGAACGCGGCCATGCGCCGTCCGCTGACGAAGCCGCCGCGCAGCAGGATCTCGCGGGCGATGAGGGCGGGGGCGAAGCCCTGCATGAAGTGACCGATCTTGTCGTAGGGATTGCGGCCGAGGTCGAACAGGTCCTGCATCCAGAAACCGAGCGGGACGCGCGCATAGGTGTATGCGCCGCCATAGATGAGCACCAGCGCGTGGAGCGCGATCAGGACGTAGAGCAGCGTGGTGAGCGGGAAGCGGCGCCAGGTTGTCGCGAGCAGGGGTGCGGCGATGAGCACCGGCGCGACTTCGAGCAGCCAAGTGAGGTGGTCGTAGGGGGCGATGCCGGACAGGACGAGCGCGGCGAGGACTATTGCGCCGAGTCCGGCAAGCAGGCGGGCGCGGTTCATGCGGGCGGATTCGAAGGGAGGCGGAGCGAACGGGCAAGCATCATGTCTTTTGCATTCACATCCTGTTCAGGGTAATGCGAAACAGGTTCCCATCGGGTTGCAGGCGGGCGAATAGCGTGAGGCCGATATTCGCCGCTGCTGCCGGTCAGTTGTTCTTGGCGCCCTGTTTGACCCAGTTTCTCATCAACAGGATGTATTGGCGATCCAGCGTGCCCGAGGCGTTCAAACCGGCGGGCATCTTCAGACCCTTGTTGGTGCCGGTCAGCAGTTTGGTGAACGTGCTGGAGGCGCTATCGCCGGGGATCACGACCGGCCCGAACACGGTGCCTTTCATCAGTGTTTCATAGGATGTCAAATCCAGGCCGCTCTTCATCGTGCCCTTCCCGCCCGGGGAGTGGCAGCTGACGCAGTGGTCATGCAGTATGGGCTGGATGTCGTTCTTGAAGCTCACTTCTTTTGAGCCCGCCGCCTTGATGGCGTCTTGTGCGGTCGTGAGCGAAGCGTTCTCGGCCGATGCATTGAAAGATGCGGCGGCCAACAGAACGCCGCACAGCAATATTCCTGATTTCATATGACTCCCCTGAAAAGATGTTGTGCCGAAACCCCGCCAAACCCGGAGGCGGAGCCGGTCAAACCATGCGTTGCAGCTGTATGGCGCTGCCCCATCCGGGTTTCCCTTGCTTCCGCAAGGGTTGCGCATACCTTATCCCAATCCGGCAACAGGGGCAATATGCCGGAGCAAAAGGGGGCTTCGTTTATGGTTTGAAGCCTGCGCGACGAGCGTCATCGCCCATGCGCGGGTCGCCTGTCGGCGGGGGTTACACGCGGAAGCGGTCTACCGCTACGTGGGTGGCGGCTGCAAGCGATTTCAACTGTCTGGCGGTGTCGGATGCTTCCTGCGTGGCTACGCTGTTTTCCTCGGTCATCTGCGCGATCTTGTTCACGTTGGCGGCGATCTCGTTGCTTGCCGCGCCCTGTTCCTTGAGGGCGTTGGAAATGTCGTTCACCGCAGAGGTCACGCGTTGTGCCCCTTCGCTGATGCCGGTCATGGATTCACCGGCTTGCCCCGCTTTGACGACGCCTTGTTCGACGCGCGCAACCGCCTGCTGCATCGTGCCTACCGCCGTCTGTGCACTCTCCTGTACCGCGCCGATCATGGAGCTGATCTCTGTCGTCGCCTGGGCGGTGCGTTCGGCGAGCTTCCTCACTTCGTCGGCCACTACGGCGAAGCCCCTGCCTTGTTCGCCGGCGCGCGCTGCCTCGATGGCGGCGTTCAGCGCCAGCAGGTTGGTCTGGTCGGCAACCTCCTTGATGACCTGGACGATGGCGGAGATCCTTTCCGAGTTTTCGCCGACGGCCTGGATGGTCCGTGCGGCCTCGCCGACCGTCTGCGAGATCGTCTGCATCTCGGCAACGGTTTCCTGAATGATGCGGTTGCCGTTCACCGACAGCTCGCCGGTCTCCGTGGTGACCTGGCGCGCCTCGCCGGCACTGTCGGAAACATGGTTGATGCTGACCGTCATTTCTTCCACGGCTGCCGCCATGCTGGAGGCAGCGTCGCTCTGGTGCGACGAGCTCCTGGCGATCTGTTCCGATGATGTCGCAAGCTGCTCTGCGGCGGAGGCGACACCCTCCGCGTTGCGCTTGAGTTCGGCCACCATCTGGTGCAGGTTGTGCCGCATCTTCTGCGCCGCCGCCATCAGGCTGGTGGTGTCATTCCGCTTCACCGGAATTTCTGCGGTGAGATCGCCTGCCGCGATCTTCTCGAATACCGCGCACGCCTCGTCCGGTTCGCCGCCGATGGGGCGCGTGACGGAGCGGATGATCCAGGTGGCGCAGGCGAAGGCGAGAGCTGCCGCCAGCACCTGGAAAAGGATGATCGCGATGCGGGCCTGTGCATAGGCGGCATGCGCGTCTTCCCCGGTCTTCTCGAGGATGCTGCCCTGCAATTGGATCAGCTTGTTTACCGAGGTCAGCAGCGCATTGAGCGCGGGAGTGACTTCGGCGGCCATGAGCCTGGACGCTTCGGCACGGTCCGGCTCGCTGCCCGTATCGAGCAGCTTGGCGACATTCTGGAACGAGCCCACATAGGATTTTCGCTTCTCGCGCACCTCGGCGAGCATGGCCTTGCCTTCCGGCAGGTAGAGCAATTTTTCCAGTTCGTCGAGCTTCTGCGTGATGGTCTGCACGTTGGCCGCGATCCGCTGTTTCACCGGAGCATGATCGGTCACGTGAAAAAGTAGAAAGGTCTCGCGCGCATTGGCGTTCATCAGATCGATGGCATCGTTGGCCAGAACGGTCTTCTTCCAGTCCTTCTCGACGATGCGGTTGAGCGTCTCGTTCACGGAACCGAGCCGGTTCAGCCCGAGCAATGCGGAAACGAGAACCAGGATGAAAAAGAGCCCGAACCCCAGGGCAAGGCGCTTCGCTATGGTGAGTTTCCGGGGCATCTTTATCTCCAGTCGTTTAGTCAGGGATGCGCGGATTATGTGCAAGGCCGCCATTTCATCGCGCATGAATATACGCAACAGAACCGGATTATGCAAAAGCCGCCGGGGCATTCACCTGTTGAAAAAAATGGGCACTCGGTAGCCGAATAATTATTTATGCACGGCACGCGCGCAGGCACGATGTGCCATCTACCCGAACCGGAGCGGCGAATATCGGCGGTTCATCCGGGGTGTTCCGCGCTTTCAATTACAAACAACTTTAGCTTGTTCGTGCAATTCATTGCTTTTTAAGCATATTTACATTTCATTAAGTATCAGCGCTAACTCATTGTCCCAAAAAGAAAAATCCCATTTCTTTGCTTGACTGGCTGGTTTTTTTTCAATATAGTGGGCCTAAGTGGTAAAAAGTGGGTAAAAGTGGGGATAAGGGGATGTTCCAAGGGGCGGCGCAACTCAATCTGGATAGCAAAGGCAGGCTTGCGATACCGAGCAGGTATCGCGACATGCTGCTGAGCGCTTACGCGGGTCAGTTGGTGCTGACCGCCGATGCCGACGGTTGCCTGCTGGTCTATCCGCAGCCGGAGTGGCAACCCATCCGCGACAAGCTGCTCAAGCTCTCCGCGCTCAATCCGAAGATCCGCGCCTTGCAGCGCCGCCTGATCGGTTATGCCGAGGATGTGGTGATGGATGGCGCCGGGCGCGTGCTGATCTCTCCCGCCTTGCGCAGCTACGCCGCGCTGGACAAGCGCGTGATGCTGGTCGGGCAGGGCAATAAATTCGAACTGTGGGATGAGGCGAAGTGGCAGGCGCAGCAGGATGCCGCGCTGTCGTTCATGGAAGGCGATCTGCCGCCCGAGCTTGAAGGCTTTTCTCTGTGAGCGATGAGCCGCTGCTCCACACCACCGTTTTACTGGAAGAAGCTGTCGAAGCGCTCGCGATCAGGCCGGACGGCATCTATGTGGACGGCACCTTCGGGCGCGGCGGTCACAGCCGGCTGATCCTGGAGCGGCTCGGGGCGAGCGGCAGGCTGATTGCGCTGGACAAGGATCCGGCAGCGGTGGCGGCGGGCAGGCAATGGCGCGATGCGCGTTTCTGCATGGTGCATCGCGGCTTCGCGCATCTGGGCGAGGTGTTGCGCGAACAGGGCGCGGACAAGGTGGACGGCATCCTGCTGGATCTGGGGGTGTCGTCGCCGCAACTGGACGATGCGGAGCGGGGATTCAGTTTCCGCTTCGATGCGCCGCTGGACATGCGCATGGATACCAGCAGCGGGATGACGGCGGCCGAATGGCTGGCGACGGCGGATGAAGGTTTGCTAGCGGAGGTGATACGTGAATACGGCGAAGAACGGTTTGCTAAGCAGGTTGCAAGGGCGATTGTTGTTGCGCGCGCAATCGAACCCATCCGCACTACGCGGCAGCTCGTCGAGCTGGTTGGCAAAGCGGTACGTACCCGCGAAGCCGGGCAGAACCCGGCGACACGCACGTTTCAGGCTATACGGATTTATCTCAACGGGGAGCTCGAAGAGCTTGCGCGGGTGCTGCCAGAGTGCGTGAAGCATCTGGCCGGCGGCGGGCGTCTCGTGGTGATCGGGTTTCATTCGCTGGAGGATCGCATGGTCAAGCATTTCATGCGCGACATGGCGCAAGGCGACAAGCTACCGCGCAACGTGCCGATCCGCGCCAGCGAAGTGCCGCAGGGCAAGCTGCGGCTGATCGGCCGTGCGGTGCGCGCGAGCGCGGCGGAGGTGAGCGCCAACCCGCGAGCGCGCAGCGCGGTGATGCGCGTGGCGGAGCGCAGCGATGTCGCCTGGCAGTAACGGGCTGAACGTGCTGCTGCTGGCGGCGGTGGTGATGTGCGCGCTGAGCGTGGTCACTTCGCAGCACAAGGCGCGCAAGCTGTTCATCGAGCTGCAGAAAGAGAAGGAACGCGCGCAGCAGATGGAAGTGGAGTGGGGGCAGTTGCAGCTGGAACAGAGCACCCTGGCCGCGCCGGCGCGCGTGGAGAAGATCGCGGTGCGGCAGTTGCAGATGCAGTTTCCGCAGAGCGGGCAGATCAGATTCATACGGGCAGAGCCTGACAGACAGACAAACGGAAAACCATGAATCATGCGGCCAGCGCAAATGCAGTCATTCCGGCGAAATTGCCCGGATGGCGCGCCACCGTGTTATTCGTGCTGCTGCTGGCGGGGCTGGCGGGATTGCTGGGGCGGGGGGTGTACCTGCAGGGGATCAACAACGACTTCCTGCAGGAGAAGGGCAGCCAGCGCTATAGCCGCGTGATCGAGATGAGCGCACACCGTGGCATGATCTCCGACCGCAACGGCGAGGCGCTCGCCGTCAGCACCCCGGTCGAATCCGTATGGGCGAGTCCGGCGGACGTGGAGGCGGACAACCGGCAGTTGATGCAGCTGGCGCACCTGCTCGGCATGGGTACGGCGGAACTGAAGGGCCGCCTTTCCGACGACACGCGCGATTTCGTCTATCTCAAGCGTCAGTTGCCGCCCAACCATGCGCAACAGGTGATGGCGCTCAATCTCCCCGGTGTCTCATTGCAGCGCGAATACCGCCGCTATTACCCGCTGGGCGAGGAGGCCGCGCAGATGCTCGGTTTCACCGGCCAGGACGACAATGGCCAGGAAGGGCTGGAGCTGGCGTTGCAGGAACGGCTCGCAGGCAAGGCCGGCAGCCAGCGCGTCATCAAGGACAGGCGCGGTCGCATCGTCGAGGACGCCGGCAGCCTGCTCGCGCCCAAGCCAGGCAGCGACATCGTGCTCAGCCTGGACAGCAAGGTGCAGCATCTCGCCTACCGTGAGCTGGAAGACGCCGTCCGGCTGCACCATGCCAAGGCGGGCGCGGTGGTGGTGCTGGACGCGAAGAGTGGAGAAGTGCTGGCGCTCGCCAACTATCCGGCCTACAACCCCAACAACCGCAACCGCATCAATCCGAAGGCGATGCGCAACCGCGCCATCGCCGACCTATTCGAGCCGGGCTCGACCATGAAGCCGTTCACCGTGGCGACCGCCCTCGAACATGGCAAGGTGCGCCCCGATACGCTCATCAATACCGAGAAGGGCAAGTTCAAGGTGGGCAACCGCACCATCCACGACTCGCATCCGGATGAGTCGCTGACCGTGGCGCAGGTGATCCAGAAATCCAGCAACGTCGGCGCGGCCAAGATGGCCTTGTCGCTGGAACCGCAGACATTGTGGCAGAGCCTGTCGGACAGCGGCTTCGGTGCGCAGAGCGGCAGCGGTTTCCCCGGGGAGGCATCCGGCAAATTGCGCGACCCGAAGAGCTGGCGTCCCATCGAGCAGGCCACCATCTCCTATGGCCACGGCATGTCGGTCAACCTGCTGCAGCTGGCGCGCGCCTACACCGTGTTCGCCAATGATGGCGAGCTGAAACCGGTCTCGCTGCTCAAGCTGGATGCGCCGCAGATCGGGCGCAAGGTATTCTCTGGACGCACTGCGCGCAGCCTGCGCGACATGATGGAGCTGGTGGTGCAGCCGGGTGGCACCGCACCGCTGGCGCAGGTGGCGGGCTATCGCGTGGCGGGCAAGACCGGCACCGCGCACAAGCTGGAGAACGGGCGCTACGTCAACCGCTATGTCTCGTCGTTCGTCGGTCTCGCGCCGGCATCGAACCCGCGTCTGGTGGTGGCGGTGATGATAGACGAGCCGGACAACGGCAAGTATTACGGCGGGCTGGTGGCCGCGCCGGTGTTCAGCAAGGTGACCGGCGCGGCATTGCAGGCGCTCGACGTGCCGCACGATGCGCCGCTGGACAATGTCATCGCGCCGCCCGACGAGATCGTGAAGGAGGAGGTATGACTTTTCCTCTTGAGCGACTGGAACAGCTCGGCGTGCCGGTGACGCGGCTGGTGACCGACAGCCGCGCGGTGCAGCCCGGCGATACCTTCGTCGCCTGTCCCGGCGAAAAGCTCGACGGGCGGCAATTCATCGCGCAGGCGATCGCGCAGGGCGCGAATGCGGTGATCTGGGAATCGCACGATTTCACCTGGAACGATGTCTGGCAGATACCCAATCTTGCCATCGCCGATCTGCGCCACAAGGCCGGTTGGCTGGCGCATGCGGTGTACGGCATGCCGACGGAAAAGCTGTGGCTGGTCGGCGTGACCGGCACCAACGGCAAGACTTCCACCGGTCATTGGATCGCGCATGCGCTGAACGACGCGGGCAGGAAGTGCGCGCTGATCGGCACGCTGGGCAACGGTTTCGCCGGAAAGCTCGAACCCGGCGCCAACACCACGCCGGATGCGATCCGTGTACACGGGCTGTGCGCCGACTATCTGCGCGAAGGCGCAAGCGCGGTGGCGATGGAGGTGTCCTCGCACGCGCTGGCGCAGGGCAGGGTGAACGGCGTGCGGTTCGACGTGGCGCTGCTGACCAACCTGAGCCGCGACCATCTCGATTACCACGGCGACATGGAGCGTTATGCGGCGAGCAAGCGCAAGCTGTTCGACTGGGACAGCCTGCGCTGTGTGGTATTGAATCTCGACGATGTCTTCGGCGTGGAGCTGGCAGAGCAACTGGTTCAAGGGAGCGCATCCCCTTCCCCTCTCCCCAACCTCGCTCTGCGCCCCACGGCTGGCTTTGCACAGCCAGCCGACTCCGGCGGCGGGAAGCGCACTTCCCGCAACCCCGCCTACGTCCCGCAAGCGGGCGAGGGGGCAAACGAGCCGCTACGCGGATATACAACTCCTGAAGTGATCGGCTACGGCATGAGCGACGCGGCGCTGCAACTGGCGGAGCGCCTCGGCATCCGCATGGTCTATGGTCACCTGGCCGGCATGAGCGCGCGCGGACTGAGCCTGAATATCCATTCGAGCTGGGGCGGCGCGCGCATCGACAGTGCGCTGGTCGGGCGCTTCAATGCGGCCAATCTGCTCGGCGCGCTGGCGGTGCTGCTGGCGGGCGACATCGCGCTGGAAGCGGCGGCGGGCTCGCTCGGCAAGGTGCAGGCGGTCGCCGGACGCATGCAGCGGCTGGGCGGCGCGGGGCAGCCGACGGTGATCGTCGATTACGCGCACACGCCGGACGCGCTGGAGAACGTGCTGCTCACCCTGCGCGAAGTGGGTGGTGCGAGCAGCAGGGTTATTTGCGTGTTCGGCTGCGGCGGCGAGCGCGATCGCGGCAAGCGCCCGATGATGGGTCGCGTCGCCGGGCGCTTCGCCGACCATTGCATCGTCACCAGCGACAACCCGCGCAGCGAAGATCCGCAGCACATCATCGACGAGATCGTCGGCGGCATGGACGCGGGCAGCCGCGAGATCGTCGCCGAACGCGCCGCCGCCATCGCGCGCGCCATCGGCATGGCGCGGCAGGACGACACCGTGCTGGTGGCCGGCAAGGGGCATGAGGATTATCAGGAGATCGGCGCTGTGCGACACCCGTTCCGCGATGCGGACGTCGCCGCGCAGGCGCTGGCAACATGGAGGGAACCGGCATGATGCTGCTGTCGCAGGCCGCCAGGGCGCTCGATGTCGGCATGATCGGCACGGACGTGCGCGTTGAGGGCGTATCCAGCGATACGCGCAAGCTGCGGTCGGGCGATCTGTTCGTCGCTTTGCGCGGCGAGAACTTCGATGGTTGCGAGTTCGTCGTACAGGCGGCAGCGGCCGGCGCCGCCGCTGCGCTGGTCGAGGAGCGTGCCGCGCACGCCGCAAGCGCGACTATCCCGCTGCTGGTGGTGCCGGACACGCGCCTCGCGCTGGGGCGGCTCGCCGCCTGGTGGCGCAAACAGTTCGACATTCCGCTGGCGGCGATTACCGGCAGCAACGGCAAGACCACGGTGAAGGAGATGCTCGCCGCGATCCTGCGCGAAGCTGCGGGAGGTGACGAGGGTGTGCTCGCCACGCGCGGCAACCTCAACAACGACATCGGCATGCCGCTCACTCTGTTGCAACTGGATGCTCAGCATCGCTACGCGGTGATCGAGATGGGCATGAACCATCCCGGCGAGATCGATTACCTGACACGCATCGCCAGCCCCGACGTGGCGCTGATCACCAATGCCAGCGGCGCGCATCTGGAAGGGCTGGGCTCGGTGGAGGCGGTGGCGCGCGCCAAGGGCGAGATCTTCGCCGGCATGGCGGAGCACGGCATGGCGGTGATCAATGCCGATGATGCCAACGCGCCGTTGTGGCGCGCGCTGGCGGGCACGCGCCCGCTGCTCGAGTTCGCGCTCGACCAGCCGGCCGATGTCTGCGGGCACTGGCTGCCGCACGGCAACGGCCTGCAGTTGAGCGCGCAGACGCCGCAGGGCGAATTCACGGTCGAATTGCAGGTGCCGGGCGCGCATAACGCGCGCAATGCACTGGCGGCGATCGCTGCTGCGGTCGCATTGAGCGTGCCGCTGGAGACCATCGTCGCCGGTTTGCAGCGCTTTGGCGGCGTGGCCGGGCGCTTGCAGCGCAAGGTGGCGCGGCAGGGCGCGGTGCTGATCGACGATACCTACAACGCCAATCCCGCCTCGATGCGCGCCGCAATCGACGTACTGGCGCAAGCCGGCGGCAAGCGTGTGCTGGTGATGGGCGACATGGGCGAGCTGGGCGACGACGCGGCAGCACTGCATGCCGAAACCGGCAGCGAAGCAAAGCGCGCCGGGATTGACAAGCTGTATGCGCTGGGCGAATTGACCCGCAACACGGTGCGCGAATTCGGCGCCGCCGCGCGCCACTTCGAGCGCATCGGGGATCTGTTGGCTGCGCTGGAACAGGAGCTGGACGCCAACACCACACTGCTGGTCAAGGGTTCGCGCTTCATGAAGATGGAGCGGGTGGTGGAATATCTGGCAGGAGAGAAACATGCTGCTTGAACTGGCGCAATGGCTGGCCGAAGACATCCGCACCTTCAGCGTGTTCAACTACATCACGCTGCGCGCGGTGCTGGCGGCGATGACGGCGCTGATCATCTCCTTCATGCTGGGGCCGTGGATGATCCGCAAGCTCACCGCGCTGAAGATCGGCCAGTCGGTGCGCAGCGACGGGCCGCAGACGCATCTGGTCAAGGCGGGCACGCCGACCATGGGCGGCGCTTTGATCCTGGCGTCGGTGGCCATCACCACGCTGCTGTGGGGCGATCTTTCCAATGCCTATATCTGGGTGGTGCTGTTCACCACGCTCGGCGTGGGTGCGATCGGCTGGGTGGACGATTACCGCAAAGTCGTTCACCGCAATCCGGACGGGTTGTCGGCGCGCAGCAAGATGTTCTGGCAATCGCTGATCGCGCTGGCGGTCGGCATCTATCTGTGGAACCACGCGACGCTGCCCGCGCAGACCGAGCTCATCGTGCCGTTCTTCAAGCATCTGGTGCTCCCGCTCGGCATGTTCGGTTTCATATTGCTTGTCTATCTGGTCATCGTCGGCAGCAGCAATGCGGTGAACCTCACCGACGGCCTCGACGGTCTCGCCATCATGCCGACGGTGATGGTGGCGGCGGCGCTGGCGATCTTCGCCTATGTCGCGGGCCATGCCGAATTCTCCAAATATCTGGGCGAGCCTTCCATCCCCGGCGCGGGCGAACTGGCGGTGTTCTGCGCGGCGATCTCGGGCGCGGGGCTGGCCTTCTTGTGGTTCAACGCCTATCCGGCGGAAGTGTTCATGGGAGATGTCGGCGCGCTGGCGCTGGGTGCGGCGCTGGGCGCGGTAGCGGTGATCGTCCGGCAGGAGCTGGTGCTGTTCATCATGGGCGGCGTGTTCGTGGTCGAGGCGGTATCGGTGATGTTGCAGGTGTCCTGGTTCAAATACACCAAGCGTCGCTACGGCACCGGCCAGCGCATCCTGCTGATGGCGCCGCTGCACCATCACTTCGAACAGAAGGGCTGGAAGGAAACGCAGGTGGTGGTGCGGTTCTGGATCATCACCATGATGCTGGTGTTGATCGGGTTGGCGACGTTGAAGTTGAGATAAAGCAGTCGTTAGACGTTAGTCGCTAGTTAGAAACCGCCGCGTAGCGGCGACAAAACCAACTAATGACTAACGACTGGTTCCAAGGAGATGCATTGAACAAGTGGGCTGACAAATCGGTTTTGATCCTCGGTCTCGGTGAGACCGGGTTGTCGCTCGCGCGCTGGTTGAGCGCGCAGGGCGCGCGCGTGCGCGTCGCCGACAGCCGCACCGAACCGACCGGTATCGCCACCCTGCGCAGCGAACTGCCGCAGGCCGAGGTGTATTGCGGCGCGTTCGACGACAGTCTGCTGCAAGGTGTGGAGCTCATCGCCATCAGTCCCGGTGTGCCGCTGGCCGACCCGTTTGTGCAGCGCGCTATCGCGCGCGGAATCCCCGTCGTCGGTGACATCGAACTTTTCACGCAGCAACTCACAATTTCCGACTTACGTCTTACGACCAAGATTCTCGCCATCACCGGGTCGAACGGCAAGACCACGGTCACCGCGATGGTCGAGCATCTGTGCCGTGCCGCGGGCAAGGATGCGGTGGCAGCGGGCAACATCTCACCGGCGGTGCTGGATGCAGTGCTGGCGCGCGGCGCGCGGCAACCCGAGATATGGGTGCTGGAGCTGTCCAGCTTCCAGCTGGAAACGACTTCCAGCCTGAACGCCGATGCCGCGACGGTGCTGAACGTCAGCGAGGATCATCTCGACCGCTATGCAGGCATGGACGCATACGCGGCGGCCAAGGCGCGCATCTTCACCGGCAATGGTGTGCAGGTGCTGAACCGCGACGATGCGCGCAGCATGGGCATGGCTCAGCCGGGACGCAAGCTGGTGACGTTCGGACTGACACCTCCCGGTCTGCCGATCTCGGCAGAGTGGGCCGGTGTCGAACATGACCTGAACGAGACCACCGGAGATTTCGGCATCGAGCGCCATGCTGGTGCGATCTGGCTGGTGCAGGGCAGCGAGAGATTGCTGAAGACCGAAGAGCTGCAGGTGAGCGGATTGCACAATGCCGCCAATGCGTTGTCCGCGCTGGCGCTGTGCCGTGCGATCGGCTTACCGATGCATAAGCTGATCGCCGGGTTGCGCAGCTTCAAGGGTTTGCCGCATCGCGTGGAAAAGATCGCCGAAGTGGATGAGGTCGTCTATTACGACGACTCCAAGGGCACCAACGTCGGCGCGACCGTGGCCGCGCTGCAAGGGCTGGGGCGCAAGGCGGTGCTTATCGCGGGCGGCGAAGGCAAGGGGCAGGATTTCACGCCGCTGCAAGATGCCGTGGCGCAGTATGCGCGCGCGGTCGTGCTGATCGGGCGCGATGCGCCGCTGATCGAGGCGGCCATCGCGGGTTGCGGCAAGCCGCTGCTGAGGGCGCGCGACATGGACGAGGCAGTGCGCATCGCCGCAGCGAGCGCGCAGCCCGGCGATGCGGTGCTGCTGTCGCCGGCCTGCGCCAGCTTCGACATGTTCCGCAATTACGCGCATCGCGCCGAAGCCTTCGTCGCGGCGGTCGATGCCTTGCACAAGGAGCGTGTCTGATGGTCGCGCTGGTCAGGACCCATACCCGCCCGCCGCAGGCGCAATTCGACGAATTGCTGCTGTGGGCGCTGGCCGGCCTGCTCGCGCTCGGGCTGGTGATGGTGTATTCCGCCTCAATCGCCACGGCGGAGGCGGGCCGGTTCACTGGCTACCAGCCGGGCTATTACCTGATGCGCCACGGCATCTTCATCGCCGTGGGGTTGCTGGCCGGCGTGACCGCCTTCCAGGTGCCGGTGCAGGTGTGGCAGTCCTATGCGCCCTGGCTGTTCATGTTCGGCGTGCTGTTGCTGCTGCTGGTGCTGATCCCCGGCATCGGGCGCGAAGTCAACGGCAGCCGCCGCTGGCTGTCGCTGTTCGTCATCAACCTGCAACCCTCCGAACTGATGAAACTGTTCGCGGTGATGTACGCCGCCGATTACACGGTGCGCAAGGGCGGGGTCGGCGAATCGTTCAGCCAGGCCTTCCTGCCGATGTTCGCGGTGATGGCGCTGGTCGGCAGCCTGCTGCTGCTCGAACCGGATATGGGCGCGTTCGTGGTGATCTGCGCCATCGCCATGGGGACGCTGTGGCTGGGCGGCTTCAACCTCAAGGTGTTCGCCATGCTGAGTGTGGCGCTGCCGCTGGCGTTCGCCGCGCTGATCCTGTCCTCGCCCTACCGCATGCAGCGCGTCATCGGCTTCATGGACCCGTGGTCCGATCCGTTCGGCAAGGGCTACCAGTTGAGCCATGCGCTGATCGCGTTCGGGCGCGGCGAGTGGTTCGGCGTGGGGCTGGGCGCCAGCGTGGAGAAGCTGTTCTACCTGCCGGAGGCGCATACCGACTTCCTGATGGCGGTGATCGCCGAGGAACTCGGGCTGGCCGGCGTCGCGGCGGTGATCGTGCTGTTTGCGCTATTCGTGATCCGCGCCTTCCAGATCGGGCGCCATGCGGCGTTCCTCGAACGCAGTTACTCGGCGCTGGTCGCGCAGGGCATCGGCGTGTGGCTCGGGGTGCAGGCGATGATCAACATCGGCGTGAACATGGGCGTGCTGCCGACCAAGGGGCTGACCCTGCCGTTCCTGAGCTTCGGCGGCAGCGGCGTGGTGGTGAACTGCATCGCGGCGGCGGTGCTGTTGCGGGTCGATTACGAGAACAGGCGTGTCGCGCGGGGGTTGCCGGTATGAGCGGACGTTCGATCCTGATCATGGCAGGCGGCACCGGCGGACACATCATGCCGGGGCTGGCGGTCGCCGAGGTGCTGCGCGAACAGGGCTGGCGCGTGGTGTGGCTGGGCGTGCCGGGCAGCATGGAGGCGGAGCTGGTGCCGAAACACGGTTACGAGATGGCTTGGGTGAACTTCTCCGGCCTGCGCGGCAAGGGGCTTGTGCGCAAGCTGCTGCTGCCACTCACGCTGTTGCGCGCGTTCGCGCAGAGCATGGCGGCGTTGCTGCGCCACCGCCCCGATGTGGTGCTGGGCATGGGCGGCTACATCACCTTCCCCGGCGGGATGATGGCCTCGCTGCTCAATCGCCCGCTGGTGATTCACGAGCAGAACTCCATCGCCGGGCTGAGTAACAAGGTGCTGGCGCATCTGGCGAAGAGGGTATTGAGCGGTTTTCCGGATGTGCTGAAGGGCGCGCAGTGGTGCGGCAATCCGGTGCGCGCGGAGATCGCGGCCCTGCCGGAACCCGCGCAGCGTTATGCCGGGCGCAGCGGCAGGCTGAACCTGCTGGTGGTGGGCGGCAGTCTGGGTGCCAAGGCGCTCAACGAGGCGCTGCCGCAAGCGCTGGCGCAGCTGCCGGAAGAGTCTTGCCCGCAGGTGATTCACCAGACCGGCAAGCAGCATTTCGAGGCGGTACAGGAGCTGTACCGGCAAGCCGGGGTGCAGGCCGATATTCGTCCCTTCCTCGACGATATGGCGGGCTGCTATGCGAACGCCGACGTGGTGATCTGCCGCGCCGGCGCGCTGACCGTGGCGGAACTCGCGGCGGCGGGCGTGGCCAGCGTGCTGGTGCCGTTCCCGTTCGCGGTGGACGACCACCAGACGCACAACGCGCGCTTCCTGTCGGAGCACGGCGCGGCGGTGCTGCTGCCGCAGAACGAATTGAGCGCGCAGAAGCTGGCGCAGCTGCTGGGCGGGTTCACCCGCGAAAAATTGTCGGCGATGGCGCAGGCCGCGCGCGCGCTGGCCAAGCCGGATGCGGCACAACAAGTCGCGCAAGTTTGCGCGGAACTGGCTGAGATATGAAACATAAAGTCAAAAACATCCATTTCGTCGGTATCGGCGGTTCCGGCATGAACGGCATCGCCGAGGTGCTGCTCAACCTCGGTTTCCAGGTGAGCGGCTCCGACCTCGGCGAGAACACCGCCACGCACCGCCTGCGCGAACTCGGCGCGACGGTGCATCTCGGCCATGCCGCCGAGCATCTCGGCAAGGTCGATGCGGTGGTGGTCTCGACCGCCGTCGCGCAGGACAATCCGGAAGTGGTCGCAGCGCGCGAGCGCCGCATCCCGGTGGTGCCGCGCGCGATGATGCTGGCGGAGCTGATGCGGCTGCGCCAGGGCATCGCCATCGCCGGCACGCACGGCAAGACCACCACCACTTCGCTGGTCTCCAGCATCCTCGCCAAAGGCGGTTTCGACCCGACCTTCGTGATCGGCGGCAAGCTCAACAGCAGCGGCACCAACGCGAAACTGGGTACCGGCGAGTTCATCGTGGCGGAAGCCGACGAGTCCGATGCCTCGTTCCTCTACCTGCAACCGATACTCGCGGTGATCACCAACATCGATGCCGACCACATGGAGACCTACGGCCACGACTTCGGCCGGCTCAAGCAGGCATTCGTGGATTTCGTCGAGCACCTGCCGTTCTACGGCATGGCGATACTGTGTTCGGACGATGCCAACGTGCGCGAGATCATGCCGCGCATCACCAAGCCGGTGTGCACCTACGGCCTGAACGAGGGCGCGATGATCCGCGCGGTGAACGTGCGCCACGAGCACGGGCGCATGTGTTTCACCGCCGAGTGCCGCCAGAACGGCACGCCGAAAGACCTGGACATCACGCTCAACCTGGCCGGGATGCACAACGTGCTGAACGCGCTGGCCGCCATTGCCGTCGCGCTGGAGGTGTGTGTGCCGGATGACGCCATCGTCGCGGCGCTGGCCGAGTTCCAGGGCGTGGGGCGGCGCTTCCAGCGCTACGGCGAGATCGCGTTGCCGGGCGGAGGCAAGTTCACCTTGATCGACGACTACGGCCATCATCCGGCCGAGATGGCGGCGACGCTGGCGGCGGCGCGTGGCGCCTTTCCCGGCAGGCGGCTGGTGCTGGCGTTCCAGCCGCATCGCTACACGCGCACGCGCGACCTGTTCGAGGACTTCGTCAACGTGTTATGCAGCGTGGATGCGCTGGTGCTGACCGAGGTATACGCGGCGGGCGAACCGCCCATCGTCGCGGCGGACGGGCGCGCGCTAATGCACGCGCTGCGCGTGGCGGGACAGAACGAGGCGGTGTTCGTCGAGCGGGCCGGCGACATGCCGCAGGCCGTCATGCAGATGGCGCGCGATGGCGATGTGGTCATCACCATGGGCGCCGGCACGATCGGCAGCGTGCCGGGCATGCTGGCGCAAATGAACGGCAAACCATGAATATGACTGAACCGGAAAAATTCATCGTCAAAGGGCTGCGCGGAGAGCTGCTCCATGACGTGCCGATGAGCAGGCACACCAGCTGGCGTGCAGGCGGTCATGCCGAGCACGCCTATCGCCCCGCCGACCTCGCCGACCTGCAGGCGTTCCTGCGCGACCTGCCGCAGGACGAGCCGCTGTATGCGGTGGGTTTGGGCAGCAACCTGCTGGTGCGCGACGGCGGGCTGCGCGGCACGGTGCTGCTGTTGCACGGCGCACTGGGTGAATTGCGTCTCGAAGCGGACGGTAACGTCTATGCCGAAGCCGGCGTGGCGGGCGCCAAACTAGCGCGCTTCGCAGCAGCAAATGACCTGCGCGGCGCCGAGTTCTTCGCCGGCATCCCCGGCACGCTGGGCGGCATGCTGGCGATGAACGCAGGCTGCCACGGCAGCGAGACCTGGCAGAAGGTATTGCGCGTGCAGGTGCTGACGCGCTGCGGCGAGTTGGTCGAGCGCACGCCGCAGGACTATGAAATTGGATATCGCCATGTGGTGTTGCGCGAAGCATCGGAAGAATTTTTCGTTTCCGCAACACTGAAGTTCGAAGTGGGTGACGGCGCGGTGGCGCGGCAGGAGGCCAGGGTGCTGCTGGACAAGCGCAGCGCCAGCCAGCCGCTCGAGCTGCCGAATGCGGGGTCGGTGTTCCGCAACCCGCCGGGCGGCCACGCCGCAAAGCTGATCGAGGGTTGCGGGCTGAAGGGCAGGCGCATCGGCGGCGCGCAGGTATCGGAGAAACACGCCAACTTCATCGTCAACACCGGCGATGCGACGGCGGCGGATATCGAGGATCTGATCAACGAGGTCCGGGAAACGGTGCGTCAGCAGACCGGCATCGACTTGCAACCGGAAGTAAGAATTATCGGTGAGTACAAATGATGGATCCTGAATCTTTAGGCAAGGTTGCGGTGCTGTTCGGCGGTAAGTCCGCCGAGCGCGAGGTGTCGCTGAAGAGCGGCAATGCGGTGCTGGCGGCGCTGAAGCGGAGCGGCGTGGACGCGCATGCTTTCGACCCCGCGGTGGAGAACCTGCACGCACTGCGCGACGAGGGCTATGAGCGCGCGTTCATCGCGCTGCACGGGCGCTATGGCGAGGACGGTACGGTGCAGGGCGCGCTGGAGCTGCTCGGCATCCCCTACACCGGCAGCGGCGTGCTCGCTTCCGCGCTGGGCATGGACAAGTGGCGTACCAAGCTGGTGTGGCAGGCGGGCGGCCTGCCGGTACCGGAATATCTGCTGGTGGACGAGGGCAGCGATTGGGAGGCGGTGGCGCGGCAGCTCGGCCTGCCGCTGTTCGTGAAGCCCGCCAACGAGGGCTCCAGCGTCGGCATCGGCAAAGCAAAGTCGGCAGGGCAATTGCAGGCGGCGTATCGCGAAGCGGCGAAGCACGACAGGCTGGTGATCGCGGAACGCTATATCGGCGGCGGCGAATACACCGTGGCGATCCTGGGTGATGCGGCGTTGCCGGCGATCAAGGTCGAGCCGGCCAGCGAGTTCTACGACTACGAGGCGAAGTATCTGCGCGACGACACGCGCTATCTGTGCCCGTGCGGCCTCTCCGCCGAGCGGGAGGCGGAGATGCAGCGTCTGGCGCAGCAGGCGTTCCGCCTGATCGGCGGACAGGGCTGGGGGCGGGTGGATTTCCTGATGGATGAAGCGGGCAAGGCGTGGCTGCTGGAAGTGAATACCTCGCCGGGGATGACCGACCACAGTCTGGTGCCGATGGCGGCGCGTCAGGCGGGAATCAGCTTCGAACAACTGGTGTTGCGCGTGCTGGAGATGACGCATGTGGGATAACGCGCCATTGCTGCGCAACATCGCCAATGCGCTGGTTTCGGGCAGCGTGCTGGCGCTGTTGTATGGCGCGGTCCACCACACGGTGCATCGGTCCGAGACGCTGCCGTTGCGCGGGGTGCAGCTGGAGGCGGCACCGCAGCGCATCGACACGCTGGCGCTGCGGCAAGTGCTGCGCAGCGAAGCGGGCGGCAATTTTTTCACCGTTGATATCGAACGGCTGCGGCAGTCGCTGGAAAAGCTGCCCTGGGTGCGCAGCGTCAGCATCCGGCGCGAGTTTCCGGATCGTCTCATGCTGAGCCTCGAAGAGCACCAGCCGCTGGCGCGCTGGAACCATAGTGCGCTGGTGAATACGCATGGCGAGGTGTTCGATGCCGAGAGTGCGCAGCCGCTGCCTGATTTTATCGGGCAACAGACCGGCGATGCCGGGGAGATCGCGCAACGCTACGGCGAATTCGACCGGCAGCTCGCCGCGCTGAAGCTGCGAGTGGCGCAGATCGCGTTGACGCCACGGCATGCATGGCAGCTGCGATTGAGCAACGGCATGGTGCTGGAGCTGGGGCATGAGGATATGCAGCAACGACTGGCGCGTTTCGTCACGGTATATCCGTACAGCGTCGCGATTGCGGGACAGGATACGGGGGGCGGAGATCAGGTGAAGTATGTGGATTTGCGCTATCGCAATGGTTTTGCGATCAGGGGTTAGTCGGGAGCGGAGAACGGGCGATGAGTAGAAACAGGGAAAGCAAGAATCTGGTGGTCGGGCTGGATATCGGCACGTCAAAGATCGTGGCTATCGTCGGCGAGGTCAAGCCGGACGGCTCGCTGGAGGTGATCGGAATGGGCATGCACGGATCCGACGGCATGAAAAAAGGCATGGTGGTCAACATCGAGGCCACGGTGAACGCCATCCAGCGCGCGCTGGAGGAAGCCGAGCTGATGGCCGACTGCAAGATCCACGATGTCCATACCGGCATCGCCGGCAGCCATATCCGCGGCCTCAATTCGCGCGGCATGGTGAAGATCAAGGAGAAGGAAGTGGTGCAGGCCGATATCGACCGCGTGGTCGAGACCGCCAGCTCGATCAGCCTGCCTGGCGACCAGCAGATACTGCATATCCTCGAGCAGGAATTCAGCATCGACGGGCAGGATGGCATCAAGAAACCGCTGGGCATGAGCGGCATGCGCCTGGACGTGGAGGTGCACATCGTCAGCGGCGCGGTGGCTGCGGTGCAGAACATCATGAAATGCATCCACCGCTGCGGCATGGAGGTCAACGAGTTGATCCTGCAGCCGCTGGCGTCGAGCAAGGCGGTGCTGGCCGAGGACGAGAAGGAGTTGGGCGTGTGCCTGATCGACATCGGCGGCGGCACCACCGACATCGCTGTGTTCACCGGCGGCGCGATCCGCCATACCGCGGTGATCCCGATCGCCGGCGACCAGATCACCAACGACATCGCGATGGCGCTGCGCACGCCGACGCAGGAAGCCGATGACATCAAGATCAAGCACGGCTGCGCGCTGCGCCAACTGGCCGACGACGGCATGATCGAAGTGCCCGGCGTGGGCGAGCGCGGCCCGCGCATGCTGTCGCGCCAGACGCTGGCCGAGGTCATCGAGCCGCGCGTCGAGGAGCTGTATTCGCTGGTGCAGCAGGAGCTGCGCCGCAGCGGCTTCGAGGATCTGCTGTCCTCCGGCATCGTCATCACCGGCGGCAGCAGCGCCATGCAGGGGATGGTCGAGCTGGGCGAGGAGATATTCCACCTGCCGGTGCGACTGGGCATCCCGAAATATGTCGGCGGGCTGTCGGATGTGGTGAAGACGCCGCGCATGGCGACCGGCGTGGGATTGTTGCTGTTTGCGCTGGAACACTATCAGCGCAATGAGGAAACGCGTGCGCAGTCGAATTCATTCAAGGATGTGCTGGCAAGGATGAAGTCATGGTTCTAGCGGTTTTTATTGTGGTTGGATTCAGGGTTGGTTTTGTAAATTTGAAAGGGGAATGATGATGTCATTTGAACTATTGGAAGCTGAAACTCAGGATGCGGTGATCAAGGTGATCGGTGTGGGAGGCTGCGGCGGCAATGCAGTCGATCACATGATCGAGCAGGGGGTGCAAGGCGTCGAATTCATTGCCATCAACACCGATGCGCAGGCGCTCAAACGCAGCAAGGCGCCTACCCAGTTGCAGATCGGCGCGAACATCACCAAGGGGCTGGGTGCGGGTGCCAAGCCGTCGGTCGGCCAGGCGGCCGCAGAAGAGGACCGCGACCGCATCAGGGAGCTGATCGTCGGCGCCAACATGGTGTTCATCACTGCCGGCATGGGCGGCGGCACCGGCACCGGTGCCGCGCCGATCGTCGCGCAGATCGCCCGCGAGCTGGATATTCTGACCGTGGCGGTGGTCACCAAGCCGTTCACCTACGAAGGCAACCGCATGCGCTTCGCCAAGGCCGGCATCGAGGCGCTGCACGAACATGTCGATTCGCTGATCATCGTGCCGAATTCCAAACTGATGGAAGTGCTGGGCTGCGATATCACGGTGCCGGAAGCGTTCAAGGCTGCCAATGGCGTGTTGCAGGGCGCGGTGGCAGGCATCGCCGAGGTGATCAACGTGCCCGGTCTGATCAACGTGGACTTCGCCGACGTGCGCACCGTGATGTCGGAGAACGGCATGGCGATGATGGGTTCGGCGATTGCCTCCGGCCCGGATCGCGCGCGCTCCGCTGCCGAGCGCGCCATTGCCAGCCCGTTGCTGGAGGACGTGGATATGTCCGGTGCGCGCGGCGTGCTGGTCAATATCACCTCCTCGAGCTGCCTGAAACTGAAGGAGATCGACGACGTGATGGAGTGCGTGCAGTTCGCCGCAGAAGAAGCGACCGTGATCGTCGGCTCGGTGTTCGACGAGATCATGGGCGACGAACTGCGCGTCACCGTGGTGGCGACCGGGCTGGGGGCTCCGCTGGCGCGCAAGCAACCCAAGCCGGAGATCGTCTATCAGAACCAGGACTATCAGCGCACTGGCACGCATGATGCGCCGATCGCCAATTCCAACATCGACTACGCCAAACTGGAGACACCTACCGCTTTTCGCACGGGTCGCCGGGAGCAGATCGAGGCGATGGAGAAATCCGGCATGGACACGCTGGACATCCCGTCGTTCCTGCGCAAGCAGGCGGATTGAATGCAGGATTCGGGATTGAGGATTGAGGGCGTGGTAAAATTACGCCGTGATTTCAGTACACAAGACAGCGATGGTTAAGCAACGCACCCTGAAAAGCTCCGTCAGCGTGACGGGGGTCGGCCTGCACAGCGGTGCAAAGGTCACGCTCGGGTTGCGTCCGGCTCCGGCCAACACCGGCATCGTGTTCCGCCGTGTGGACGTGAAACCGGTCGAAGAGATACGCGCGCATGCCGAACTGGTGCATGACACGCGCTTGTCCACCTGCATGGAGCAGAACGGCGTGCGGATCGCCACCATCGAGCACCTGATGTCAGCTCTTGCCGGTCTCGGCGTCGACAACGCCTATGTCGATCTGGACAGCGCGGAAGTGCCGATCATGGACGGCAGCGCGGGCACCTTTATCTTCCTGTTGCAATCGGCAGGGCTCGTCGAACAATCCGCCGCCAGAAAATTCATCCGTATCAAGAAGACCGTGGAGGTCAGGCAGGGCGACAAATGGGTGCGCTTCGAGCCTTACCACGGCTACAAGTTAGCCTTTACCATCGATTTCGCCCACCCGGTATTCGCCAATACCAAACAACACGTGACGGTGGACCTGGGCGAGGAATCCTATGTGCGCGACATCAGCCGCGCCCGCACCTTCGGTTTCATGCAGGACGTCGAGAACATGCGCGCGCAAGGCCTGGCGCTGGGCGGTAGCCTGGACAACGCCATAGTGATGGACGAGTACCGCGTGCTGAACGCCGACGGCCTGCGTTTCGAGGACGAGTTCGTCAAGCACAAGGTGCTCGACGCGATCGGTGACCTGTATCTGCTGGGGCATCCGTTGATCGGCGCGTTCTCCGGCCACAAGTCCGGCCATGCCTTGAACAACGCGCTGTTGCGCGCCCTGCTCGCGGATGCGTCTGCCTGGGAATTTGCCACTTTCGACAGCGTTGAAGAGGCGCCCGCATTCCTGCGGCTGCAATTGCAGTCCGCATAATCCTTTCATTATGGCGTATGTTGATCCTGCGCTTGTTCCTGATTCTGGTCATCCTGTCGCTGCTCGTCAGCGGGGGCATGTATGCCTTCACGCGCGACCGGCGCTATCTGCGCTTCGCCTGGCAGACGCTGCGCTTCACGGTGTGGCTGCTGTTGATCTTCGTGCTGCTGTTCGTGCTGGAGCGCTATGTGCTGGTGGGCTGGAGGGTCTTATTATGAATTGCCATACTGTCGCCCCGGTTGCCGCGGGCTCCTAGTCTGCCATTGTAATCAGTGCCATGAAAAAAGCAGTCATTCCGACAACGCGATCCGATCACATTCTCGATGTCCTGTTCCGCGAACATGACACCATTCATTCCGGCCTCTATCTGCTCGATCGGGTTGCCAGCATGCTCGACGCGGGCGAGCCCGTTCCGGAAGGATTCCAGCGCTGGGCAATCGAATTCCTGCGCGACTTCGCCGACCATTGCCATCACGCAAAAGAGGAGGCAATCCTTTTCCCCGCGCTGATCGGGAGGTGCGATGGTTCCATGGGCGAGGCCATCGCCGCCATGGAACGGGAGCACGCGCGTTTCAAAGGGTGCATTGCCATACTGGATTGCCTGGACCCCGGCTCGGCCAGCGATCGCGTCGAGTTTGCCCGGGTGGCGCATCGCTACGTCGAGGATATGCGGCAGCATATCTTCAGGGAGAACCGCGAGATTTACGCTGCCGCCCGCCAGCTTTTTACCGACGAAGAACTTCGTGAACTGCTGGCGGCGGCTGATGGGAAAGGGAAAGCGGGCGCGGCACCGGGCCATGGCGAGCGTCATGTTGTCGCGCTCAGGCAATGGCAAGCCAGGCTCTTTTCGGCTGCGAACAAATGAGATTTTCGCCGGGTTCCCCCTGCATGCGGAGCCGTCTGGCTGCGGGTTGTTGCGCCAATCGCGCCTGCCTTTCATCGATAGGCGGCGTTCCTGCGCTAGCCTTTTTTGCGAATCATCTTCTGGAGCGCCCGCTTGAGCGGCGAGTCTTCCAGTCGGCTGCCCAGATCGCCCAGCGCATCCAGTGCCGTTTTACCGAGCCGGCGCGGGGCGTGTTGCGGCGGGCTGGCGGCGCAGGAAACTTGCACCTTGACGCGGATTCCGCTAACCTCGCAGCCCCTGTTTTGCAGCAGGACGACGAGTTCCGGCGCGAGTTGGCGCAGCTTTGCGGCGACGCTGGCGTTGGCGGCAGCGACATTGAGCATGCCGTGTTGCAGGCTCAACACCTGGCCGGACTGCGCGAGGTACGGCGGGGCGACGGCGGTGAAATGGCGTTGCAAGGCCGATAGCGCCTGCGCCTTGGTCAGTAGCGGGCGCAATTCCGGATTGCTGCCCAGCAGGGATTTGAATCGTTGTGTCATGGAGCTGAAGACTCCGGAAGAAGGGGAGGAAGCATGAATGTTATTCTGGTTTCCAGTCGCTTGGCAAAGACCCGCAGCATCACGCTGGGCGGCTGGCAGGTCGCACTGCTGCTGCTGATGTTGTTCTGGCTGATGTCGGGCGCGGCTTTCACGCTGCAATATGCGATGGTACGCTTTGCGCCGGAAGGGCTGAACGATCAGATACGCGCCCTGTTGTCCAAGGTGCATAGCGACGAACGCGAAAAGCAGGAGACCTACCTGCGCAGCAGCCTGGATGCCATGGCGACACGGGTAGGGCAGATGCAGGCGCAGGTGCAGCGTCTGGATGCGCTCGGTGCGCGTTTATCCAAGCTGACCGGGATGAAGGCGGAGGAATTCCAGTTCGACCAGCCGCCCGCGCAAGGCGGCCCGCTGGTGACGATACCCGCGCAGGAGATGTCGTTGCCCGGGCTGAGTCAGGAGCTGGAAAGATTGTCACAGGTGGTCAATGACCGCAGCGACAAGCTGATGGCGCTGGAGACGATGTTGATGCAGGACCAGTTGAGCAGCAAGCTGTTGCCTTCGGTCGCGCCGATCGACAAGGGGTGGTATTCCTCCAATTTCGGCTGGCGTCTCGACCCGTTCACCGGCAAGCAGGCGATGCATGAAGGGATAGATTACATGGTGGAGGGGGGTACTCCCATCCACGCATCGGCGGGCGGGGTCGTGGTGTATGCGGATGCCCATCCCCAGTATGGTAATATGGTCGAAATCGATCACGGTAACGACATTGTCACACGTTACGCGCATGCTTCGCGGTTGCTGGTGAAGGTCGGCCAAGTGGTGCGGCGTGGCAACAAGATAGCCGAAGTGGGCAGCACCGGTCGTTCCACGGGCAACCATCTGCATTTTGAGATCCGCTACAGGGGCATTGCCCAGAACCCGGCGCGCTTCCTGCAAAAGGCCGCCGGCTAGCCCGGATATTTCATCAGGGCAATGGTTCGCGCAGGCGAGGGTGAGGCGATGGATTGCCTCACCCTTCATTATTTGTGATTCGCGAATTTTATCGGTTCGCAGTTTGGGAAAACATGATTTCAAGTGTGCTGAAAAACGTATTCGGTAGCCGCAACGACCGCCTGCTCAAGCAATATCGCGCCACCGTGCGGACCATCAATGCCATGGAAGCGGATATCGCAAAACTGGGCGACGAGGTCTTGCGCCTCAAGACCGAGGGCTTCAGGCAGCGTTTCGCGCAGGGCGAAGCGCTGGATGCGTTGCTGCCGGAGGCGTTTGCCGTGGTGCGCGAGGCAAGCGTCCGGGTGCTGGGCATGCGCCATTACGATGAGCAACTGATCGGCGGGATGGTGCTGCATTACGGCAAGATCGCCGAGATGCGCACCGGCGAGGGCAAGACCCTGATGGCCACGTTGCCGGCCTATCTGAACGCGATTTCCGGCAAGGGTGTGCATGTCGTCACGGTCAATGATTATCTGGCCGGGCGCGATGCGGAGTGGATGGGCAAGCTGTACCGCTTCCTCGGGCTGTCGGTCGGCGTGATCTTGTCGCAGATGCCGCATGACCAGAAGCAGGCGGCCTATGCCGCCGACATCACCTACGGCACCAATAACGAGTTCGGCTTCGACTACCTGCGCGACAACATGGCGACCCACGCCAATGAACGCTACCAGCGCAAACTCAACTTCGCCATCGTGGACGAAGTGGATTCGATCCTGATCGACGAGGCGCGCACGCCGCTGATCATCTCCGGCCAGGCCGAGGATAACGTGGACATCTATGTGCGCGTGAACAGCCTGGCGCCGCGCCTGCAACGCCAGGCCGACGAGGACAGTCCCGGCGACTTCAGCGTGGACGAGAAGAATCACCAGATACTGCTTTCCGAGATCGGGCACGAGCACGCCGAGGCGCTGCTCGCCGAGGCCGGGCTGCTGCCGCCCGGCGGCAGTCTGTATGACCCTTCCAACATCACCCTGATCCATCACCTGTATGCCGCGCTACGCGCGCATAATCTGTATCACCGCGACCAGCACTATGTGGTGCAGGACGGCGACGTGGTCATCGTGGACGAGTTCACCGGGCGCCTGATGGCCGGGCGCCGCTGGTCCGACGGTTTGCATCAGGCGGTCGAGGCCAAGGAGGGCGTGGCGATCCAGAAGGAGAACCAGACGCTGGCCTCGATCACCTTCCAGAATTATTTCCGGCTGTATCACAGGCTGTCCGGTATGACCGGCACGGCGGATACCGAGGCCTACGAGTTCCAGCAGATCTATAGCCTGGAGACCGTGATCATCCCGCCGCACCGTCCGACCATCCGCAACGACATGATGGACAAGGTGTACCTGACTTCGGCAGAGAAGTTCCAGGCCGTGATCGTGGACATCAAGGATTGCTACCAGCGCGGCCAGCCGGTGCTGGTGGGCACGACCTCGATCGAGAACTCCGAGCTGCTGTCCGGGCTGCTGCAGAAGGAAAAACTGCCGCACCAGGTGCTGAACGCCAAGCAGCATGCGCGCGAGGCCGAGATCGTGGCGCAGGCCGGAAGCCCGAAGATGGTCACCATCGCCACCAACATGGCCGGGCGCGGCACCGACATCGTGCTGGGCGGCAACGTCGAGAAGCAGATCGACCTGCTGCGTGCCGACGAGAGTCTGGACGATGCCGCGAGGGAGCCGCGTATCGTGCAGCTGAGATCCGAATGGCAGCAGTTGCACGAGCAGGTGCTGGCGGCGGGCGGTTTGCACATCATCGGCACCGAGCGCCACGAATCGCGCCGGGTGGACAACCAGTTGCGCGGACGTTCCGGCCGCCAGGGCGACCCCGGCTCGAGCCGCTTCTACCTGTCGCTGGAAGACCCGCTGCTGCGCATCTTCGCCTCCGATCGCGTCGCGGCGATCATGAACAAGTTCAAGCTGCCCGAGGGCGAAGCCATCGAGCACAGCTGGGTGACGCGCGCCATCGAGAACGCGCAGCGCAAGGTCGAGGCGCGCAATTTCGACATGCGCAAGCAGATACTCGAATACGACGATGTCGCCAACGACCAGCGCAAAGTGATCTACCAGCAGCGCAGCGAGTTGCTGGAGAGCGAGGACATTTCGGAGACCATCGCCGCGATGCGCGAAGGCGTGCTGGACGACACGGTCAGCCAGCACATCATGCCGCACAGCATGGAAGAGCAATGGGATGTGCCGTCGCTGGAGAAGGCGCTGGCCGCCGAGTTCCGTCTCGAGCTGCCGCTGGTGCGCTGGCTGGAGGAGGATCAGCAGCTGGACGAAGCCGGGCTGCGCACGCGCATCGCCGAACAGGCGCGGCAGCTTTACCAGGCCAAGGTGGACCAGGTCGGGCCGGAGATGCACCATTACGAGCGCGTGATCATGCTGCAAAGTCTGGATGCGCACTGGCGCGAACATCTGGCGGCGCTGGATCATCTGCGCCAGGGCATCCATCTGCGCGGCTATGCGCAGAAGAACCCCAAGCAGGAATACAAGCGCGAGGCGTTCGAGCTATTCTCCATGATGCTGGAGGCGATCAAGCGCGAAGTGACGCAGGTGCTGATGTCGGTGCAGGTGCGTAGCGAGGCGGATGTGGAATCGGTGGAGGCCGCGCCGGCGCCGGAGAATGTGCAGTATCATCACGCCGATTACGACGAGGCGCTGGCCGGAGCGGACGCCGGGCAGGAACATAAGCCGTTCGTGCGCGAGGGGCAGAAAGTGGGACGCAACGACCCCTGCCCGTGCGGTTCCGGCAAGAAATACAAGCAGTGTCATGGCAAATTGAGTTAACGAAAGGAGAGCGATATGTCATTGGTGATCGATACGCTGCGCATCTCATCCATTACCGAGGAGTTGAGCGAGGCAGAAATGGGAATTCTGGCGGGGTTGTTCGAGGTGCGCGAGTTCAAGCCGGGCGAAGCCATCGTCGCACCCGGAGCGCCCCAGTCGGATAATCTCTATATCCTCGCGCATGGCGATATCGAGGTGAAGCTGCAGAGCGAGGAAGGCGATTCCATCCTGCACGTCCTCAAGCCGGGCGACCTGGCCGGCATGATCACCTTCGTCGGCGGCGCGGCCTCGCAGGTCAGCGCGACCCTGTATGCGGTCGGTAGCACCAAGGTGCTGAGCCTGGATCGATCCCGTTTCGAGACATTGATCAACACCCATCCGATGCTGGTGTACAAGGTGATGCGCGGCCTGGCGCGCAACATGCACGGCATCGTGCGGCGCGTGAACGTGCAGAGCGCCGAACTGAGCAACTATATCTACCGCACCGGCGGACGTTATTAATCAGCTGGTAGCTTGTGGCGGGTAGCTCGTAGCTAGAAATCGGGGTTTGCTACCAGCCACAAGCCACGGGCTACCAGCTACCCACATTTAAATCAGGAATAATCCATGCCGGTCAATCTGACGACGCCCGTTGCGGCGCACCTGCTGCCCGTCGCGGGCGTTTCCCTGGGCGTCGCCGAAGCGAACATCAAGCGCGAGAATCGCAAGGACCTGCTGGTGATGCAGTTGTGCGAGGGCGCGCAGGTCGCCGGCGTATTTACCACCAATCGCTTCTGTGCTGCACCGGTCACCGTCGCGCGCGAGCATCTGGTCGAGGGCTCCATCCGCGCGCTGGTGGTCAACACCGGCAACGCCAATGCCGGCACCGGCGAACAAGGCATGCAGGACGCGCGCGCCACCTGCGCGGCACTGGCTGGGTTGCTGGGCTGCAAGCCGTCGCAGATATTGCCGTTCTCCACCGGCGTGATCATGGAGCCGCTGCCGTTGGCGAAGATCGTCGCCGGCTTGCCGCGCGCCGTGGCCAATGCGGTCGAGGACAACTGGCACGATGCGGCGCACGCCATCATGACCACCGACATCGTCGCCAAGGCGGTGAGCAGGCAGGTGCAGCTTGGCGGCAAGACCGTCACCGTCACCGGCATCGCCAAGGGCTCCGGCATGATCCATCCCAACATGGCCACCATGCTGGGCTATATCGCCACCGATGCGGCCATCGCGCAGCCGCTGTTGCAGCAGATGGTGCGCGCGGCGGCTGATGCCTCCTTCAACTGCATCACCGTGGACGGCGACACCTCCACCAACGACGCGCTGATGCTGATCGCCAGCGGCAGGAGCGGCGTCGCCATCGACCAGGCGAACCGCGCCGCGATGCAGGCGGCCATCAGCGAAGTCGCCGTCTGGCTGGCGCAGGCCATCGTGCGCGACGGCGAGGGCGCCACCAAGTTCATCACCGTGCGCGTCGAGGGCGGCAAAGACGAGGCCGAATGCCGCAAGATCGGCTACGCCATCGCCCGCTCGCCGCTGGTCAAGACCGCCTTCTTCGCCTCTGACCCCAACCTCGGGCGCATCCTCGCCGCCATCGGCTACGCGGGCGTGGACGACCTCGATGTCGAAAAGCTGAAGCTGTATCTCGACGATGTGCTGGTGGCCGAGAACGGCGGGCGCGCGGCAAGCTACCGCGAGGAAGACGGGCAGCGCGTGATGCGGCAGAGCGATATCGCCATCCGCGTGGCGCTGGATCGCGGGGCCGCGGCGGCAACTTTGTGGACCTGCGATTTTTCCTACGATTACGTGAAGATCAACGCGAGCTATCGCAGTTAGCGCGTCATTCGCCAAGCCAAGGCGCCGCGCCAACCATCCGGAGTCTAGATGCACAGCGTCGTTTCTGCCCTCATCGCAGCGCTCAGGACGCTCTTCCACCCGAAGATGCTGTCGCTGGTGCTGTGGCCCATGTTGGCAGCGATCGTGTTGTGGCTGGGTGCGGCCATGTTGTTCTGGGGAAACTGGATCGAGAGCCTGACCGGACTGGTGCAGGCTTCGCCGCTGGAGCAATGGATGGCGCAGGGTTTCTTCGCCATCGTGTCGCATTACCTGATCAGCATCATCCTGGTGCTGCTGTTGCTCCCGGCGATCTATGTGACCGCGCTGGTCATCACCGCGGTGTTCGAGATGCCGCTGATGCTCGACCACGTCGCCGGCAAGTATTACCCGGAGCTGGAGCCCAAGCGGGGCGGCAGCGCCGCCGGTAGTGCCGCGAACGCGGTAATGGCCATCGTGGTGTATCTCGTCGGCTGGATACTGTGTCTGCCGTTGTGGCTGTTCTCGCCATTCGCGCTGGTGTTGCCGGTCATCCTGATGGCCTACCTGAACCAGCGGCTGTTCCGCTATGACGCGCTGGCCGAACACGCCAGCAGGGAGGAGTATGCGCAGGTCGTCGAGCGTTCCACGGCGAAACTCTACCTGCTGGGCGCGATCACCGGATTGTTGCAGTTCGTGCCCGTGCTCAACCTGTTCACACCCCTCTATGTCGGCCTGGCGTTCATCCATCTGTGTCTGGCAGAATTGAAACGACTGCGTCAGCCTGTGTAGGGCGCTGGCGCGATTTTTATCAGGTGTATTCAACCTAAAAACCGTAGTTGACCGCTCCATGTATTACGCAAGGAAATGATTGTGGAAATATTTCGCCCATTATCCACGCTCACCCACCGGGTGAGTCGCTACGAAGCGTATTGCACGTCCCTCGCGGCACATGGCGGCGTTGCTCCTCCTCGGAATGGAACGACCATTCCTCGTCGTCGCGCCTTGCCCTGCACCACGATGAACGTACACTACACTTCGTCCAACTACGGTTTCCAGGTTCAATGACGACTCCCAACCCGCTGGCCGACCTGCAACCTTCCTCCGTCTGGGCGCACTTCGCCACGCTGTGCGCGATACCGCGCGCTTCGCTGCATGAGGTGGCGCTGCGCGAGTATCTGGCCGGATGGGCGCAGGCGTGCGGCATCGAATCTGTCGTCGATGGCGCGGGCAACTTGATCCTGAGGAAACCCGCCAGTTCCGGCTGCGAGTCCATGCCCGGCGTGATCCTGCAAGGCCATCTCGACATGGTGTGCCAGGCCAATACCGGAACAAGGCATGATTTCGAACGCGATGCCATCGATGCACAGGTGCGCGATGGCTGGGTGGTGGCGGAGGACACTACGCTGGGCGCGGACAACGGCATCGGCGTGGCGCTGGCGCTGGCTGCGCTGGAGGAGCCGGGCCTGACCCATCCGCCGCTGGAAGTGTTGCTCACCGTCAACGAGGAATCCGGCATGGACGGCGCGCGTGGGCTGGCGTCCGGCACCTTGCAGGGCAGGCTGCTGATCAATCTCGATACCGAGGAGTGGGGGCATTTCTATCTGGGCTGCGCGGGCGGCGTGGATGTGGAAGTGCGCCACGCTTGCGTACAGGAAGCGGTGCCGCCGGATTATGCGCTGCTGCGTTTCGAGGTGTCCGGTCTGTGCGGTGGACACTCCGGCATCGACATCCATCTCGGGCGCGGCAATGCCATCAAGCTGCTGGCGGAGGCACTGCGCGACCTGGCCGCGCACAGCGACCTGCGCCTCATCGAGATGAAGGGCGGCACGGCGCGCAACGCGATCCCGCGCGAGGCATACGCCGTATGCGCGCTGCCTGCCGGAATTGCGGCGAGCATCGACGCGTGGGTGCAGCATCGGCATGAGGCATGGCAGCGGCGCTTTGCCGATGCGGACGCGCAGGTGTCGTTCACATGCCGGCATGACGACACGCCGCCGGACATCGCCATCGCGCATGCGGAACAGCGACATCTGCTCGGCTTCCTCGATACCGTCGCGAACGGCGTCGCGCGCGTCAGTGAGGATTTCCCCGGCGTGACCGACACATCATCCAATCTCGGCGTGCTCGCGCTGGAACGGGGCGCGTTCATGGCGACCTTCAAGGTGCGTTCGCTGCACGATGCGCGAGGCGATGCGCAGGCCGACAAGCTGGTGGCGCATGCCTCGTCGTATGGATTGCAGGCATGGAAGGACGGGGCCTATCCGGGCAGGACGCCGGACCCTTCTTCCGGATTGCTCGCTTTGTGTCAGCGCGTGTATGCCGCGCAATTCGGCCAGCCCGCCTCGTTGCAGGTGATCCACGCCGGGCTGGAATGCGGCCTGCTCGCCGCCAGCCACCCGCAGCTGGAGATGATCTCGTTCGGCCCCGACATCCGCGGCGCGCACGCACCGGGAGAGCGGGTGGAGATCGCTTCGGTCGCGCGCTGCTGGACTTTGCTCAAGGCGGTGTTGCAGGCGCTTGCGCTGTCCCGTGCCGCCGCATGAAGCTGCCCGCGTTGCAAACCATCGAGCTGCATGCCCTCGCGCCGACCAAACCAGCTTGCGGCGCGGACTGCAACGGCTGCGGCGTGTGCTGCGCGGCGCAACCGTGCCCGGTCGCGCTGATGTTTTTATTGCAGTGGCGCGGGCGCTGCCGTGCGCTGTTGTGGCAGGAAGAGGCGCGCCGCTATGTATGCGGCATGGCAGTCTGTCCCGACCGTTATGTGTATCCGCTTCCCGCGCGATGGCGGGCGCGTTCCGGCAAGTGGTTCGCCACGCGCATCGCCGCAGGGAGCGGATGCGATACGACGCTGGAGATCGAAGCATGAAGAACTCGCCCAAGCCCCGTTTCGATGCTGCGCTCGCCGCCTGGGGTACGCCGGAGTTCGAGTCCGTCCTCAAGCAGGAGCTGGCGCGCGCGGCGGATGCGCTGCCGTTGCAGCGGGGGCTGACGGTCGGCAGCCAGGTCACTGATGCGCCGGTCACGGCCGTGATCCACAGCGTGACCACGACGGAAGAGGTCATCCGTGTAAAAGCAGGTATTTTCTACAGCAGCGTGATCGGCGGTTGCAGTTGCGCGGACGATCCCACACCGGTCGGCGAGAACACCGAGTATTGCGAGCTGCTGCTGGAGATCGACCGGGCGACGGCAGAAGTTTCGGTCGCGCTGGTGACCGGATAGCCGGCCCGTCACTCGATGCGGCACGCCTCGTCGAAATCCAGCCTCGGGTTGCGCGGATAGACGCCCTTGGGGTCGCCGTAGCCGAGGTTGCACAGGAAGTTCGATCTCACGCTGGTCCCCGCGAAGAACAGTCCGTCCACCGCCGCGTTGTCGAAGCCGGACATCGGGCCGCAGTCGAGGCCGAGCGCGCGCGCCGCGACGATCAGGTAGCCGCCCTGCAACGTACCGTTGCGGAAGGCGTTGGTCTGTGCGGTCTGCTCGTCCTTGTTGAACCAGCTCGCGGCATCCGGCGCATTCGGGTACAGCTTGCCGAGCCGCTCGTAGAAACGCAGGTCGTAGCCGACGATGGCGGTGACCGGCGCGGCCATGGTCTTGGCACGGTTGCCTTCCATCAGCGCGGGCATGAGTTTCTCTTTCGCGGCCTTCGACTTGACGAACACGATGCGCGCCGGGCAGCAGTTGGCCGAGGTCGGCCCCATGCGGAAGGTGTCGTACAGGCGGCGCAGCAGCTCGTCCGGCACGGGCCGCTCCTGCCATGCGTTGTGGGTGTGCGCGTCGAGGAACAACTGGTCGAGCGCGGCCTGGGGCAGCGGGGTATTGGACATGACGGTCTCCTAGGTTGGGAACGCGATGCAAGCATAATCCGATGGGGCAGGCATCACAATGGTTCTGCACTTGTTGTCCATAAGCGATAATCCCGCCCTCGAATCTTCTGGAGCCTGGCATGTGCGGCATTTGCGGTGAGTTGCGTTTCGACGGTGCGCGTCCCGACGGCGAGGCGTTGCGGCGCATGACCGCGCGGCTGGCGCGGCGCGGCCCCGACCACGAGGGGTTCTTCGACGGCGAGGTGGTGGCGTTCGGCCACCGGCGGCTGGCGATCATCGACCTGTCGGCGCAGGCCGACCAGCCGATGCTGGACGACACGCTGAAGCTCGCGCTGGTGTTCAACGGCACGATCTACAACTACAAGGAGCTGCGCGCGGAACTGACGGAGATGGGCTACAGCTTCTTCTCCGAAGGTGACAGCGAGGTGATCCTCAAGGCGTATCACGCCTGGGGCGAGCACTGCGTCGAGCGTTTCTACGGCATGTTCGCCTTCGCTGTGTGGGACATGCGTGCCAAGGCGCTGTTCCTCGCGCGCGACCGGCTTGGCATCAAGCCGCTGTATTACGCGCTGGACGGGGCGCGGCTGCGTTTCGCTTCCACGTTGCAGGCGTTGCTGGCGGGCGGCGGAGTGGATACCAGTCTCGATCCGGTGGCGCTGCATCATCACTTCACGCTGCACAGCGTGGTGCCCGCGCCGCGCACGATATTGCAGGGTGTGAAGAAGCTGCCTCCCGCGCATACGATGGGCTTCACCGCGACGGGCGAGGTGAAGCTGCGCCGCTACTGGTCGCTCGATGCGATGCGCCCTGCCGTCGAACTTTCCGAACAGGACTGGCTGGCCGCGACGCGCGCCGTGCTGCTGCGCGCGGTGGAGCGGCACCGGCTCGCCTCCGACGTGCCGGTCGGCGTGCTGCTCTCCGGCGGGCTGGATTCGAGCCTGCTGGTCGGGCTGCTGGCCGACCATGTGGACGAGCTGAACACCTTTTCCATCGGCTTCGAGGAAGTGGCGGGCGAACCGGGGCACGAGTTCGAGTATTCCGATCTGGTGGCCAAGCATTTCAGCACGCGCCATCACAAGTTCGCATTGCCGAACAGCGCGGTGCTGAAACGCCTGCCCGAGGCCATCGCGCAGATGAGCGAGCCGATGCCGAGCTACGACGTGACCGCGTTCTACCTGCTGGGCGAGCAGGTGCACGAACAAGTGAAGGTGGTGCTGGCGGGGCAGGGCGCGGACGAGGTGTTTGGCGGCTATTTCTGGTATCCGCGCATGGATGCAGCCGAGGGCACGCCGCTGGAAAGATTCAGCCAGCATTATTTCGACCGCGACCACGCCGAGTATCTGGAAATGATGACGGATGCTTACGCCGTGCCGGACGTTACTTCGGAATGGGTGGCGCAGGAGCTGGCCAGGCCGGATGCCGGTGAGTTTCTGGATCAGGTGTTCCGCCTCGACGTGAGCGCGCTGATGGTGGACGACCCGGTGAAGCGCGTGGACAACATGACCATGGCCTGGGGGCTGGAGGCGCGCGTGCCGTTCCTCGACCACGAGCTGGTGGAACTGGCGGCGAAGATGCCGCCGTCGCTCAAGCTCAAGGAGGGCGGCAAGTTCCCGCTCAAGGCCATCGCGCGCGGCCTGGTCCCCGATGCGGTGATCGACCGGCCCAAGGGCTACTTTCCGGTGCCCGCGCTGAAATATGTGCGCGGCGAATTCCTCGAACGGATGCGCACGCTATTGGAGTCGGAAGCCTGCAAACAGCGCGGCATCTACCGGCGCGATTATGTGGAAAAGCTGCTGGCCGATCCCGAGGCGCACCTCACGCGCATCCAGGGCAGCAAGCTGTGGCATCTGGCGCTGCTGGAGTGGTGGTTGCAGGTCAACGTCGATAGCGCAAACCCGCCGAAAACTCAAGCGGTTTCAGGATGAGCCGGGCGAATCCGGCAGACGGGCTTGTTGATTGACCACGAACGGAAATAGAATACGGCAACCCATAACTATAAATGCCGGAGATGGCTGGCGGCGGAGGTTGAAATCGCCCGTTGCCGCAAGAGATCCGGCAGCACAATGCGCTGCCTGCGCCATAAACATGATCACACCGATAACCACCGATCCTTCCGATAAAAAACGCCAGCGCCGCATGGTGCTGAGGACCTTCGTCCTGATCGTGGCGCTGCTGTTCACGACCGAGCTGCTGATCATGTTCCTGCTCGACCGGCTGGGCGTGCTGGCGGGACTCAAACAGGGCGGAACGATCGAGAACCTGCTGGATGCGGCGCTGCTGATCGTGGTCAGCGCGCCCGCCATCTGGATGCTGCTCGAACGCCAGGTCGAGGCCAGCTCACATCGCAAGAGCGCGGAAGACAGCCTGTTCCTGCTGCAGAAGATCTTCGACAACGCCTCCGAGGCCTTCACCATCACCGATGCCCAGGCCAACATCGTCGCGGTCAATTCGGCTTTCTCCGTCATTACCGGCTACGGCGCGGACGAAGTCATCGGCCAGAATCCGCGCATCCTGAATTCGGGGCGGCAGAGCCGCGCGTTCTACCAGGACATGTGGCGCAGCTTGCTGGAGAAGGGCATGTGGCAGGGCGAGATATGGAACCGCCGCAAGAACGGCGAGGTATATCCGGAATGGCTCACTCTTTATGCCATCCGCAACGAGAACCGGCAGGTGAGCCATTTCATCGGCGTCTTCACCGATATCACGACGCGCAAGCGCATGGAGGAGAACCTGCTCCAGGTGTCCAATTTCGATGCGCTCACCGGCCTGCCGAACCGCGATATGCTGTACGACCGCCTGCAACTGGCCTGCTTCCATGCGAGCCAGAGCAAGTCCATCGTGGCGCTGCTGTTCCTCGACCTGGACCGCTTCAAGCATATCAACGAGACGCTGGGCCACAAGGGCGGCGACGAGCTGTTGCAGGTGGTGGCGCAGCGCCTTTCTTCAGTCGTGCGCAACGGCGATACCGTGTCGCGGCTGGGCGGCGACGAGTACATCATCCTGCTGGAATCGGTGCGCGATGCGGACGAGGTCGCCGCAATGGCCAAGCAGATCCTCGCGCACATAGCGGGCACCATCAAGATGGGCGAGCGCGAGCTGTACATCACCGCAAGCATGGGCATCGCCGTCTTTCCGGAAGATGGCAACGACCGCGCCACGCTGATGATGAAGGCGGACGCCGCCCTTTACCGCGCCATAGAGAACGGCGGCAACGACTACCAGTTCTACAGCGAGGCCATGAGCGCGCATGCGCTCGAGCGCCTGACCATGGTCGGCGCGCTGCGCCATGCCATCGAGCGCAACGAGCTGCTCGTCTGCTATCAGCCGCAGCTCGATATCCAGACCGGGCGTATCGTCGGCATGGAGGCGCTGGTGCGCTGGAAGCATCCGGAACTTGGCGTGGTGTCGCCGGCGGTGTTCATCCCGCTGGCGGAAGAGAACGGTCTGATCAGCGACATCGGTAAATGGGTGCTGCGCACCGCCTGCCGCCAGACCAAGGCCTGGGAACAAGCAGGATACAGGCTGCGCGTGGGCGTCAACATCTCCGCGCGCCAGTTCTATCAGGAGAACATCCGCGATTGCGTGCTCGAGGTGCTCAACGAGACCGGGCTCGATCCGCACCAGCTGGAGATCGAGATCACCGAGAGCATGATGATGTCCGATCCGGAGGAAGCTATCGCCAGTCTCAACGAGCTGCGGCAGCGCGGCATCAAGGTGGCGATCGACGATTTCGGCACCGGCTATTCCTCGCTGTCGCACCTCAAGCACTTCCCGATCGACACGCTCAAGGTGGACCAGTCCTTCGTCAGGGATGTGTGCCAGGACGAGGACAGCGCCGCGATCGCTGCCGCCATCATCGGGCTGGCACACAACCTCGGCATCAAGTCCATCGCCGAAGGCGTCGAGACCACCGAGCAGCTCGAATTCGTGCGCAAGCACGGTTGCCATGAGATACAGGGCTTTTTGTTCAGCCGTCCGGTACTGACCGACGAATTCGAGAACCTGCTGAAAGACGGCGCGGCGCTGTTCGCGCATGTCGAAGCCTGTCCGCCGGGGGAGTGCTGCTGATCTTCAGGTTTGCGAGCGTGCCGCGCGCGTCTCTGGCGTTTCCAGGCTGATGCGGCCGAGCTTGCCGCTGCGGTAATCCGTCAGCAGGATGGACGCGGCCTTTTCCATATCCGGTTCGCCGCCCTTGCCCTGCCGCAGGCAACCGCGTTTTCTCGCAATGGCCTCGAGCATGCCGATGCCGTCCAGTCCCGTCGTGTCAATACTGAAGCGTGCCGCGAGTTGCGCGGGGTAGCGCGCCAACAGGATATCGGCGAGGAATTCGGCGACCTCCTCCTCAATCACGGCGTTGCGGCCGATGGCGTGGATGGCGGCGAGCATCAGGCCGTCTTCGGGGTGATCGATCTTCGGCCACATCAGGCCGGGCGAGTCGGTGAGCGTCATGTGGTCATTGATGTCATGGCTCTGCTGCGACTTGGTCACGGCAGGCTCGTCGCCGACCTTGGCGATGCGGCGCTTGAGCAGCACGTTCATCAGCGTGGACTTGCCGACGTTGGGAATGCCCATGATCATCATGCGCAGCGGCTTAAGCGGCGTGCCTCGGTGCGGCGCCAGCGGCAGGCACAGTTTCGGCACCCTGGCGGCATCGCCGATGCTCTTGCAGCTCAGCGCCACGGCCCTGACGCCGGGCTGGCGGTTGTAATGCTCGAGCCATGCCTGTGTGACGGCAGGGTCGGCGAGGTCGGCCTTGTTGAGCAGTTTCAGACTGGGGCGCTGGCGGTGCTGGCGCAGCTCCTCGATCATCGGGTTGCGGCTCGCTTCCGGCGCGCGCGCATCCAGCACCTCGATGATGACATCGATGAACTCCATGGTCTCGGCGGCTTTTTTGCGCGCCGAGTTCATGTGACCGGGGAACCACTGGATAGCCATTTGCAGGACGATATTGTGCGCGGGGGGCGAATTCTACCCTGCGTCGAGCGTAAGGGCGGTTCCGATCCGGATATTTCAGTAAAATGCGGGCGCGGATGCAAACAGAGGGAGCACCATGAACTGGATGTTCTGGAAGAAAAGGATCGATGCCGGCAGCGACGCGGAGACGGCGCTCGAAGATGCCGGCGACGCGGATGAGCTGCGCGTACCGCCCGAGGACGAGGTTACCGGCCAGGAGGAGATTGAAGTGCCGGAAGATCGCGGGACGATGATGCGGCTGAAAGAGTGGTTCGCCGCATCGGCCCACGGTTTCAAGAAAACAGAAGCATCGGACGGCGAGGCGGATACCGGCGATGAGACCCCATCGCATAAATCGCATGCGCCGCACGATACGCACAAACCGTCCGGGCATGACGGCGCGGACCGGGAGCTTGCCGAAGACGAGCCGCAACCGGACAACGCCGGACTGGCGGCGCGGATCAAGGCGCAGTTCGCCGCCCTGGCGCAGCGCTTCCGGAAGAAGCCGTCAGCCGATGAGGGGGAAGAAGAGAATGAGCCTCTGCCGACAAAAGAAGGGCGCGGCAAAGAGATTGAACCGGAGGATGTCCCGCAAGAGGCGGACGCAACGCCGCCGCGATCCAGCAGGAAATATCTGCTTGTGATCGGCGTGGTCGCCCTGGTACTCATGTCGCTGGCCGGGTCCGGATTCGTCATCTGGAAGGTATTCTTTACCCGGCCCGTGCAGTATCCCGTGACGCCGGGCATCGTCGAACCTCCCCGTCCCGCGCCGCTATCCATGCGGCCCGAAAAGGTGAAACAGGCCGAGATCGAGGCGCTCAGGAAAAAGAACGAGGAATTGCAGGCTCAGATCGAGGCGCTTCAGCGGCAACCGGCGCCGGTGCAGCAAGCGCCAGCGCAACCATCGCAAACGCGGCAGCCAGTCTATTCGGGAGCCGCGGCGACAGGCGGGAGCGCTCAAGCTTCCGGTAGTGCCGGGTTGGCGGTAGATGCCAAGGACCCCAAGTCGGCCGCACAGGGGCTGAAAGAAGCCATCGAGGCGATGAATGCCGCCAATGGCGATGCCGGGAAGCCGCGCAAATGAAGCCAATCTCGAACAACCTGTTGTGCGGCAAGAAGGGCGGTTGCTGATGCTGCCCATCCTGTCCACGATGAATGCCGCCCAGACGCGTGAGCGGCAGCGCATTCTGAGCGAACTGAGCCGCACCAGGGGCATCATGCCGTTGCTGATGAAACCGCGTAACGGTGGCCGCTGGACGCCGGAAGAACGCGCCAGGATCATGCAAGACTTGCATGCCCTGGCGGGATTGAGTCCCTATCTGGTGCCGATCGTGATGCCCGGCGGGTTCCTGCTGCTGCCGTTGCTGGCGTGGTGGCTGGATCGGCGCCGCATCCTGCGCGAGGATGCCACGGGCTTGACAGGGCAATACCGGCAGGCATACAACGATGAGCCTGCACCGTCCGGGCGCGAGCAGCGCCCTCACGCGGAACTTGATGTTTCGCTGCCGGAAGAGAAAGACGAAAAATGAAAAAGATTGCTGCTGTTTTTTCGCTGTTGTTCATTGTCAGCACTGCGGCGAGCGCCGCCGTCACTGCCGTCCCGAAACTAGACAAGGAGGGGCGCAAGGGCGATATCGCGCGATTGGTCAAGGAGCAGGCCAAGGAAAAATTCGACGCCGCCGATATGGACAAGGACGGCAAGCTCTCGCGCGAGGAGGTGGCGAAGATCGCCCCCTACAAGGCGGAGAACTTCGAGCGCTTCGATCTCGACACGGACGGCTTCCTGAGCTGGGAAGAATACCTTGGGCACAGCCGCTGGGAAAAATGATCCCGACCGGCCGCGCTATCCGGCAAACTCCCCGTCCACGTAGAACCATCGCCCCTCTTCGCGCGTGAAATGGCTGATCTCGTGCAGACGCTGCGCGCGTCCGCCGACCCGGTAGCGAGCGACGAATTCCACGACGGCGCGGTCTGCCGGTTCGGGCAGATGCCGCTTCACTTCAAGCCCGATCCATTTTGTGGCGTCTGTCGCGAGGCCAAGCGCAACGGGGCGCGTGTCGGGATGCCAGGTGGCGAGCAGGTAAGGTTCCAGTTTGAGAGCATAGGCGCTGTAGCGCGAGCGCATCAGCGCCTCGGCGTCCGGCGCGTCCATGCCGTTGTGATAGCGTTCGCAACAGGCTGCATAGCTTGCTCCGCCGCAGGGACAGGGGAGATCGGTCATCGCTGCTCCGGGCGGAAGCGACCGTGCAGCACCTCCGCTTCGATCTCGATCATGCCCGCCTCGCTGGTCATCATGACGTGGTCTTCCTGCAGGGTGCATTGCAGCTGCATGGTGCGGCTGGCCAGCGCGGCGAGCGCCTGGGTGGTGTCGGTCGGCAACTTGAGCACCGAGAGGTTGCCCAGGCGGATCAATTTGTCGCGATTCTCTTGCCACCAGATATCGGCAGCCCGCCCGTAGCAGATGACCACCACCTGGTTCGCGCGTCCGCAGGCCTTGCGGATGACGCGCTCGTCGGGCAGGCCGACCTCTATCCAGCGTTCGATCGCGCCGGTGAGGTCCTTGTGCCACAGGTCGGGTTCGTCATTGCCGCTGATGCCCTTGCCGAAGCTCAGCGCCTCGTCGGCATACAGCGCGAAGGCGAGCAGGCGCACCATCATGCGTTCGTCGGTCTCGGACGGATGTTGCGCCAGCGTCAGCGCATGGTCGGCGTAGTAGTGGCGATCCAGGTCGGCGATCCGGAGGGTGGCTTTGAAGACGGTGGATTTGATAGCCATGGGCAGGTCGTTTTCTTGGGCAGGCGCGCATTCTATGCGAGTTTTCCAGATACTGCCGTCGCCGCGCATCGCGCCGGAGGGCGCCGGTAAGCTATAATTCGCCCCCACTCCAGTCTTGTCGTCAGTCCTATACCGAGATGCAGTTGTTCGCCTTTGGCATTAACCATCAGACCGCGCCGCTCGCCGTGCGCGAACGGGTCGCGTTCAGCACCGAGGGGACGGAGGGCGCGTTGCGCGACCTGATAGGGCACGGCGCGGCGAAAGAGGCGGCGATCCTGTCTACCTGCAACCGCACCGAACTGTATTGCAACGCCTCCCAACCCGAACAGGCGATCGACTGGCTGGCGCAGTATCACCGCCTGCCGCGCAAGGATATCGACCCCTATCTGTACACGCTGCCGCGCGAGCAGGCGGTGAAGCACTCGTTCCGCGTCGCCAGCGGGCTGGATTCGATGGTGCTGGGCGAACCGCAGATCCTCGGCCAGATGAAGCAGGCGGTGCGTCAGGCCGAAGAGGCCGGCACGCTCGGTTTCCTGCTGCACAAGCTGTTCCAGCGCACCTTCTCGGTGGCGAAGGACGTGCGCACCCAGACCGAGATCGGCGCGAACCTGGTGTCGATGGCCGCCGCCGCGGTGCGGCTGGCCGAGCGCATCTTCCCGAGCATCTCCGAGCAGCGCGTGCTGTTCATCGGAGCGGGCGAGATGATCGAGCTCAACGCGGTGCATTTCGCGGCGCGCTCGCCCAAGGGCATCACCGTCGCCAACCGCACGCTGGATCGCGCGCACGGGCTGGCGCGCCGCATCAACGGCCATGCCATCACGCTGAACGAGCTGCCGGAGCAACTGGCGCTGCACGACATCATCATCACCAGCACCGCCAGCCCGTTGCCGATTCTGGGCAAGGGCATGGTCGAGCGCGCGCTGAAACAGCGCAAGCACCGCCCGCTGTTCATCGTCGATCTGGCCGTGCCGCGCGACGTGGAGGCGGAAGTCGCCGAGTTGGACGACGTGTTCCTCTACACTGTGGACGATATCGCCGAAGTGGTGAAGGACGGCCTTGATGCCCGCCAGGGCGCGGTGAAGGAGGCGGAAGTCATCATCGATTCCAATGTGGCGGATTTCATGCACTGGATGGAGTCGCGCGAAGTGGTGCCGACCATCCGCGCGCTGCGCGACCACGCCGAGCGCAACCGCCGTCACGAGATGGACAAGGCGCTGCGCCTGCTGGCCAGGGGCGACGATCCGGAGAAGGTGCTGGACGCGCTGAGCAGCGGCCTGACCAACAAGTTCCTGCATGCGCCGACGCATGCGCTCAATCATGTGCACGGCGATGACCGCGAAGCGTTCCTCGACCTGATCCATCGCCTTTACCACCTGCACCCCGACGAGTAATGAATCCCAGTATTTCCGCCAAGCTCGCCCAACTGGGCGAGCGCCTGATCGAAGTCGATCAATTGTTGAGCACCGAGGAAGCCACGCGCGACATGGATGCGTTCCGCAAGCTCAGCCGCGAGCGCGCCGAGCTGGAGCCGATCGTGACGCTGTACCACGCCTACCGTAACTGCCTCGCCGATCTCGCCACCGCGCGCGAAATGGCGCAGGATGCCGAGATGCGTGAATTCGCCCAGGCCGAGATCGAGCAGGGCGAGGCGAGCATCGAGCAGCTCGACAAGGAGCTGCAAGTGCTGCTGTTGCCCAGGGATCCCAACGACGAGCGCAACGTCATCCTCGAAGTGCGCGCCGGTACCGGCGGCGACGAGGCGGCGCTGTTTGCGGGCGATCTGTTCCGCATGTACACGCGCTTTGCCGAGCGCCGCCGCTGGCAGGTCGAGATCATCTCGGAAAGCCCGGGCGAGATGGGCGGCTACAAGGAGGTCATCGCGCGCATCGTCGGCCAGGGCGCCTACTCGGTGCTCAAGTTCGAGTCCGGCGCGCACCGCGTGCAGCGCGTGCCCGCCACCGAGACGCAGGGGCGCGTGCATACCTCGGCCTGCACCGTCGCCGTCCTGCCGGAAGCGGACGATCTGGAAGAGGTGGTGCTGAATCCCGCCGAACTGCGCATCGATACCTTCCGCGCCTCGGGCGCGGGCGGCCAGCACATCAACAAGACCGACTCCGCCGTGCGCATCACCCACCTTCCGAGCGGCACCGTGGTCGAGTGCCAGGACGGGCGTTCGCAGCACCAGAACAAGGCGCAGGCGATGCGCGTGCTGGCCGCGCGCATCATGGACAAACAGGAGCGGGAGGCGCGCGGCAAGCTGGCCGCCGAACGCAAGTCGCTGGTCGGCAGCGGCGACCGCTCCGAGCGCATCCGCACCTACAACTTTCCGCAGGGCCGCGTTACCGACCACCGCATCAACCTCACGCTGTACAAGATGGACGCGATCATGGACGGCGACATCGGCGAACTCACCGGCGCGCTGATGGCCGAGCACCAGGCCGAACAGCTCGCCGCGCTGGCGGAAAACACGGTCTAGGCACAGGCGCTGACGGCCCCGAAAGCAAATGCGGCCTGGCCTCGGCAGGCCGATTTGCGCATCCTGCGCCAGGCAGGTTTCTCCCGGGAAGCGCCGGGCGCCACCAACAGGAGGACTTGATGGGACAACGATTTGCCGGATTATCCGGGGAACATATCCAATTCATCGCCGGACAACGGATATTCTTCGTCGGGACGGCCACCGCAGACAGCCGGGTGAACGTCTCCCCCAAGGGCATGGATACATTGAGGGTGCTGGGCAGCAACCGCGTCGTCTGGCTGAACGTGACAGGCAGCGGCAACGAGACTTCCGCCCATGTGCAACAAGCCCCCAGAATGACCCTGATGTTCTGCGCTTTTGAAGGACAGCCGTTGATCCTGCGGCTTTACGGCACGGCTCGTGTCATCCATCCGCGCGACCCGGAATGGAGCGAACTGCTCCCCTTGTTCAAGCCGCAACCCGGCGCGCGGCAGATATTCGACGTTACGCTCGACCTGGTGCAGACCTCCTGCGGAATGGCCGTGCCGTACTACGCCTATGGCGGCGAGCGCGAAGCGCTCAATGACTGGGCAGTGAAAAAGGGCGAGGACGGTGTGCGGCGCTACTGGGAGGAAAAGAACCAGGTGAGTCTGGACGGGATTCCGGCCAACATCGTCGCCGGGAACAGCTGACTTCATCCGATCGCATCGCGCGCCTGCCTGTTCATGCAACACACCATCCGATCCATGCTGACCCACGACAAGGCCGCGCTGGAGACCGCGCTCGGGCTGGAGGCTGGCAGCGCACGCATCGAGGCGCAGATGCTGTTGCAGCGGGTGCTGGGCGTGAATCGCGCATATCTGCTGGCGCATCCCGAGCAGGTGTTGGACGAGGCGCAGGCCGCGACCTGCCGTGCACTATTGCAGCGCCGGCTGGCGGGCGAGCCGCTGGCCTACATCCTCGGCGAACGCGAGTTCCATGGACTGAATTTCAGGGTCACGCCCGCGACGCTGATCCCGCGTCCCGATACCGAGTTGCTGGTGGAGCTGGCGTTGCAGCGCATTCCCTCTCCCCCAGCCGGCTTCGCCCCCCTCGCTACGCTCTCCCCGCAAGCGGGAGAGGGTGGCCGCCAGGCCGGGAGAGGGTTTCGCGTGCTGGACCTCGGCACCGGCAGCGGGGCGATCGCGCTCGCCATCGCCCATGCGCGGCCGGATGCCGAAGTGACGGCGGCGGATGCCGTAATCGAGGCGCTGGAGGTCGCGCGTGACAATGCGCGGCAGCTGAATATCGCTAACGCGCGTTTCGTACAGAGCGACTGGTTCGCCGCGCTGGCAGACGAGCGTTTCGACCTGATCGTTTCCAATCCGCCCTATATCGCCGACGGCGACGCGCATCTGGCGCAGGGCGACCTGCGCTTCGAGCCGCACACCGCGCTAGCCTCGGGTGCGGACGGGCTGGATGACATCCGCCGCATCGTCGCGCAGGCGCAGGAGCATCTCGATCCGGGCGGCTGGCTGTTGTTAGAGCACGGTTACGATCAGGCAGCACAAGTGCGAGAGCTGATGAGCCAAGCGGGATTTGCCGAAGTGTTCTCGGCATGCGATCTGGCCGGCATCGAGCGGGTGACGGGTGGCCGCGCTTGACCGGGCAAGCCGGTGTCACTAGAATACCCGACTGTTTAATTCGGGAAAGCTATCATGACGACAGACCTCAAGCAGCATATCCACGAACAAGTCACCTCCAACCGGGTGGCGCTCTACATGAAGGGGACGCCGCAGTTCCCGTCCTGCGGCTATTCGGCCAACGCGGCGCGCATCCTGAACGCGCTCGGGGTCGGGGATGCGCTCTATGTGAACATGATCCAGCAGCCGGAGCTGCTTGAACCGTTGCGGGAATATGCCAGCTGGCCGACCTTGCCGGCGCTCTTCGTCAAGGGCGAATTCATCGGCGGTTCGGACATCATGACCGAGATGTACCAGAGCGGGGAATTGAAGCAGCTGCTGGAAGACTAGGCCGAATTATCTAGGCATTCTGGTCTATATGCATTTTCGCGGAGAGCGAATATAGTCCGCGTCGAGTGTTGTGATTCGCGGTTGGCAACAACCCGTCTTTTCATACTCTCCTCCTTTTGGGCGATCGCAAGATCGCCCATTTTTTTGCGCGGGGGATTTGATGAGTTACTTCGCGAGGTCGTTGCGCGCGCGCGCGATGGCGGCCTGTACCTGCTGCGGCGCGGTGCCGCCGATGTGGTTGCGGCTGGCGAGCGAGCCCTCCAGCGTCAGCACCTGATACACGTCGTCGGCGATGCGGTCGGAGAATTGCTGCAACTCTCCCAGCGCGATGTCGGCGAGGTCGCAGCCCTTCTGTTCGGCGAAACGCACCGCCAGCGCCACCGCCTCGTGCGCATCGCGGAACGGCAAGCCCTTCTTCACCAGATAGTCGGCTAGGTCGGTCGCGGTGGCGTAGCCCTGCAACGCCGCGTTGCGCATCGCCTCCGGCTTGACCTTGATGCCGCCGATCATGTCGGCGTAGATGCGCAGGGTCTGGGTCAGCGTCTCCACCGTATCGAACAGCGGCTCCTTGTCTTCCTGGTTATCCTTGTTGTAGGCCAGCGGCTGGCCCTTCATCAGCGTCAGCAGCGCGACCAGATGGCCGTTCACGCGCCCGGTCTTGCCGCGCACCAGCTCCGGCACGTCGGGGTTCTTCTTCTGCGGCATGATGGAAGAGCCGGTGCAGAAGCGGTCGGCGATGTCGATGAAGCCGAAGCGCGGGCTCATCCACAAAATCAATTCTTCCGAGCAGCGCGACAGGTGCGTCATGATCAGCGCGGCGGCGGCGGTGAATTCGATGGCGAAGTCGCGGTCGGAGACGGCGTCCAGCGAGTTCTCGCACACGCCGTCGAAGCCCAGCAGTTCCGCCACCATCTCGCGTTTGATCGGATAGCTGGTGCCGGCCAGCGCCGCCGCGCCCAGTGGCAGGCGGTTCACGCGCTTGCGGCAGTCGTGCAGGCGTTCCGCATCGCGTTTGAGCATCTCGAAGTACGCCATCAGGTGATGCGCGAAGCTGATCGGCTGCGCCACCTGCAAATGGGTGAAGCCGGGCATGATGGTGTGGGTGTGGTGCTGCGCCAGGTCGAGCAGCGCGCCCTGCAGGTGCTTGATCAGAGCCGTCATCTCGTCGATGGCATCGCGCAGGTACAGGCGCACGTCGGTCGCTACCTGGTCGTTGCGCGAGCGGCCGGTGTGCAGGCGCTTGCCCGCGTCGCCCACCAGCGTGGTGAGGCGTTTCTCGATGTTGAGGTGCACGTCCTCCAGATCGAGCGACCACTCGAAATCGCCGCTGACGATCTCGCTCTCGATCTGCGCGAGGCCGCGCCGGATGTCCGCTAGGTCCTGTGCGGCGATGATGTCGCAGGCGGCCAGCATCTGCGCATGCGCCAGCGAGCCGCGGATATCGAACAGCGCAAGCTTGCGGTCGAAGTCCACCGACGCGGTATAGCGCTTCACCAGTTCCGCCACCGGCTCCGCGAACCGTCCCGACCAGGTATCTTTGTCTTGCATCGCTGCCCTCACTTGCCACAGAATGAGGCGTGAAAATCCGGAAATGACACGCCATGGATAAGGCGCGCAGTATAAAACAAAACCCGCTGCCGGACGCGTTGCCCAACTTCCGCAACCTCGGCGTCACCCTGCGCATCCTGCTGATCAGCAACGCGCTGGGATTGATGCTGGCGTGGTTGCAGGCGAACACATGGGGCGACATCGCGCCGCGCATGATGCAGATAGCCACGCTGCTCACCCCGGTGCTGCTGGCCAGCCTGCTGTTGCTGTGGGCGGCGCAGCCGTGGCTGGAACGGATGACCCACCGGCGGGGTGCGCTGGCGGTGTGCCTGATCGCGGCGCTGCTGACCCTTTCTGTCTATCGGCTCGGCGGCGAGGTGTACCGCTCGCCGGATAGCGACGGCCTGTTCGACGCGGTGCGCTATGCGTTCTCCGCCGTGCTGGTGTGTGGTGTCCTGCTGGTCTATTTCCGCTGGCGCAGCGGCGTGCTGTCGCATGCCCTGCACGAGGCGCGCCTGCAGGCGCTGCATGCGCGCATCCGCCCGCACTTCCTGTTCAACACCCTCAACGCCGTGCTCAGTATCGTGCGCAGCCAGCCCCGCCAGGCCGAGGCCGCGCTGGAAGACATGGCCGACCTGTTCCGCATGGCAATGGCTGAAGCGCACAACCTCGTGCCGTTGCGCCAGGAGCTGCGCCTCGCCGAACAATACATGGCGCTGGAACAGTTGCGCATGGGCGAACGCCTGCGGGTGGAATGGCAGGTGCAGGACGCGCCGCAAGACGCGCTGATTCCGCCGCTGCTGTTGCAGCCGCTGCTGGAGAACGCCGTGTATCACGGCATCGAACCGCTGCCGCAGGGCGGTCGCATCCGGGTGGAGCTGCGCCGCGTCGGAGACGAAGTGCATGTCGCGGTCGAGAACCCCTGCGCGACGCGCGAAGGCGACCCCGAACATCCGGGCAGCCACATTGCACTGCGCAACATCCGCGACCGTCTCGCGCTGTTGTTCGACATCGAGGCGCGCTATGAGGTCGAGTGCGGCAAGAACCGCTACCGCGTCGAGATCGTCCTGCCCTACGTAAAGGAGCCTGCGGCATGAACACCGTCGAACTGCCGTTGCGCGTCTTCATCGTGGACGACGAACCCCCCGCGCGCAACCGCCTGCGCGACCTGCTGCACGATTGCGGCGAACAACTGCCGCTGGAGATCAGCGGCGAAGCGGGCAACGGCCAGGAAGCGCTGGACAAGCTGATGGAGACCCCCGCCGATGTGGTGTTGCTGGATATCCGCATGCCGCAGATGGACGGCGTCGAACTCGCGCGCCACCTGCAAAAACTGCCGAAACCGCCGGTGGTCATCTTCACCACCGCCTACGACGCCTATGCCATCAAGGCGTTCGAACTGCACGCCATCGACTACCTGCTCAAACCGATCCGCCTCGGCCGCCTGTTCGACGCGCTCAACCGCGCGCGCGCCGCCGTGCCGGTGCAGACCGAAGTGCTGCGCGAGCTGCTGCCGGAACCGCGCAAGCACCTCTCCATCCACGAGCGCGGCAAGATCCACCTCGTGCCGGTCGAACAGGTGCTGTTCCTGCGCGCCGAACTGAAATACGTCACCGTACGCACCGCCGAGCATGAATACCTGCTGGAGGAATCGCTCACCGCGCTGGAAAAGGAATTCGCCGCGCGCTTCGTGCGCATCCACCGCAACTGCCTGGTGGCGAAGGATGCCATCGAAGGCTTCGAGAAGGGCGACGGCGAAGAGGGCGAGGGCAGCGGCTGGATGGTGAAGCTGAAAGGGCTGGATGAATTGCTGGCGATCAGCCGGAGGCAGCAGCATATCGTGAAGGAGTTCAGTTGATCGTCGGCTGCAGGTTGGGTTGGCAGTTTCACCGTGTAACCCAACATCAAATACAAAACCAAAGTTGGCAGCATGTAGGATGGGTTGAGCGTAGCGATACCCATCAATCAAAACCAAAACCGTCGGGGGTAGCCCGACAGCTAGTCACTTTCTTTTGCTTCGCCAAAAGAAAGTACCCAAAGAAAAGGCGACCCCGGTTTGCCGCCGCTACGCGGTTCCCTGCGTTGCTCGACTGGTCAGGCGGCTGCGGAACTCGCGCTACGCGCTCAGACAGTCCTCGCCGAAATCCCCTGACCAGCCTGCGCTACTCGGCGGCGCTCAGGGGAGAAAAACCCGAAACCCAAAACCGTAAACCAGTATGGAGGGCAACATGTTGCCCTCCATACTGAAGCGATAGGCAAAACCATTCAAGTTCGGTACATTGCAGCCTCGCTGATATCGATTCGGCAGACTAACTCTAACGCTATAGGCTATCCATGACCCCGGAAGAGTATCAACTCTTAATTCGACTTGAAAGTATCTTTGTGCCCAATGCTAGGGCGCGTAGGGATGCACTCTATAACAATGGAGAGCGAGCGAGGTTTGTTCATTACACTTCCGCCGAGGCAGCACTAAGTATCATTAAAACCAAACGCATATGGATGCGCAATACAACTTGCATGTCAGACTATCGAGAAGTTAGTCATGGGTATGATTTGCTAAAGACTTTCTTTTCCGACACTACTAACAAGGCCAATTTTATTGGCGCACTTGATTCGTGTTCGTCGAATGTCGGTCAAGAAGCCTTGGAGCTATTTGGCCAGTGGTGGTTAGACATTCAATGCAATTCGTATATCGCATCCATTTCCGAACATAGTGACACAGAGGATATACATGGCCGATTATCAATGTGGCGAGCATATGGGGGCAATTCAGCTCGAGTCGCGATTGTTTTTAGTGTCCCGTGGTATTCCGGTGCAAGCGCAGCACTAAATGTCATGTTTAGTCCCGTGGCCTACCTTAATCAGGATCAGGTCTACAACGAAATTAATGCAGTCATCAGTAATGTACAAAACAATCGTGAATTCTTGAGTTCGGTAGATCGTTCAATGCTGCTTGCGCGAGTGTTTAATATGCTCGTTGCTGGCGTAACATGCCTTAAGCATGAAGGCTTCGGTGAAGAACTGGAGTGGCGCATCCTTTATGCGCCAAAGCGATGGCCTTCGCCACTTATAAAACACGAGACTGAGATCATCGGCGGCATTCCCCAGGTTGTCTATAAGCTGCCGCTAGACGCGGCCGTTTCAGACACTCTTGCTGAACTGGATATTTCACGCTTATTTGATCGGCTTATTATTGGCCCTTCCCAATTCCCTCTAGCCCAGCGTGATGCATTTATCGATGCTCTTGAGAAAGCGGGCATTCCAGACGCGGGCAAACGCGTATTTAATTCTAGCATTCCAATCCGCACTTAGCTTGGTAGGGTGGGCACATCGTGCCCACGCGGTGGTTTTAGGTTTTCGCACTTCATCCCCTGAGCGCCGCCGAGTAGCGCAGGCTGGTCAGGGGATTTCGGCGAGGACTGTCTGAGCGCGTAGCGCGAGTTCCGCAGCCGCCTGACCAGTCGAGCAACGCAGGGAACCGCGAAGCGGCGGCAAACCGGGGTCGCCTTTTCTTTGGTTACTTTCTTTTTGGCGAAGCAAAAGAAAGTGACTAGCTGTCGGGCTACCCCCGACGGTTTTGATTTTGATGTTGGGTATCGCATGCGCTCCACCCAACCTACGCATGCCGAAAGAATACGTTGAACGATTCAACCGAAAACAAAAAAATCGTCGAAGTCGCCGCCGCCGTCCTGCAACGCCCCGACAACTCCTTCCTCCTCGCCCAACGTCCTCCCGACAAAATCTGGGCCGGCTATTGGGAATTCCCCGGCGGCAAGATCGAGCCGGGCGAGACGCCATACCATGCGCTGGTGCGCGAGCTGCGCGAAGAGCTGGGTATTGAGGTCGAGACCGCCTACCCGTGGATCACGCGCGTGTTCACCTATCCGCATGCGACGGTGCGGCTGAATTTCTTCCGCGTGACGGCGTGGCGCGGCGAGCTGCATCCGCATGAGGGGCAGCAGTTCGCGTGGCAATGCAATCCCCCCCAACCCCCCTTTTGCAAAGGGGGGCGTGAGCATGCGATTACGGTTTCTCCCATCCTTCCCGCCAATGCGCCGGTGTTGCGCGCGCTGGAGTTGCCGGCGCTGTACGCCATCAGCAATGTCGCCGAGTTGGGGGTGGAGGGATTCATGCGGCGGCTAGAGGTCGCGCTGGACAACGGGTTGCGGCTGTTGCAATTGCGCGAGAAGCATCTTGCCCGGAATGAGTTGCGCGAGCTGGCGCAGCGGGTGGTGGCGTTGGCGCATGCGCGCGGCGCGCGGGTGTTGCTCAGCGGCGATGTGGCGCTGGCGCAGGAGGCGGGGGCGGACGGGTTGCAGCTGACTTCGGCGCAGCTCGCGGAATCGAAGGAGCGTCCCGCGGTGGATTGGTGCGCGGCCTCATGTCACAACGCGGACGAGTTGCGCAGGGCGGAAGCATTGGGTTGCGACTTCGCGCTGTTGAGTCCGGTGTTGCCGACGCAGTCGCATCCGGGTGCGCCGCCTCTGGGCTGGGAGGGGTTCGCGGCAATTTCGGCGGGCTCGTCCATCCCGGTGTATGCGCTGGGTGGACTGGGTCGCGACGACATGCAGGCTGCGTGGCGGCACGGCGCGCACGGTGTCGCCCTGCTGCGTCAGGCCTGGGTTTCCTGATCGCCGGAATCCCGTTCGCGCTGTTCGACGCGATATTCCTCGTTCGCCCATTTGCCCAGGTCGATCAGTTTGCAGCGTTCGCTGCAGAACGGGCGAAAACGGTTGCCGGTGTCCCATTGCATTTCCTTGCCGCATTGCGGGCAGGTGACGACAGGCGCAGTCTTGGCGGGCATTACGAAGGAAGGCTGCAAAAGGTCAGCTCGAACGGCACGTCCTGTTCGTACAGCGTGGTCTTGGGCGCGAAGTCGGCGACGATGAAACGGATGTTGATGGCATATTTGTTGGCGCCGACCTCGGGGATGCAGGGCAGGTCGTTGCTCAGGCTGAGGCGCAGCATCTGCGCGATACGCCCGCCCTGCATCTGCTGGAATGTGCCATGGTGCGCGGTGAAGCGCAGCACCCTGCCGCTTTCGCGCAACAGGCGCAGCACGATGTTCATGCTGGATTCTATCGGGAGCATGGGTTCAAGCCAGGTGCGCAGGTCTTTGCGCCGCGCCTCCGGGCTTTGCTCCTGCCAGTAGTGGTAGGCGGGCAGGTCGAATTCGCAGGTGCCACCCGGCATGCAGGCGCGCTGCTTGATGCCCATCAGCCATTCGTTGTCGCGCAGGTGCTGGCCGATCTTGCCCGGCATGGCGAGCAGGCCGGTCGCGGCTGCGTCGATCTCGGCCAGGATGGAGTCCAGCGCATCCTCGGAGATCGCCGGGTTGTTGTGCAGGGCGATGAGTACCCGCTTCTGGCGCTCCAGCTCCTGCAACAACTCGGACTTCAGGTCGGCGCGGTAGGATACTTCGAGGATCTCGAACAGGGTGACCAGGGCGGCGTGGTGATCCACGCCGTGGTCGAGCGCCGTGAAGTGCGCCATGCGTGCGAACAGGTCTTCCAGGCGCAACAGGGTGCGCACCTTTTCATTGAGCGGAAACTCGTAGTCGATCACGATGGCGTCGGCGGGTGGATTTCAGTGGCGAACGATATATTGGGAACCTTGTAGCGTCAATTGCTGTTTTGCCGGTAGCGCTCATGCAGGGCGGCGACCTGGGCGGCCAGGCTGTTCGGGCCGGCATCGTTATGGATGATGTCGTCGGCCAGCCGCAGGCGTTCGGCGCGCGCGGTCTGGCTGGCGATGATGGCGCGCACTTCCGTTTCGGTCATCGCGCTGCGGGCGGCGACGCGCGCGATCTGGGTCGCTTCGTCGCAATCTACCACCAGCACGCGCTGCACCATCTGCCGGAACGCGGGGCTTGCCGGCAGCAGCGGCACGACCAGGATGATGTAGGGCATCGCCTGCAATTCCTGCAACTGCGATCTGGCCTGTTCGCGTATCAGCGGGTGCAGTATCTGCTCCAGCCGTTGCCTGGCGGCGCTATCCGAAAAGACCAATGCGCGCATTCGCGCGCGATCCAGTGCGCCGGCCACGGTGAGGCAGTCGTTGCCGAAGGCCGCGCGGAGCGCCGGAATGGCTGCGCCCCCGGCCTGCGTCAGGCGATGGGCGATCTCGTCCGTGTCGATGATGCCCGCGCCGTGTTGCGCGAACAGCGCGGCCACGGTGCTCTTACCGCTGCCGATGCCGCCGGTGAGGCCGACGACCAGACTCATGGCGCGGCGAGCAACTGCAGATAGGATTGTGTCAGCGGCTGCCCCCAGAACAGCGCGATCAAGCCGCCGCCGGCCAGATAGGGGCCGAACGGGATGGGGACGCTGCGGCCATGTTTGGCTGCCACGATCAGGACGATGCCAACCACCGCGCCGACCAGCGAGGACAGCAGGATAATCAGCGGCAGCATCTGCCAGCCCAGCCAGGCGCCGAGCGCGGCAAGCAGCTTGAAGTCGCCGTAGCCCATGCCTTCCTTGCCGGTGACCAGCTTGAACAGCCAGTACACGCTCCACAGCACGAGGTAGCCGAATGCCGCGCCGAGCACCGCGCCGGACAGGGTGGTGTAGGTGCCGTTCAGGTTGAACAGCAGGCCGGCCCAGAGCAGCGGCAGGGTGATGTCGTCCGGTAGCAGCTGGGTGTCGAAATCGATGAAGGTGAGCGCCACCAGCGTCCAGATCAGCAGCAGCGCGCCCGCCGCCGCCCAGCCGAAACCGAAATGCCATGCCGCGTAACCGCACAGGATGCCGCTGACCGCCTCGACCACGGGATAGCGCGGCGAGATGGCTGCGCCGCAGCCCTTGCACTTGCCGCGCAGCAACAGGTAGCTGAGGATGGGGATGTTCTCCAGCGCGCCTATCCTGTGGCCGCAATGCGGGCAGGCCGAGCGCGGGACGAACAGGTTATAGCGGGGGGGCTCGGCGGGTGTCTCGCCGCGCAATTCGGCGCATTGTTGTTGCCAGCCGAACTCCATCATCTTCGGCAGACGGTGGATCACCACGTTCAAAAAGCTGCCGACCATCAGGCCGAGCACCAGACAGAAGCCGACGAAGGCGGCAGGAACGGATTGGAGCAGGTCGAAGAAACTCATTGAGTTGGTGGGGAGAGCGTAGCGAGGGGCCAGGGAGTGGAGAGTAGAGAGTGGGGTTTCCCCATTCCCCACTGAGCGTAGCGATCCACTTCCCGGCCCCTCGCTACGCTCTCCCCGCTTGCCATTAAACTACTTGACCCATCTTGAAGATCGGCAGGTACATCGCGACCACCATGCCGCCGATCAGGGTGCCGAGCACCACCATGATGATCGGTTCCATCAGGCTGGACAGCGCTTCCACCGCGTCGTCCACCTCGGCCTCGTAGAAGTCCGCCACTTTGCTGAGCATGGCGTCCAGCGAGCCGGCCTCTTCACCGATCGCCACCATCTGCAGCACCATGCTGGGGAACACTTCGGTGTTCTGCATGGCGACGGTCAGGCTGTTGCCGGTGGTGACTTCGCGCTGGATGGATTTGGTGGCATCGAAATACACGGCATTGCCCGCCGCGCCGGCCACCGAATCGAACGCCTCGACCAACGGTACGCCGGCGGCGAACATGGTGGCCAGTGTGCGGCTCCAGCGTGCGATGCTGGCCTTGCGGATCAGTTCGCCGAAAATCGGCAGCTTCAGCATCAGCCTGTCCATAACGGACTGCATCTTCCTGCTACGTTTCCAGGTATAGAAGAAGAAATACAAGCCGCCGCCGACCACGCCAAAAATGGCCCACCACCAGGCGACGAAGAAATCCGATACCGCCATTACGAACAGTGTGGGTGCGGGCAGGTCGGCGCCGAAGCTGGAGAATAGTTCCTTGAAGGCGGGAATCACGAAGATCATGATCACCGCGGTGATGATGAAGGCCACCACGATGATGGAGACCGGGTAGAACAGCGCCGACTTGATCTTGCTCTTGATGGCCTGGATCTTTTCCTGATAAGTCGCCAGACGGTCGAGCAGGCTGTCGAGGATACCGGCCGCCTCGCCCGCGCCGATCAGGTTGCAGTACAGCTCGTCGAAATACAGCGGGTATTTCTTGAAGGCCTGCTGCAGGCTGCTGCCGGTCTCCACGTCGGTCTTGATGTCGAACAGCAGGCGCGCCACGGATGGGTTGCTGTGCCCCTTGCCGACGATATCGAACGCCTGCAGCAGCGGCACGCCGGATTTCATCATGGTGGCGAGCTGGCGGGTGAACAGCGAGATGTCTTTTGCGGTGACCGGTTTGGTGCTGCCGCGCAGGCGCTTGACTTTGGCAACCTGGATGCCCTGCCGGCGCAGATGCGCGGAGACGCTGGCTTCGCCGGGGGCGCGCATCTCGCCCTTGACCCGCTTGCCGGTCTTGTCCTTGCCTTCCCAGAGGTAGGAATATTCTTTTGCTTTCTGAGTTTTTGGTGCGACAGCCATAATGTTTCCCTTGAGTCAGCGCCCAGTGTTGGCGGGCATGATGCCGAGCTTTATGCCGCTTGTAAAGCCAAGCATCCTATTGCGGGCTTTGCTGCTGCTGCGGAAAGATGCGCGCCACTTTTACGATACGGTCCTGGGTCTGGATGATCTCGATCGGGTAACCCGCGATCTTCAGGCTGGTTCCCGGTTCCGGGATGTCTTCCAGATGTTCGAGGATCAGCCCGTTCAGCGTCTTCGCGTCCGTCAGCGGCAGGTGCAGTCCCAGCTTGCGGTTCAGCTCGCGCAGGCTGCTGCCGCCTTCCAGCAGGAAGCTGCCGTCTTCCTGGCGCAGGAACTTGCCGGTTTGCGCGGGCGATTGCGTGGTGAATTCACCGACGATCTCCTCGAGGATGTTCTCCAGCGTCACCAGTCCCAGCAGTTCGCCGTATTCGTCCACCACCAGCCCAAGGCGTGCATGGCGCTCCTGGAATTGTTGCAGCTGCTTGAGCAGCGGTGTGTCGGAGGGGATGAAATACGGGTCGAGCAGGATCTCGCGCAGTTGTGCGCTGTCCAGCGTCTCGGCCTGCAGCAGGGCGGGGGCGCGCTTGATGTGCAGGATGCCGATGATGTTGCCGGGAGAATCGGCATAGACCGGCAGCAGCGTATGGTGACAGGTGACGATCTGCTGGCGCAGTTCGCTGGGATCGGCATCGATGTCCAGCGCCTCGATCTGGTTGCGCGGCACCATCACGTCGTTCACCGTGATGCGCTCGAGGTCGACCAGGTTGAGCAGCATCTTCTGGTGCTTGCGCGGCAGGAAATGCTCGGCATCTAGCACCAGCCCGCGCAATTCTTCCAGCGTCATCTTCTGCTTGCTCTGGTCGGTCTCGATGCGGATGCGCAACAGCCACAGCACACCCTTTACCAGTGCTGTGGCGACCGAGACCACCGGGTGGAACAGCGTGATCATCGGCGTGAGCACGTAGCTGGTCGGCAAGGCGATGCGTTCCGGATAACTCGCGGCGACGATCTTGGGCATGATCTCGCTGAAGACCAGGATCACAAAAGTGAGCGCCAGCGTACCCAGTAATATCGCCAGATCGTTTTGTCCGAACAGGCGCAGGATGATGATGTTCGCCATCGCCGCCGCCGCGACGTTGACCAGCGTGTTGCCGAACAGGATGGAGCCGAGCAGCTTGTCGACCTGGCCGAGCAGGCGGTTGGCCAGCTTGGCGCTGCGGTTGCCCTTGCGCACCAGCGCGTTCAGGCGATAGCGGTTGATCGCCATCATGCTGGTCTCCGAGCCGGAGAAAAACGCGCTGCAAATCAGCAGTACGAACAGGATGATGAATAGGGTGCTTAAGGAAATATCGTCCAAGGTCGGTGTATCGGGAATGCGATGCGGGGAATGGTGGGCGACAGGCCGGTGCGTGTCAAGCGCCGCGCCGCTGGCTGTAACGCAGCAGCGCGATGCCGGCGAGCACCATCGGCAGGCTGAGCCACTGCCCCATGCTGATGCCGAAGGTCATCAGCCCGAAGATGCCGTCGTCCGGATTGCGCGCGAATTCGCCGAGGAAACGGAAGCTGCCGTAGCCGATCAGGAACATTCCCGACACCGCGCCCGCCGGGCGTGGTTTGCCCGAATACCACCACAACAGCGCGAACAGTGCGATGCCTTCCAGCGCGAACTCGTACAGTTGCGAAGGATGGCGCGGCAGGTTGTCCACCTGCGGGAACACCATGCCCCACGGCAGGTCGGTCGGACGCCCCCACAGTTCGCCGTTGATGAAGTTGCCGAGCCGCCCGAAGGCCAGCCCCGGCGGCACCAGCGGGGCGATGAAATCCATCAGCGCCAGCCAGCGGATGTTGCGGCGGCGCGCGAACAGCGCCATCGCCGCCAGCACGCCGAGGAAGCCGCCGTGGAACGACATGCCGCCTTCCCACACCGCAAGTATCTTCAGCGGCTGCGAAAGATAATAGCCGGGGTTGTAGAACAGCACTTCGCCCAGCCGTCCGCCCAGCACCACGCCGAGCACGCCGTAGAACAGCAGGTCGTCGAGCGCCTTGTGGTCGAGGCGAGGGTCGCCCAGTGCGGCGCTACGCTTGCGCCCCAACCACAGGAAAGTCAGGAAGCCTGCCAGATACATCAGGCCGTACCAGTGGATGCCGAACGGGCCGAGATGGATGGCGACGGGGTCGAATTGCGGATGAACGAGCATGGGGCTATGGGTTAAAATCGATGCCCATTATACGTTGCCTGAGAAAGACATCATGCCCCAATACCGTTCCCGCACCTCCACGCACGGCCGCAACATGGCCGGCGCGCGCTCTTTGTGGCGCGCCACCGGCATGACCGACGGCGACTTCGGCAAGCCCATCATCGCCATCGCCAATTCCTTCACCCAGTTCGTGCCCGGCCATGTGCATCTCAAGGACATGGGGCAACTGGTGGCGCGCGAGATCGAGAAGGCGGGCGGCATCGCCAAGGAGTTCGACACCATCGCCATCGACGACGGCATCGCCATGGGGCATGACGGCATGCTGTATTCGCTGCCCAGCCGCGACCTGATCGCCGACAGCGTCGAATACATGGTCAATGCGCATTGCGCCGACGCGCTGGTGTGCATCTCCAACTGCGACAAGATCACGCCGGGCATGCTGATGGCCGCGATGCGCCTGAATATCCCGGTGGTGTTCGTCTCCGGCGGGCCGATGGAAGCGGGCAAGGTGAATTGGCAGGGCAAGGAAATCGGCCTCGACCTGGTGGATGCCATGGTGGCGGCGGCCGACAGCAATGTCAGCGCCGCAGAGTGCGATGCGATCGAGCGTTCCGCCTGCCCGACCTGCGGTTCCTGCTCCGGCATGTTCACCGCCAACTCGATGAATTGCCTGACCGAGGCGCTGGGTTTGAGTCTGCCCGGTAACGGCTCGCTGGTGGCAACACACGCCGAGCGCAAGCAACTGTTCCTGCGCGCCGGACGCACCATCGTCGAATTGTGCAAGCGTTATTACGAACAGGACGATGCGGCTGTGCTGCCGCGCAGCATCGCCACCTTCGCTGCGTTCGAGAACGCGATGACGCTGGACATCGCCATGGGCGGCTCGACCAACACCGTGCTGCATTTGCTGGCGATCGCTCAGGAAGCGGGCGTGGATTTCACCATGAAGGACATGGATCGCTTGTCGCGCCATGTGCCGACACTGTGCAAGGTCGCGCCGTCGTCCGAATACCACATGGAAGACGTGCATCGCGCCGGCGGTATCGCGGCGATCTTGGGCGAGCTGGATCGCGCCGGGTTGCTGCATGGCGAAGCCGGCAGCGTGCACAGCAAGACCTTGCGCGACGGACTCAAACAGTGGGACATCGCGCAGACGCAGAGCGAAGAGGTGAAGAGGTTCTACCGCGCCGCGCCCGGCGGCATCGTCACCACCATCGCCTTCTCGCAATCCATGCTCTATCCGGAACTGGATGCGGATCGGGCGACAGGCTGCATCCGCGACAAGGCGCATGCCTATTCCACGGACGGCGGGCTGGCGGTGCTGCACGGCAACATCGCGCCCGACGGCTGCATCGTCAAGACTGCGGGTGTGGACGAGGGCATCCTGAAGTTCAGCGGGCGCGCGCGCGTGTTCGAGAGTCAGGACGCCTCCGTGGCCGCGATCCTCGCCGACCAGATCGTCGCGGGCGACGTGGTGGTGATCCGCTACGAAGGTCCGAAGGGCGGACCGGGCATGCAGGAGATGCTGTACCCGACCTCCTACCTGAAATCGAAAGGCTTGGGCAAGGCCTGTGCCCTGCTCACCGATGGGCGTTTCTCCGGCGGCACCTCGGGTCTCTCCATCGGCCATGTCTCGCCGGAAGCGGCGAGCGGCGGCGCGATCGCGCTGGTGCAGGAAGGCGATCGCATCGAGATCGATATCCCGAACCGCAGCATCAACCTGGCGATCTCCGAGGCCGAGCTGGCGCAACGTCGCGCCGCGATGCAGGCGAAAGGCAAACAGGCATGGAAGCCCGTCGCCGAGCGCCCGCGCAAGGTGTCGGTCGCGTTGCGTGCCTACGCGGCGATGGTCACCAGCGCCGACAAGGGCGCGGTGCGCGACGTTTCAAAGCTCGAGGAACGCTGACATGGCAACCGCGCAGCAACTGGATGCGCAGTTTGGCATCCCGGGCCAGCTCGCTTTCCGTGACGATGCAGGCCTGGTGGTGGCCGAGATCGACAACGCGCAGGCAACGGCCTCGCTCTGCCTGCAGGGCGCGCACCTGATGACCTGGCAGCCGAAAAGCCAGGCCGAGCCGGTAGTGTGGCTGTCGCGCGATGCGAAACTCGCGCCGGGCAAGTCGATCCGTGGCGGCGTGCCGGTGTGCTGGCCGTGGTTCGGCGCGCATGCGTCCGAGGCGGGTTTCCCCAGCCACGGCTTTGCGCGCACCGTCCCCTGGCAGGTGATCGAATCCGGCCGCGAGCCGTGCGGCGCGACGCGCCTGACCCTGCGCCTGAGCGCGAACGACATGACCCGGGTGCAGTGGCCGCACGCCTGCACGCTCGACCTGACCGTGATCATCGGCGAGACGCTGCGCATGGAGTTGGTCACATCGAACAGCGGCACGGAAGACTTCGTCATCAGCGAGGCCTTGCATGCCTATTTCCGCATCGGCGACATCGGCGCGGTGCGCGTCACCGGGCTGGAAGGCTGCGATTACTGGGACAAGGTCGGCGAGAGCACGCTCAAAAAGCAGGATGGTGCGATCGCGTTCGCCGGCGAGACCGACCGTGTGTATGTCGATACCGCGGCGGAATGCATCATCGAGGATGAGCGGCTGAAGCGCCGCATCCATATCGTCAAATCCGGTAGCCGCTCCACCGTGGTGTGGACGCCGTGGACGGACAAGGCCGCCAGGATGGGTGACCTGGGGCAGCCGGACGGCTGGCGCGAGATGGTGTGCGTTGAGTCGGCCAACGCGCTCGACAACACGGTCAGGGTCGCGCCGGGAACACGGCACACGTTGATCGTCGAATACCGCGTCGAATCGCTGTGATTTTTGTTTTCGAGGGGGATCATGTTTACACGCAGTATCTTGCTGGCATCGTTGGGGGTCGTATTGGGCGGATGCCAGCCGGAAGCGCCGTCTGCCGAAGTGACGGGGAGCAAAGGCTATGCGCTGGCGCAACAGAACGGATGCTTTTCCTGCCACGAGATCGACACCGAATCGTACTGCCCGAAATGGCGCGACATAGCCAACAGATACCGCGGCGACGGAGGTGCGGAAGCGCGGCTGACGGGCAAGATCGCCGCGGGCGGCAACGGCGTCTGGGGCGAGATGCTGATGCCGCCGCATCCGCAGATCGGCGAGGATGACCGGCGGACGATGACAAAATTCATCCTGTCGCTGTAAGGGTCTTGTCAACGCCCTGCCGGGCACCGGCGTTATTGTCTTGCCGCCGTGGTGTACGCTTTGCAAAGCGGACGGAGTTGTATAAAATCCATGTTGGAGGTAAGCCCTTCAGTATGTAGTCCAACGTAATTTTTGAATATTTAACGGAGAGAACATGAAATCCATTATCGTAAGCATGACCGTGGCAGCGGGTCTGATGGTTGCCGGCAGCGCAATGGCCGCCGACATGCCAGCTTCTGCAAAGAAGAACAACTGCGTCGCCTGCCACTCCATCGACAAGAAGATGGTCGGCCCGGCGTGGAAGGATGTCGCCGCCAAGTACAAGGGCGACGCCACTGCGGCAGACAAGCTGAGCGCCAAGATCAAAGCGGGCGGTAGCGGCGTTTGGGGTTCCATGCCCATGCCGGCCAATCCCAAGGTCAGCGATGCCGACATGAAGGAACTGGTTACCTTCATCCTCGGTCTGTAAGCACTTTGCAGCACGCAAAAGAGCCGGCGCAAGCCGGCTTTTTTGTTGCCGTAAATTGACAATTCCGGCGCGCCCTCCGCATAATCCGGGCACTTTTCCAAGGGGTCTGCCATGCCATTCCGTTTCGCACGTCCGCTGTTGCCTGCCATCCTGACGCTGTCGCTGGTCGCCTGCGGCAATTCTTCCAACGAACAGGCCGCCATGCCTGCCCAGACTGCGGCATCCACGCCGACCGAATCTGCCATGGTGCTGACGGTGCGCATCGGCGCATCCGCGCCGCTCACCGGGCCGCAGGCACACATCGGCAAGGACAATGAGAACGGCACGCGCATGGCGATCGAGGATGCCAACGCCAGAGGCATCAGCATCGGCGGCCAGAAGGTGCATTTCGAGCTACTCAGCGAAGATGATCAGACCGACCCCAAGACCGCCACCATCGTGGCGCAGAAACTGGTGGATGCCAAAGTCAACGGTGTGATCGGCCACCTGAATTCCGGCACTACCATCCCCGCCTCGCGCATCTATCACGACAACGGCATCCCGCAGATATCTCCCTCGGCCACCGCCGTGGCCTACACCGCGCAGGGCTTCAACACCGCATTCCGGGTGATGGCCAACGACGGCCAGCAAGGCAAGGTGCTGGGTGAGTTCGCCACAAAGAAACTGGGGGCGAAAAAGATTGCGGTGATCGACGACCGCACCGCCTACGGCCAGGGCCTGGCGGATGAATTTGTCAAGTCTGCCAAGGCCAGCGGCGCACAGATCGTGGCTCACGAATACACCACCGACAAGGCGGTGGATTTCACTGCCGTGTTGACCCTGATCAAGGGCAAAAAGCCTGATCTGATCTTCTTTGGCGGCATGGATCCGCAGGGCGCGCCCATGCTCAAGCAGATGAAGGCGCTGGGAATCCCCGCCAAATTCGTGATGGGTGACGGTGGCTATACACCCAAGCTGATCGAGAACGGTGGGGCGGCGGCGGAAGGCGCCTATGCCTCGCTGCCTGGCGTGCCGCTGGATATGATGCCGGGCGGCAAGGATTTCGCGCAGCGCTACGAGGCGCAGTTCAAGCAGCCGATCCAGCTGTATGCGCCGTATTGCTACGATGCGGTCAACGTGATGATAGCGGCGATGCAGAAAGCCGATTCGGCCGAGCCAGCCAAATACCTGCCGTTGCTGGGCGGCATCTCGCACGATGGCGTGACGGCGAAGATACAATTCGACGAAAAGGGCGACCTCAAGGGCGGTGCCGTGACCTTGTACCAGGTACAGCAGGGCAAGTGGCAGGCGCTGGAAACATTGGGTGCTGCGGCACAGTGATGCGGCAGCCGTAAAACACGAGACGACACGTTAACAGCGTGTCGTTTTTGTTTGGTAAACATGGAAACCTTCCTTCAGCAGATCATCAACGGCCTGATACAGGGCAGCGTGTATGCGCTGGTCGCGCTCGGTTACACCATGGTGTACGGCATCCTCGGCCTGATCAACTTCGCCCACGGTGAGGTGGTGATGGTCGGTGCGATGCTGTCGCTGACCGCACTGACCGCACTGCTCGGCTGGGGCGTGCCGCCGGCGCTGGCGCTGGCGCTCGGCTTGCTGTTTGCGATGCTGGGCTGCATGGTGCTGGGCTACGGCATCGAGCGCGTCGCCTACCGTCCGTTGCGCCATGCGCCGCGCCTGGCGCCGCTGATCACCGCGATCGGCATGTCCATGGTGTTGCAGAACCTGGCCATGATGATCTGGGGGCGTGAATACCATGCCTTCCCGCAATTGATCGACAACACCCCGCACGTCATCGCCGGCGCCATCGTCAACGACATCCAGATCGTCATCTTCCTCGCGGCGCTGGGCATCATGGCCGGGCTGATGTTCGTGGTGCACCGTACCCGCCTCGGGCGCGCGATGCGCGCGGTGGCCGAAAACCAGCACGCCGCGCAACTGATGGGCGTGGACATCAACCGCGTGGTCTCCATCACCTTCATGCTCGGCTCGGCGATGGCCGCCGTGGCCGGATTGATGGTGAGCGCAAACTACGGGATCGCGCATTACTACATGGGCTTTCTGCTCGGCCTGAAGGCCTTCACCGCCGCCGTGCTGGGCGGCATCGGCAACCTGCGCGGCGCGATGCTGGGCGGAATGTTGCTGGGGCTGATCGAGAGCCTGGGCGCGGGCTACATCGGCGACCTGACCGGCGGCTTCATGGGCAGCAACTATCAGGACGTGTTCGCCTTCTTCGTGCTGATCGCGGTGCTGGTATTCAGGCCGTCCGGCCTGCTGGGAGAGCGCATTGCCGAACGCGCGTAAATTCAAGTTTTCGCTCCCCTCGCCCGCAGGCGGGAGAGGGGTTGGGGGAGAGGGAAGCCGGACGCTGAAATTCTGGCTGCTGTTCGCCGCGTTGCTGCTCCTGCCCTTCGTCATCGACGCGCTGCTCGGGCGCGGCTGGGTGCGCATCGCGGATTTCGCCCTGCTCTACATCATGCTGGCGCTCGGGCTGAACATCGTGGTGGGCTATGCGGGCCTGCTCGATCTTGGCTACATCGCATTCTTTGCGGTAGGCGCGTATTGCTACGCGCTGGCCGGCTCGCCACAACTGGCGCTTGCCTTCCCGCTGCTGTTTCCGGAAGGCGCGCACCTGTCATTCTGGCTCGTCCTGCCGCTGGCTGCCTTGCTGGCGGGCGGGTTCGGCGTGTTGCTTGGCGCGCCGACGCTACGCCTGCGCGGCGACTACCTGGCCATCGTCACGCTCGGCTTCGGCGAGATCATCCGCATCTTCCTGAACAACCTGAACGCGCCGGTCAACCTGACCAACGGCCCGCAGGGCATCAGCCGTATCGATCCGGTCAGCGTGGCCGGCGCATCGCTGAATAGCTCGCAGGAAATCCTCGGCATCACGCTACCCTCGGTACACCTGTATTTTTACCTGTTCCTTGCCATCGCCGCATTGGCGATATTCGTTTCGCACCGGCTCGAAGGGTCGCGCATCGGCCGTGCCTGGATGGCGATCCGCGAGGACGAGATCGCCGCCGCCGCGATGGGCATCGACACGCGCAACCTCAAGCTGCTGGCCTTCGCGATGGGTGCCACGTTCGGCGGCGTGTCCGGTGCATTGTTCGCCGGATTCCAGAGCTTCGTCAGCCCGGAGAGCTTCAGCCTGATGGAATCCATCATGGTGCTGTGCATGGTGGTGCTGGGCGGCATGGGCAACATCGCCGGCGTGATCCTCGGCGCCATCCTGCTGGCACTGCTGCCGGAAGCGCTGCGCCATGGTGCAGCGCCCTTGCAGCAAGCCCTGTTCGGCCAGATCATCATCGATCCGGAGAGCCTGCGCATGCTGCTGTTCGGCGGTGCCTTGATCGTGATGATGCTGTATCGCCCGGCCGGGCTGCTGCCATCGAAGGTGCGGCGCCGTGAGCTGGATACCGATGAAGTGACGGAAACGGCATGATGCAGACAGACATGACAGCGCTGCTACAGCTGAATGCCATCGGCAAGCAATTCGGCGGCCTGCGCGCGCTGGATGACGTGTCGCTACGCATCCGGCGCGGCGAGATATACGGCCTGATCGGGCCGAACGGCGCAGGCAAGACCACGCTATTCAATGTCATCACCGGCCTGTACCAGCCGAGCGCGGGCGAATTCCGCTTCGATGGCAACGATTATCGCGGCGCCAAACCGCATGTCCTCGCCCGCGCCGGCATCGCGCGCACCTTCCAGAACATCCGCCTGTTCGCCAACCTCAGCGCGCTGGAGAACGTGATGATCGGGCGCCATGTGCGTACCCGCGCCGGGGTGTTCGGCGCATTGCTGCACGACCGCGGCACGCGCGACGAGGAACGCGCCATCACGCAGCGTGCGCGCGAACTGTTGCGTTACGTGGGCGTGGAGCGGGACGAGCATACGCTGGCCAAACATCTTTCCTACGGCGAACAGCGCCGTCTCGAGATCGCCCGTGCGCTGGCGACTGAGCCGCAGCTGCTCGCGCTGGACGAGCCTGCCGCCGGCATGAACGCCACCGAGACCGGGAGCCTCAAGGTGCTGCTGCAGACCATCCGCACCGATGGCGTTACGGTGCTGCTGATCGAACATGACGTGAAATTCATCATGGGGCTGTGCGACCGCGTTGCGGTGCTGGACTATGGCAAAAAGATCGCCGAAGGCATGCCGGAAGAGGTGCGCAACGATCCTGCGGTGATCGACGCTTATCTGGGACAAGAAACCCCTCGCCCGCAGGCGGGAGAGGGGCAGGGGTGAGGGGCTTTGATGATGCATGAAACCAACTCTGCACCCCTGCTCGAAGTGCGCGATCTCAGGGTCTCCTACGGCGGCATCCATGCGGTGAAAGGCATCGATCTGCATATCGGCCCGGGCGAACTGGTCACGCTGATCGGCAGCAACGGCGCGGGCAAGAGCACCACACTGAAGACGCTGGCGGGACTACTGCATCCGTCCGGCGGGCAGATACATTATGACGGCAAGAGCCTGCACAACGTCGCGGCGCACCGGCGCGCGGGTATGGGCATCGCATTGGTGCCGGAAGGGCGCGGTGTATTCGCGCGCCTGACGGTGGAAGAGAACCTGCTGATGGGCGCATACAGCCGCGACGACGCGCCCGAAATCGCGGCAGACCTGGCGCGCATGTACGAGCTGTTCCCGCGCCTGGCCGAGCGCCGCGGGCAACTGGCCGGAACGCTCTCCGGTGGCGAACAGCAGATGGTCGCGATGGCGCGCGCGCTGATGAGCCGCCCGCGCCTGCTGATGCTGGACGAACCCAGCATGGGGCTGGCGCCGCTGATGGTGCAAAAGATATTCGAAACCATCCGCGACATCGCCGCGCTCGGCATGAGCATCCTGCTGGTCGAGCAGAACGCGAAACTCGCCCTGCAGGTCGCACAGCGCGGCTATGTGATGGAAAGCGGGACGATCACCCTGTCGGGCGCGGCGGGCGAGTTGCTGGGGAGCGATGCGGTGCAGCGGGCATATCTGGGGGCTTGAACGCAATAATCTGCTGGCAGAGTGTGGCTGCTGATCTCGGCTTTCACACCTTGCCTGCCGTCAACAATGAGCCTTGGCTTTGGCTCACCCCAGCACCTTCAACAGCAACTTCGTCGCCAACACGATCAGCAGCACGGCGAACAGCTTGCGCAGCAATTCCACTTTCATGCGGTGTGCGGCCTTCGCTCCCAGCGGTGCGGTGAGCACGCTGGCGAGCGCGACCCAGAACAGGGCGGGCAGGTAGACGTAGCCGAGATGCATTTCCGGCAGGCCGCCGGTATGCGCGCCACCGGCGATGTAGCCGAGCGTGCCGCCGACGGCGATGGGGAAGCCGATGGCGGAGGCGGTGCCGATGGCGTGGCGTATCGGGACGTTGCACCAGATGAGGAAGGGCACGATGATCGTGCCGCCGCCGATGGAGACCAGGCTGCTGATCCATCCGGTGAGGGTGCCCGCGAACGTCATGCCTGCCGTGCCGGGTAACTGGCGCGAGGGGTGCGGGGTCTTGCCGAGCAGGATCTGCGCGGCGGCGAAATAGACGAACAGGGTGAAGAAGATGCCCAGCCCGCGCGCGGGGATGGATGAGGCGAACAGTGCGCCCAGCGCGGTGCCGAGCAGGATACCGGGGGTGATGCGGCGCACGACCTGCCAGTTCACCGCGCCGTGCTGGTGGTGTTTGCGCAGGCTGGAGAGCGAGGTGAAGATGATGGTCGCCATCGAGGTGCCGAGGGCGAGATGCAAGGTGTATTCGGCGCCGAAGCGCTGGGCGTCGTACAGCATCAGCAGCACCGGCACCAGCACCAGCCCGCCGCCGACGCCGAACAGGCCGGCGAGGAAGCCGGTGATGGCGCCGAGTGTCAGATAAGCCGCATACCATTCCATCAGCTTTTCACCAGACGTGTCGTGATGAACTTCCACTCCGCCGGGTCGAGCGGCGTGATGGACAGGCGGTTGCCTTTTTGCAGCGTGCGCATGCGCGCCAGTTCGGGATGCCGGCGCAGTTCGGCGATGGGGATGAGCGCGACCTTCTGCAGCAGCTGCACATCCACGTTGATCCAGCGCGGCTGTTCCGGCATGCTCTTCGGCTCGAAGTAGCAGCTCTCCGGGTCGAACTGCGTGGCGTCGGGATAAGCGTGGCTGGCGACGCGCGCGATGCCGGCGATGCCGGGTTCGGCGCAGTTGGAGTGGTAGAACAGCACGCCGTCGCCGACCTGCATCTGGTCGCGCATGAAGTTGCGCGCCTGATAGTTGCGCACGCCGTACCAGGCTACGGTCTGCCCCGGCATTGCGGCGAGATCGTCGATGCTGCAATCGGAAGGTTCGGATTTCATCAGCCAGTAGCGCATGTTCCCTGTCCGCAAACAAAAAGTGCGACCATAAAGGTCGCACTGGAATCAAGCCCCCCGCCTGTGCCGTTGACCCAATATCTTGAACCTGGGTTCAAGTGGGCAACTTCCCGGTCACATCAGGTACGTCCGCAAGGGACGCGCACAACAGTGACATTGAGGGTCGCGGCCTTAAGCATAGCTTATTGGTTCAAAGAATTATGGGCCTGACGAACACCGCAGGGGACAACTCAGAACAGCGTATCCTGATCGGCCAGAGCCTCGTCTATCGCTGTCTCCATGGAATTCATTCTACGCTTAAACTCCGCGAGGTCAAATCCGCGCCCGACCTTGATGGTGAGCAGTTCGTGGGCGATGTTGAGCGCCGCCATCAGGGCGATGCGCTCGACGCTGGCGATCTTGCCGGCGTCGCGGATGTCGCGCATCTTCTTGTCCAGATAGGCCACCGCATCGAGCAATTCGCCGCGCTCCTCCTCGGGGCAGGCGACGCGCAACTCGCGGTCGAGCAGCTTGATGTCCAGGGTCTTGGTTGTGGCGCTCATGGGGTGTTTTCGGGAAGGGCGGCCAGCAAATTCTCCAGACGCGACTTCGCCGTCTCGATCTTGTCGCTGCACTGGCGGTTGCCGCTGAGTGCGTGCGCCAACTCCTGGCGCAGTTGGTGATTCTCCGCGCGCAATTTGCCGCTGACTTGTATCAGCTGCATCAACTTGCCTTCCAACGCGTTCAGTTCGCTTTCCATATTCTGACTATAATTTGAAAAGTGCTGATAAGTCAAACGCTAACGCGGACTTGTGCAAGCGGTTTGTAGGGGCGCGCGCGTCGCTTCAACAAGGCGCGGCAGGGTTATGGTAAAGTGCGCGCCGCTTTAAGGTTCCCGTCTGCACGCAGACGGGTTAAACGGGAAACAGGTGAGGGAATACCCCGATGCCTGTGCTGCCCCCGCAACGGTAAGCGAGTGCGGATCTGCCAACATGCCACTGTGAGCAATCATGGGAAGGCGGCAGATCAAGACTCGCGAGCCCGGAGACCGGCCTTGGGCGAGGTTCAGGAAATGCTGCGGGAGGCGGCATGGACGGTCGTCATCCGATGCTTCAAGTCGCACGCCTGCCCTTTTTCTCCCTCCGCATTTCCTGTGTTCAATAACGTTCCAACGGGGTCGCTTGGAACTTGTTCAGGAAAGCACAATGAAGCAGAAACTAATCACAGTCGCACTGTTCGGTGCGATCTTACTCCCCTTTTTTGCTTGTGCCGAAACGGCAAACTCTCTCGACGAGGTGGTGGTCACCGCCACGCGCACCGCGCAATCCGCCGATGCGACGCTGGCTTCAGTCACCGTCATCACCCGCCAGGATATGGAACGCCTGCAAGCGCAATCCCTGCCGGATGTGCTGCGTGGCGTGGCGGGCTTGACCATCAGTAACAAAGGCGGGGCAGGCAAGGATACTTCGGTGTACTTGCGCGGAACCAACTCCGATCACGTGCTGGTGTTGATGGACGGGATCAAGGTCGGTTCGGCAACGAACGGCAAAGCATCGTTCCAGGATATCCCCGTCGCGCAGATTGAACGCATCGAGATTGTGCGCGGCCCGCGCGCCAGCCTATACGGCTCGGAGGCGATCGGCGGGGTGATCCAGATATTCACCCGCAAGGGCGGCGGTGCGCTGGCGCCTTCGTTCAGCGCGACCGCAGGCAGCTATGGCACGGCAACCGCCACGGTCGGGCTGAACGGGGGCGGCGAGCTAGGCTGGTTCAGCGCCAGACTCAATCAGCAGGACATTGCGGGATTCAATGCCTGTAACGGCAAGCCCTCTCCCGGCGGGGCGGGGTGTTATGTGATCGAGCCGGACAAAGACGGTTATCATAATTTGTCGCTTGGATTGAATGGCGGTTACCGCTTCGACAACAACATGATCGTGGATTTCAATGCGCTCCAGACGGACAGTTTCAGCAAGTCGGATGGCAGCAGCTCCGCCGGGAATGAAACCAGGGCGGCACAGCAGGTGCTAGGGGGCTCGCTGAAGTTTTCACCGCTGCAAGCCTGGAATATGACACTGCGTGGCGGATTCAGCCGGGACGATTCCGACCTGTTCTTTAACGGTGTGTATGTTGATCGCTACAACACCCGGCGCGACAGTCTGTCCTGGCAGAACGACTTCGCGCTGGGCGCGGAACAATTGCTCACTGCAGGATTGGATTATCAGCAGGACCGTATCGAAAGCAGTCGTGTCTATGCGCAGACCGCACGCAGCAACCGCGCGCTGTTCGGGCAATATCAGGGCGAGTTCGGCGCGCACAGCATGCAGGCCAGCTTGCGCCGCGACGACAACCAGCAGTTCGGTGGACATAATACTGGCGGCTTGGGTTACGGCTATGCGATCAACGACGCGATGCGCCTGACGGTTTCCTATGGCACGGCGTTCAAGGCCCCGACCTTCAATCAACTGTACTATCCGGGATTCGGTACGGCTACCAATCGACCGGAGCGGTCAGAAAGTATGGAGTTGGGCCTGTCGGGAAGAAATGCAATCGGGAATTGGTCGCTCAACGCTTATCAAACCGACGTGACGGATTTGATTTCAGGATATCCTGCGGTCAATGTAAACAAGGCCCGTTTGACTGGCGTGGAGGCGCAACTTGCAGCGCAGTTGGCGGAGTGGGATATCGACACGATGCTGACCCTGCAGGATCCGCGTCAGATTTCCGGCGCGAATCAGGGCAAGCTGCTGGATCGCCGCGCAACCGAATCGATGCGGATCGAAGTCGCGCGTCAGTTCGGCGATTGGCGGATGGCGAGCTCGCTGTACGCGGAAGGGCGCCGCTTCGACGACCTGGCCAATACCGCTGCCAAACGACTGGGCGGCTACGGCCTGCTGGATGTGCGCGCGGAATATCGTTTCGCGGCGGACTGGCTGTTGCAGGGGCGCATCGACAACTTGCTGGACAAGCGCTACGAGACCGCGCAGTACTTTAACCAGCCGGGGCGTGGGGTATACTTCACGCTGAATTACCGGCCCGGAAACTAAATGCAGCATCGCCATCCCGGCGCAAGTGCGGGATGGCGGTTTTTACAGATCGTTCAGTCATTCTTAAGGAGAGCAATATGAAACAGATATCCCGACGCCCGTTGTTGATCGGCCTGGCGCTGGTCGCATTGATGGCTGCCACGCGCATGCACCATTTCGGCAGTTCGCTGCATCTGCCGGATGCTTCGCTGGCGGTGTTCTTGCTGGCCGGGTTTTTCATTGCCAGCCCGCTGTTGTTCGCCGGCCTGCTGCTCGAAGCGGGTGTGCTGGATTACGTGGCGATCACCCATCTGGGCGTCAGCGATTATTGCGTGACGTCGGCCTACTGGTTTCTGATCCCGACCTATGCGGTGTTGTGGTATGCGGGCCGTCACCTTGCGCGACGTCATCAGGATAACCTGCGCGGTCTGGGCATGTTCGCCGGAATCTCCTTCGCCGCAATCAGCGTGGCATTTCTGATCTCCAACGGCGCGTTCTACCTGTTCTCTGGCCGCTTCCCCGAATTGAGCTTCGCGGAATATGCCGGGCGCGTGACGCAATACTATCTGCCGTATCTGACCGGCGCGGTGGTGTATCTGGTTCCCGCTGTGCTGCTGTATGTGCTGCTCGCGCGTCGCGACGACGCTGCCCGCATGCATCATGCCGGATAGCGATACCCGGCACCGGCAACGCATGACGCGCAAGAAAGCCGTGGTGGACGCGGCGATCTCGCGCGCCGAACAGGACAAGGGGCTGTTGCTGGTGTTGACCGGCAACGGCAAGGGCAAATCCAGCTCCGCCTTCGGCATGGTGGCGCGCACGCTGGGCTACGGCCTCAAGGCGGGCGTGGTGCAATTCATCAAGAGCCGCCGCGACACCGGCGAAGAAAAATTCCTGGGCGGCCAGCCCGGCGTGCAATGGCATGTCGTCGGCGACGGCTTTACCTGGGAGACGCAAAACCGCGACGCTGACATCGCGGCGGCCCAGCGCGGTTGGTCTGTCGCACAGGGCCTGTTGCGCGATGCCTCACTGCACTTGGTGGTGCTGGACGAACTGACCTATCTGCTCAATTACGGCTATCTGGATGTGCAGCAGGTGTGCGCCGATCTGGCGGCCCGTCCGACTATGCAGCATGTCGTCGTCACCGGCCGCGCCGCGCCCCAATGCCTGCTCGACATCGCGGATACCGTGAGCGAGATACAGGACACCAAGCACGCCTTCCGTGCCGGCGTGCGCGCCCAGCCCGGCATCGACCTGTAAGCGATTCATGAGTCTGCCGCATCGCTATTCCGACACCGAGCTCGCCGCCGTGTATCGCGTGATCGCCGAGCGGCGCGACATGCGGCATTTTTGCGGCGGCTCTGTCCCCGGCGAAGTTTTGCAGCGCATCCTGCATGCCGCCCACCAGGCGCCCAGCGTCGGGATGATGCAGCCTTGGCGCTTCATCCGCATCGGCGATCCCGCGCTACGCGAGCAAGTTTATGCATTGGTCGAAGCGGAGCGGCAGTTGACCGCACAGGCGCTGGGCGAGCGAGCGAGCGAATTCCTGCGGCTCAAGGTGGAAGGCGTGCGCGACTGTGCCGAACTCTGGGTGGCGGCCCTGATGGATCAGCGCGAATCCCACGTTTTCGGTCGCCGCACCTTGCCGGAAATGGACCTGGCCTCGGTAGCCTGCGCGATCCAGAACATGTGGCTGACGGCGCGTGCGGAAGGCTTGGGCATGGGTTGGGTTTCCCTGTTCGATCCGCAGGCGCTCGCGGCCTTGCTGGACATTCCGTCCGGCGGCAAGCCGGTCGCGATCCTGTGTCTGGGCCAAGTCGAGGAATTTTATCCCGCGCCGATGCTGCAACTGGAAGGCTGGCGCACGCCGCAACCGCTAGCTGAAATGCTGTTCGAAGATCGCTGGGGAAATCGGGCGCAGGAATGATGCAGACGGCGGAATTCATGCATGGCCTGAGCATCCCGCTGACGCTGCTGGCGGCGGTGTCGCTCGACCGTCTGCTGGGTGAGCCGCGCCGTTTCCATCCGCTGGCGGGTTTCGGCAGCCTGGCAAAGCGCATCGAGAAAATTGTCTACGGCGGAGTAGAGCTCTCGCCTGCTTCGCGCTACGTGCGCGGCATCGTCGCGGTATGCGCATTGCTGCTCCCGCTCGCGGCGCTCGCCGCATGGCTGCAACAGCTCGCAATATTCGGCGTGCTGTTTTCCATCGTGCTGCTGTATTTCGCAATCGCGCCGCGCAGTTTGGGCGAACACGCAGACCGCGTCGCGGAAGCGTTTTCCGCCGGTGATTTGCCCGCCGCGCAACAGGCCGTCGGCATGCTGGTCAGCCGCGATACCAGCCAACTGGACGAGGAGGGCGTCGCGCGTGCGACCGTAGAGTCGGTGCTGGAAAACGGCAACGATGCGATCTTCGGCGCGCTGTTCTGGTTCGTCGTCGCGGGCGCGCCGGGCGCGCTGCTGTACCGTTTGAGCAACACGCTGGATGCGATGTGGGGCTATCGCAATGCGCGCTACAACGAATTCGGCTGGGCGGCGGCGCGGCTGGACGATGTGCTGAACTTCGTACCGGCGCGCCTGACCGCATTGAGCTACGCACTGATCGGACACACGCGCAGCGCGTTGCACTGCTGGCGCGCACAGGCCGCCGTCTGGGAGAGCCCGAACGCCGGGCCGGTGATGGCTGCCGGTGCGGGCGCGCTGCAAGTGCAACTCGGCGGCGCGGCGATTTATCACGGTATGCTGGAGCAGCGCCCTGCGCTGGGCTGCGGTAACGCAGCGGGTGCAGCGGACATCGCGCGCGCGGTGCGGCTGGTGCGTCATACCTTGTACCTGTGGCTGGGTGTGATCGCATCGGGTGCGTTGCTGATTGCGGGGTGGCAACATGCTTGAACACGGTGGCAGGCTGCGCGCGGCAGCGCAGCGTTACGGCATTCCCGAAAACGAGTGGCTCGATTTGTCGGCCGGCATCAACCCCAACGGCTGGCCGGTTCCCCCTGTTTCCGCCGAGATATGGCAAGCGTTGCCGCAGGACGACGACGGGCTGGTCGCCGCCGCATGCGCTTGTTACGGCACGACGAGACTGCTCGCGGTATCCGGTTCGCAGGCTGCGATTCAGAGCCTGCCCTCGCTGCGTTCGCCTTCGAAGGTCGCGCTGGTCGCACCCAGCTACGCCGAGCACGCGCATGCCTGGCAACGCTGCGGACACCAAGTTGCCGGTGTTCCCGCCGAAGAGATATTCCAGGCCGATGCGGATGTGAAAGTCATCGTCAACCCGAACAACCCCACCGGCAAATTATTCAGTCGCGACGAGTTGCTGAACCTGCGCGCGCGGCTGGCCGCGCGCGGCGGCTGGTTGGTGGTGGACGAGGCGTTCATCGATGCCGCGCCCGAGCACAGCCTCGCGTCCGTCTGCCCGCTGCCGGGCCTGATCGTGTTGCGTTCGCTGGGCAAATTCTTCGGCTTGGCCGGTGCGCGTGTCGGCTTCGTGCTGGCAGAAGAAAATCTGTTGCAGCAGCTCGCGGAGTTGCTCGGTCCCTGGCCTGTCGCCGCGCCGTCGCGCTATGTCGCCACGCTCGCGCTACGCGATACGGAATGGCAGCGCGCGACGCGCAAGTCTCTGCCGGCGGCGGCGCAGCGTCTGGCCGAGCTGCTGCGCGCGCATGATCTGAAGCCATCGGGCGGATGCTGCCTGTTCCAGTGGGTGCGCTGCGCGGGTGCCGTGAGTGTGCATGAGCAACTGGCTAGGCAGAGCATATTGACGCGCTTATTCGAGCAACCCGCCAGTGTGCGTTTCGGCCTGCCGCACGACGAGGCGCAGTGGGCGCGTCTGGCTGAAGCGTTGGGACGGGTCGAACGATGAAGAGCATCACCGTAATGGTGCAGGGCACCACTTCCGATGCGGGCAAGAGCACGCTGGTCGCCGCACTGTGTCGTTGGCTGGTGCGGCAGGAGGTTTCCGTCGCGCCGTTCAAGCCGCAGAACATGGCGCTGAACAGCGCGGTCACCGCCGACGGCGGCGAGATCGGCCGCGCGCAGGCGGTGCAGGCGCAGGCCGCACGACTCGCGCCGCACACCGACATGAACCCGGTGCTGCTCAAGCCGAACAGCGACACCGGCGCGCAGGTCATCATCCACGGCCACGCCATCGGCAACATGGATGCGCTGGTCTATCACGACTACAAGAGCACCGCGCGCGCCGCGGTGCTGGAGTCGCACCGGCGTCTGAGCGGGCAATATCCGGTCGTCGTGGTCGAGGGCGCGGGCAGTCCCGCCGAGATCAACCTGCGCGCGAACGACATCGCCAACATGGGCTTCGCCGAAGCGGTGGATTGCCCGGTGATCCTGA